>CAZZYY010000007.1:26080-40891 GCA_964658475.1 uncultured Candidatus Methylacidiphilales bacterium | reverse complement strand
GCCCGTCGCCCCCAGCAACAAATCCGGCATCTGCGTCAACGCCACCGCCGCAAACGTCAGCCGCACCCCGTTCGCCGCCGTCAACACCAGCGGCAAGTCCGCCGCGCCAAACAGCGGAGTCCCCGGCGCTCCCAACAAATGCGGGTAAAGCGCCACCAGATCCGCAGCCGGCGCCGAAGGCACAAACCGGATCGTCACCGGCGCTCCAAACACCGACCCATCCAGCACCCCCTGCGCATCCGAGGAAACCGCCGCCAACTCCAACCCCGGCGAAACCAGAATCCCCTCCCGCGCCCAAAACGAATGCCCGTTCCACTCCGCCACGGCCGGCCCCGAAAGCAAAGTCGCCCGCGTCACATCCATAGAACCTCCCGCATCGAAACGAAGAACGCAGAACGAAGAGCGCCAAGCTCGTCGGTAGCCGCCGACCGCCGGGCGGCGGAGGGAGCGCAGCGACCGGCGTGCCCTCGCCTGCGTAGCACGCGGTGGCCCTCGACCTCCGGCCGACGGAGCCGATCGCCAACCAACGCCTCGCCCCTCCTTCCACCCCCGCCCCCCAAACTCCCCCGAGCGCGTAAGCGCGGCCTCTTAAACTCCGTCATCCTGAGCGAAGCCGAAGAACCTCTCATTATTTCGCAGTCGTCCTCGCCACCGATTTTCTCTATATAGACACTCAACCCGTGAACCCCGTCCAACCGACCGCGTCCGACGCCGGAAATCCAACCCTTCTCCAGCATTTCGGTCGAAATCCCCCTGCCCCCACGGTGCGCTTCTGGATTTGGTTCGGCATCTACCTGGCCGCCGAGGTTCCCATGATCTGGCGCGGCATCTTCTGTGGTGAAGGCTATAACTTCGCCGTCACGCCCTTTCTCATGCCCACGGCCTTGGGAATGATCGTCGTCATCCCGCTCAACCTCCTTCCCTCCGCCATTTCCGAAGCTATCGCGGGTCCGGTCATCGGCCTTGGCCTCATTGCCGGGTATCTCGGGTATGCCCTGAATCTCTTCCTGATTCTGCGCGCGCAGAGCCGTCGCCGCTTCAGCGCCCTGCTCCTCATCCACGTCACCGTCGTGCTCCTCAACCAAGCCCTTTTCTGGGGAATGGCTCACTCCATCAGCCTGTAGCCCCGCAACCCTCCGCCGATAGCAGTCGATCTCCGGGCGACGGAGCCGACCCTGCACTGAAATCATTGCCGTCGCTACCACACCAACTCCCGCGCAACCTATCCCGCAGTCGCCCGGCGTCTCCTCTTTTGATATAGGACTAAAGCGATGGCCTTCCAGAATCCATCCCGACAAACCGAACCAGCTCCGCGCACCCGCAACCGTTTGCTCTGGTGGTTTGGCATTTATCTCGCCGCTCAATTGCCGCTGATTCCGTTGGTCCTCCCGCTTCGCGGCTGGATGCGTTTCCTCTTCCCCACAGGAATGGCATGGCCATTGATCTATCTTACCGGGGGGCTTCTCGCTCGAATCGGCAAGGTCGGTAGCGCTTACGGCGAATATTTCGTCATCACCTTGATGATTGTTCCTTGGATTCTCTATGCCGTTCATTTGTTCCTCTCGTTGAGCGTTCGTTCGCGGAGGCACTTCCTGATCCTGCTTTGGATCCTCGGTGCTCTCGTGCTCTTCAACCTCGGCAGCTGCGCCTATTTCCTGCACGAGCCTTTCGAATGACGATGCGTGGCCTTTCATCCCACCACCTCCCGAGCTTCCACACTCGCCAGATATCCCGCCAGCCACGCCCGGGCGCGCACTGTCACCGCGTCGCTCACCGCAAACGGGCCTCCATATAGAATCGAAGCCGCCCCGCGCGGCACCGGCGAACTCCCATCCAGCGTATAGAACACCGCCGCCCCCGCCGTCGCGCAGCTTAGGGATATAGAAAAGGGAAACCCGGCGCCCGTCACCGCCACCACCGGCGTGGTCACCTGCGGAATTTCATACGCCAGGCCCAGCTGCGTCCGCACCCGCACTTCATAGGTCACCACATTCGGCTCTGTCACGCGCCGCAACGCCTCCGGCGCCGCCACCAGCACCTCGTTTACCGAAGGCGGCCGATACAGATGGAGCAATGCCAGCGCGGCCTCGGCCGCATCCAGTGCACCCGGCCCCGGCGAGACTGGCGTGTTCGCGCGAAATCGAACGGCAAACTCCACCGGATCGAGGATCGGTCCCGGCGCATTGGGCGCCAAAACCTGCGCCTGCGGCACCAGCACCACACCCCACGTCCCCGCCGCGGCCACCCCGGCCTGCAGTTCAAACGCCATGTCCCGCGGAACCTCCACCAGCACCGGGACGGCGGCGAAGAACGGGTCCGCCGCCAGACGGTCCGCAATTTCCTGTTGAATCGAATATAGAATGCTCATAAAGAAAAGTAAAAGGCGAAGTAAGAAGTTAAAAGTCGGCCCGAATCGTCTCAGTCTCTTCCCCTTTTAACTTTCTACTTTTAACGTTTCAGACGCCCTCCTCCTCCCTTCCGCGAAATCGCGGATGCCGTGCCTGGATGGAAGGTCGCGGCGCGCTCGTTGTTTCCGTCGAGGCCACGTCCGGTTCTTCGATATTGAATTCGCCAGCCGCCACCTGTTCCAGCAGCCGAATCGCCGCGCCGGCCGCCGCCTGGCGCACCTCCTTGGGAGGAACGCCCACCCGCTGGGGCAGCCGCACCGCGGCCAGATCGATCGCCGGCGCCAGCAATTTCTGCGGAATCGTCCCCGCCGCGCCCAGAAGGTTGGGGCGATAGGCCCCCACATATCCACGCACTAGGTCGATCACCTGCGCCAAGGTGGGCGCCACCGGGTCGGCCTGCCCCGCCGCCAGTGCTGCCGCCCGATAAGCCGCCAGCTCCGTCTCCGACAACGAAGTCAGCAAGTCATTTTCTGAAGGAGTAATCCAGGCCATATAGAAGTTTGAAGTAAGAAGTTAGAAGGTAGAAATGGTGATCCCGCTCTTTCCGTTTTCCGCCGATTTGATCATAGTTTTAGAATGACTGAAGTTGGTCGTTGCACTCTGGTTTCGCCTTGAACGTCCTGAGATTGGCCGACGAACTGCCCTGTCACCCAGGTGCTCGCGCCATCGAGGGGATCGAACGGGAGGCCGATGAACCCACCGCCATGTTGTCGCAAGCCTAAAGACCGCCCGTCGCGGAAGCCCAAGTGGAAGGTAGAAGTTCCGGGCAGTCCCCACCTCTAACTTCTACCTTCACACTTCGAACTTCCTAGCTGACCGTCACCAACTGGGCCGCCGACGCATTCGTCACCGCCACCGCCTCGCTCCAATCGAACTTGGCTACCTCGACGCGGCCGTCGTCGCGCAGGTACGAGCCGGGCACCATATAATTACCCATCAACCGGAACGTCTTCATGAACGACGGATCGCGCCGGGTCGGGTTTTGCAGCCGCGCGAAGACCAGCACCGACGTATCCAGCAGAAAGCTGATGCTCGGCGCCAGGCCTTCCTTGGTCGTGTCCACCACCATATAGGATGTCCGCACCTCGGGGTTGCCCACGAAGAGTTTCGTCGCCTCCGCCGGCGTCACGTTCGGGATCGAGTAATCGCCCGCCGCCACAAAACGGCCGCGCACGTTGGGCGCGTTCTTGAAGAGCCGCCAGGCCCCTGCGCCAAAGAGAACGCCGACGCCCATGAGGGAGCCATAGCGCGCCGCCTTAATCACGTTGAGGATCTGCGCATCGAGATCGTCAATCGGGTCCGAGCCGCTGTTGCCCGACCAGGTCTTCGAGATCGCCGTGCCGGTCGTGGCCGCCACGGCCGTGTTGATCACGCTCTGCTCGTGCACCAGCGCGGCCACCTCGGCCACGATGGTCGCACCCTCCATCAACGCATTGGTCAGCGAGGCTTCCTCGATCTGTTCGAGGAAGTCGATCGGATAATCCAGCGCGTTGGGCTGGCAATTATAGGTCGCGTCGGCCGCGTCGAAGCTCAGGACCGTCGCGCGTCCCCCGATTGCCCGCGACGTGTCCGGCGGGGCAAAGCGGTTCTTCTCGGTATAGATTTTGTAGCGTCCGATCGAGCTGGGCACCTCCACGGTCGGCGCGAGGAAGTCGGCCACCGGCTGGACCGCGGATTGCGCGGCCCCCTGGGCAAATTCCTTCAGCATCGGACTCGCAGTAATTTCAGATAGACTAGGCATATATATTGATAATAATTATTTGTCTCGGCGATCTAAGATCGCCATCCGGTGAGAAAAAGCCGGAGGTCAACGGACCTCAAACTTAACTTTCACCTTTCTATTTTCAGGCATTTCAGACCGTGACCGTCCCGAATGTCGGGCGCGCCTTCACCAGCTGTCCGTCGACGAACGCTTCCTCCGCGATGGCCACCAGGCGGTACGTGCCCGAGCCGGCGGTCAGCGTGCTTTTCGAGCGCACCTTCCCCTTGTCCGCCGGGACGGAGACGCCGTCCGCGAGGACCAAAAGGTCGCCCGGATTCCCGGTCCCCTTCGCCACGATGCGGACCGAGCGGTTCGGCGTCATCGGCCGCACGGTGGCGGGCGAGCCCGTCGTTGCGCCATAGACCAGCAGGTAAATCGCCGGATCGTTGTTGGCCACCGGGCGGGTCACCACCAGGGCGCCTGCATTGTTGTACGGGGCCACCAGCACATCGGCCAGCAGGGACAGATCTTCGTTCGCGGCGATCAGGAGATCGCCCTCTTTTGTATTCGATTGACTCATATTAGTTGGGTTGAGCAGCGCAACCTGGCGCCGCATTGAAATTGTTTTTCCAGGAACAAGGGTGCTCGCGTGCGTGAGCCGCTCGCCCTCGATCCGTTTCACTTTCCACCTTGAACTTTGTCTTCAGGCGGCGTCCTCGCCTTCGGCCAGGCGAAAGGCCGCGTGGTGGCCGATCTTCAGTTCGCTTTGCAACTGCCGGGCGCGGTTCGCGATGCGCCGGGCCGCGCTTGGATCGCTCTCGGCGCCGGTCAGCGGCGAAAGCAGCTGAAGGTTCGGGCGCCGCGCGCGGGCGTCGTGCAGCGGCACAAACGGCGCCGGCCGACGGAGCGCCTGCAGCACTGCCAGGGTGCCTTCGCGGTTCGCCAGCAACTGCGCCCGCACCGCGGCCCGATTGGTGATCACATCGGCAAAGGCCTCCAGCTCCGCGTCCACCTGGGCCTCGCGAAAAGCCACGCAGCGATTGCGCAGGGCATCGAGCTCGTCGCGCTGCAACCGCAACGCCTCGGCGATTTCCGCATCAGTTGCGCCGGCGGCAAGCCGCAGCATCTCAACCAGCACGGCCCGGAGGGATCGCGCCAACGGCAATGGCGGCGGCTTGGACTTCGCGTCGTCCCGGGAATGAGCCGGCTCTGCCTTCGCTGGACGCGGCTCTTCACCGCGATTGGTCAGCGGCGCCAGGCCGGGCAGGTTGGGATCGTTCGTTAGCGCGACGCGGGCCAGCCGACGCGGTCGGAGATGCGCCGCCTCCTGGCCCGCGGGCCCGGCCGGAGCCGTCCATGAATCGCAGTCCGCGCGATTCCACACCGGCGAGACCAACCGGTACCGCCCGCCGGTCACCGCCGCGTGGCCGAGGTCGGACCAGCGCACCTGGGCGTAGAGACCGTCGTTGCGCGCCTCCAGCGCCGAGACCCAGCCCGCCGCCGCGCTGGGCCGCGCGGGGTCGTGGGAGAAGTGGTCGAAGTCCACCAGCAGCCCGGGGAAGTTGGGCTGCCGCGCCTCCTCCGCAAAAGTCTGGGCCATGGTCTCGCACGCTTCCGCATCGATCACCTGCTGCGCACCTGTTGGGTGCGGAAAGGTGCCGTGCGGCGCGATGTGAAACCAGCCGTCGGGCGCGGGTTCAAATGTCGTTGTCAGGTTCATATAGAATAAAAATGGGTTAGTCGGTATCGATGCTGTCGGCGGAGGCATGGCGGGGCGTTGGCTCGGCGCCGGGCGCCTTCGGCAGCGGCTCCAGCGCGTAATTGCGCAGGCGCAACTGGAAGCCCGTGCGCTCGCTCAACTCCTTCGGGTCGATCTCGTACCCGGCCCGCGCCAGCGTGAGTGACTGCGCGATCACCTCCGCCGGATCCAGCTCGCGCGTCGCGATCAGTTGGAACGACGCCAGGTGCGGCTCGCCCGGAAATTCCGCGTCGAGCAGCGGGCCGTCGAATTGCCGCCGGAAAATCTCGGACACCGTCGCCGCCTCGGCCTCCGCGAGGTCGTCGAAGGCCTGCTGGTGCGCCCCGCCCGCCAGGGTCCCGCTGCCCGATTCTGTCAGCACCGTCAGCTTGCCCCCGGTCGCTGCGAGGACGATCAGCTCGTCCTGGTAACGCAGGTGCTCGGCAAACGGGTTCTGTCCGCGGGCGCCCGAATCCACCGTGTGAATTCCCGTCCCGTGCGGCACCGTTCCGCGCGCATCGCCGATGATCGCCTCCGCCTGCGCCTGGTACTCCATCTCCCGCTCCGGAGGAATGTCGGGCGGCAGCTCGAGGAAAAGCGGCGGCAATCCATACGTCTCCACAAATGCGTCCCAATCCTTCTGACTTAGCGCCTGGCGCACGTGCGCGATCGCCGCGATCTCGTCCACCGGCGCCGGCACTTCCCTATATAGAAAGCGCGCCGGGTCGAGAACCGGATCGCCGGGCATCGGCAACCCGGGCCGGGCCGTTGCGTTGTATTGCCACGGCGCCTCCGGCCCCAGCCGCGCCCAGAACCACTGCGGCACCGGCTCGAGGCGCACCGTCCGCCCCTGCCGGTCCACGTGCCGTTCCAGGTGCGCGTAACCGCGAAACTCGGCCAGCGCCAAGAACGACACCGCCTCGCGCAAATTCTCCACCCGCGCGTAGGCCGCCCGCAGCGCCGCCGCCTGCCGCGCCGCCAGCGCCCGGGGATCGCGCCCCGCCCCCGGCGCCAGGCGAATGTCCCAATCCAGCTTGGTCAGGGAACCTTGGCGCCGCTGCAATACCGCGCGGAGCGTGGGGTTGCGCTTTTCGATGAAGCGGTACAGCCATTGGAGGCGCGCATAGTCGCCGCGTTCGCCGGCCTCGAGCAGCGCGACGAGCAGGGGCAGGGTCAAGCCGCGGAGGGGGTTGTACTGCGCGCGCCAGTTGGACGAGGTCTGCAGGTTCTTTAGAAAAATGGAGGGTCTCATATAGATATAGAAATTAAGTTTTAGCGACGCGGGCGGGCCGCTGGGCCGAAGGCTTGGAGCCTGAGTTGGAAGATCGCGGGTCGACGTTTAGCCGTGGGTCCGGCGTTGAGGCCCGGCGGCTTGAGCCGCCGAATGCACGGTGCGTTCCCAAGTACAACTTGGGAACGAGGTGAACGGAGTTTGGGAACGAGGGGCAGAGGCCCGCTAAACGGATCGTGGATTCGGCCATTGCTTCGCCCTGATCCGGTGCCAGCATGGGCGGGTTCCCATGGAGATCCTGCTCGTTACTGGCCTGTTTTTGTGGGTGGTGTATTGTTTCGCCCGGCGCGGGATGCGTTTCAGGGACGGCGATGCCGGCAACATTCCGCCGACTGACTCCGGTTCCAGCCACCATCACGATGCCGGCTCCTCCGGCTTTGGTGACGGCGGGGACGGCGGCGGCGGGCACGGGCATTAACGAAATCATCCTTCCACCCCCCGGACGGTGCGCGGGCGGGTTCGCGCGCTGGTTGCGGACACGGAATGAAAGCCGGCGGGACGGTTTTGTGAACCGCCCGAGGCGCTGCGCAGGGGCGTGAGGAGCTCGGCGAGGGCGGCGTAGGCGGTGGCCAGGAGAAAGTGGTTTTCGCATTTGTCGAGAAAGCGGAGCGACTTGCCGTCGGCGGTGCGTTCCTGGCGCGAGCCGGCGAGCAGATGGCGCTCGTAAACATCGAGCACGCCGCGGGTGGCGTCGGTCGCGGTGGGCAGGAGGAAGCGCGGACCGGTAGTGCGGGTGGCGATTCCGTCCGGGCCCTCGAGCAGCAGGCCGCTGGTGCGGGAGCTTGGGTCCGCGAGGAGCTCGCCGATGACGCGCGCAATGGACTCCTCGCGATGGGCGGCGAGCAGCGGATAGATGCGGCCTTCCTGCGTGCGCGCGACCTTGTGGCGGATGCCAGCGCCTTCGCGCTGGGTGAACTCCACCGGCAGGCAGCGCACGTTTTCCCAGCGTTCGGTCGAGGCCAACCAGCGCAGCGGCAGCGTGGCGCCGTGGCGCGAGAAATAGATGTTCCGCGCGGCATCGTCGGAGGAGGCTGCGGCGTCCTCGTCCAGCTCGTTGAGGGCGAAGGCGAGATCGCGCGCCAGGTCGCGGAGCGGGCCGGCATCGACGCACAGCGCGCGCAGGTGGAGCAGCCGAAAAAGTTCCGGCACGCGGGCGCGCACGCGCTCGGCGGCGATGGACTCGGCCCACAACAGGCGGACGCGGTGCGGCGGCGCGAGATCGACGGCGCGGGCGACGAACCAGCATTGGTCGCCCAGGTCGAGGCCGCCGAAGCGGGCGGAGTTTTGGACGGAATTAACGGAATTAAGCAAATTGGCGGAACTGACGTGGTTCGTTTGCGGGTCAAATTTCGCAACCCCGTTCATTCCGTCCAAATCTCCCAGCGCATAGTTTCCGCGCGCGGCGGCGAGGTCGTGGGGGGTCAGAGTTTGGGTGAGCGATTTGGGCAAGGCCAGGCGGTCGGTGCAGAAGACGGTCATCTGCGCGGGGTCGCGGATGGCGAGCTGCCAGGCGGCAACGATTTGCGCGAGGTCGATGTCGGGGAACAGGAGCTGGGAGAGGCGGTAGCTCCAGCGGCGCAGGGCGGCGCGGTCGGGCGCAAGGGCGTGCCACTCGGGATGATCGCGGTCGAGTTCGGAGCCGCAGGCGGGGCAGCCGAGGTAGTAGGACTGGCCGGGGGCGTAGGGGATGGGGAACCGGTTTTGGACGGAATTAACGGAATTAACGGGATTGGGGGAAGGCGCGGTCGGGTGACCGTTGCCTTCTTTCAATTTCGTTAATTCCGTTAATTCCGTCTTATTTCCCCAGACGAAATGGCCCTCCGACGAGAGGCGGGGAGCGTTGGTCGAGGTTGCGCTTTCCACGCGCAGGCGGCAGATGTCGGGCCATGCGGTTTCCGGGTTCCATGACTTGGCGCAGGCCGGGCATCGGACGAGGCCGATGTGCTGGGTGCCTTCGGTGAAGGCGAGGTTCTGGCCGGCGCCGTGGTAGCGCTGCGTGCCGATGATGAGAGAGAGCCGCAGGTCGGAGGCGGTCATGCGGCCGCTCAGGAAACGCGCGTGCTCCTCGGGCAGATCGTCCTTTTCGTCCTGGATGACGACATCCATGGAGAACGAGGTGGGGATTTTCCCGAGGCCGCGCATGAAGGCGAGGGCGCTGTGTTTGCCGTCGGTGCAGAGAAAGGCGCCCTTGCGGTTCACGGCGCGGCCGGTGGGCGCGAGGGTCTTGCCGACCTGCAACAGGCGGGCGAGCCAGGGGATCTGGTCGAGGACATCGGGGCGGAGCTTGCCGTCGACGAGGCCGGCGACGAGGTCATCGTCGGGCAGGTAATAGCCGACGTTGCGGAAGCGGACGGCGACGAGGTAGGCGAGGAGATTGAGCATGAGCACCGTCTTGCCGAACTGGGCGCCGCCGCAGAGGGCAAGCGAGGCATCGGTGGCGCCGGAGGCGAGAAGGGCGTCGAGTTGCCGCACGATGGGCTCGAGGGCCTCGCGGCCTTTGAAGTGGTAGGCGACGTAGCCGGAGCCGGACTTGACGCGGGCGTGGGCGGTGAGGAAATCGAGAAAGGAGTCGATGCGCGGGATGGCGTTGGCGCCGAGGCGGGCGCGCTTTTCGAGTGCGTGGGCGACGCGGGAGATTGCGGAGGGCGTGGTGGCGCGCACGGGCGTGGAGATGCGCGCGGGGGAGGTGTGGCGCTCGGGCGATGTCTTTTGGCGCGCACCGGCGCTCGGAGATCGCCGGCTACCTGTGGAGCGTCGGCTACCGGCAGAGGGTTTTTCGTGGGTCATGACAGGTCCTCCTGGGGTTCGGGTGAGGCTGCGCCGGCGGGTGCGGCGGGGAGCTCGCGCGTGGCTTCGATGAGTTGCTCGCGGAGGTGCTGGAAGGCCTGGAGGGCGGCAGGGTTTTGCGGCAAGTCGCGGGCGAAGGCGTCGAGCGCCTTTTCGACCGAGGTGCGCTGCGCGTGGCGGGCTTTTTCGGCCTGGACGACGAGGGCACGCTCGGCGCGGTCCTGATCGCGGGCGCGCAGGAAAAGCGCGGTGTAGCGGGTGAGCGCGGCGGCCTCGGCCTTGCCGCTGGAGATCTGGCGGAAGGCTTCCTGGCCGAGCGCAGCGAGCAACGCCTCGGGCAGGTTTCCGGAGGTGCGGCGCATGGAGCCAATGAGCGCGTCGGCTTCCTCGGCGGCGCGGTCGACGCGGCGGTCCCAGCGTTCGCGGGCGTAGACGCGGAAGAACTGGTCGATCTCGCGCGGGGTGGCGGGGGGCAGCTGTTTGTCGAGGAGCTTGATGTTGATGGCGTCGTGATCGGCGCCTTCGCGCAGCCAGATGAAGATGTCCTCGCGCTGCTCCTGCGGGAGGCGCAGGAGGGGGTTGGGTTCCTGGGGCGACTGCGTTCCGCTCGCTTCGCTCGCGCCGGCGCTTGGAGATCGCCGGCTACCTTCCAGAGCTTCGTTCATGGTCAGATTCCCGCCGCGAGGGCGCGGCCGCTGGGGGTGAGGCGCCATTCGGTGAGGCGCGAGAGGGGGTCGACGCGGAAGTCGATGTAGGCTTTGTCGCGCAGCTCGCGCAGGGCCACCTCGAGCGTCGCGCGCGTCACCGCGGGGCGGGAGAGGTTGAGCGTCAGGTAGAGCGTTTGCTCGTCGAGCCAGTAATCCAGGCAGGGCTTGAGGATCTTGAGGACGCGGGCCTGGAGCAGCGCGCCGGGATCGGTGTAGGCCGGTTCGGTCTGAGTCGGAATGGTGGTGGTGGTGTTCATATCAATGGCCCCGCGGCGTGACGCCGGTCTTGTGCAGCAGGTCGACGATTTCGCCGGGGAGCCGCTGCAGCTTGTTGTTGAGGTCGTGGGTCAGCAGGTCGACCCGTTGGTGCGCGCCTTCGACCCGGCCGCGCACCTCGGAGAGGTGATTGGACTGCTCGTGCCGCAGCTGGTTGAGCTCGGTGCGGATTTGCTTGAGCAGCTTCTCGAGCTCCTGCTCGAGCGACGGCTTGCGCTTGAAGTGGTCGATCAGCTTCAGGAAGATCAGGAGGATGGCGCCGAGCGCGGCGGCATCGATTAGCCAGCTGGAAAGATGCGCGGCGTCGGGCGCCGGAAATTCCTGGGCGAAGAGACGGAGCCCGAGATCGCGGCCCGGATCGCCCGCCGGGCAGCCGTCGACCTCGGGGCGACGGACGCTCCCGGCCCAGCTTCCCAAATCGCCCAGCGTCCTTTCTATATAGAAGAGGAAATCCATATCACTTGGTCCCTTCCCTAGGATGTTGCGCCCGGCTTGGGGCTGGTTGGGACGGTGGCGCCGAGATCGGAAGCCGCGCCGTTGTTGAAGGTGGTTCCGCCGTTGCTGGCGGCGCCGACGGAAAGGAGTTCAGCACACTCGGCGGCAAGGTCAGCGGCCCGGGCCCGGGCGTAGAGCCCGAGGAGGGCGAAGCCGTCGAGCCCGGGCTGGAGAGCGTGCAGCTGCTCAGCGTCGGCGACGGTAACGTGGACAAGGATGCCGTGCTGCAGCCCGGCAAGACGCAGGTTGAGAGACTCGAGACGGCGAGACAGAAGATCGTCCTTAAAGTTTTCGACATCGGTGGCGGCCTGGTTGATGGCGGCATTGAGCCGCCGGGTTTGGGTTTGATGGAGAAGATCGTCGACGAGGTGCAACAACTGGCCTGTCGCGTCTGCTAGTTCGGTAATCATTCGGTTTCTATATGAAAAGGGTTATGGGAGATGGGGGAGGAAATGGGCCGCCGCGCGGGACGCTTGGGGACGATTCCGTGAGGGTGAGGCGTCCTGAGGTCCAGAGGCGCTCGCCGCACGGCGGCCGCTCTTTCCTTCTAGGTGGCTCGCTGGTTTTGGCTTGGGTTGGCCCGCATGGGATGTGTTTGGTCAGGAGATGAGGAAGGATCCTCGGACCACCGGCGCAGGGCCGGTAGCCGGCGGGGTTTAGTCACGCCAGTCCGACTTGCCATGGTCGAGGAAATCGCCGATGCGGTTGACCGTGTCCTTCACCAGCGAGGCCACGAAGAAAATGATGACGCCTTCGGACGGAGAGACGCCGGGAATCGCGTTCAGTGTCGCGATGAATCCCGCCGCCTTCGTGATGAAGGAGAGAACCAGAAGTGCATTTGTCATGCGTCTTTTATCGCATGAAAATCGGCACGGGCGTTATCTCTGGAGGACCTGCACGACCTATTCGCCCTAAAAAGATAAGTAAGTTAGTCTATATAGGGCAAATAAGGCATCGGCCGATTTTTTCGGGCCGATTTCTATATGAAGGAAGGCGGCCGCAAACGCGCCCTCGACAAGCCTCGGGCGGCCTCCATGTTAGGGCCATGCGCGTCGAGGTCATCAATACGGGCACGGAGCTGCTGCTCGGCCAGGTCACCAATACCCACGTTGCTTACCTGGGGGAGAGCCTGCTTGGGCTGGGCCTGCGGATCGAGCGGGCGGTGACGGTGCCGGACGGGATCGCGATCGCGGAAGCCTTCGAGGAGGCGCTGAGCCGCGCGGAGCTGATTCTGGTCACGGGCGGGCTGGGGCCGACCTCGGACGACGTGACGCGCGAGGCGGCGGCCGAGGCGTTCGGGCTGGAGCTGGTCTTCCACCCGGAGATTCTCGAAGGCATTGCGGCGAAGTTCGCCGCGCGCAAGCTGGCGATGAACGAGCTGCAGCGGCAGCAGGCGATGGTGCCGCGGGGCGGGGTGGTGCTGGAGAATCACTTTGGCACGGCGCCGGGGTTGATCGTCCGCAACGACAAGACGGTGGCCGTGCTCCTGCCGGGGCCGCCACGCGAGCTGAAGCCGATGTGGGAGGAGCAGGCGCTGCCGTGGCTGCGCGACCACTTCGCGGGCAAACTGCGGCCGGTGCACGAGCGGACGTTGCGGCTGCTGGGCACGGGCGAGACGGCGGTGCAGCTGGCGGTGGAGAAGGATCTGCTGGCGCTGGGGCCGCTGGAGATCGGCTACTGCGCGCGGCCGGGCGAGGTGGACCTGCGGCTGATTGCGTCGGACGAGGCGTTGCTGACCCAGGCGGTTGAGCTGGCGCGAGGCCGGCTGGGCGAGTTCATCTACGCCGAAGCGCCGGAGACGCTGGAGGAGGCGGTGGTGCGGGTGGCGCGGGCGGAGGGGAAGACGATCGCGACGGCGGAATCGTGCACGGGCGGGCTGGTGGCGGGGCGGATCACGAACGTGCCGGGGAGTTCGGCGGTTTTCCGTTACGGCTGGGTGACGTATGCGAACGAGGCGAAGACGGCGGAGCTGGGGGTGGCGGCGGAGTTGCTGGCGGCGTACGGTGCGGTGAGCGAGCAGGTGGCGCGGGCGATGGCGGAGGGGGCGCTGCGCGCGAGCGGGGCGGATGTGGCGATGGCGGTGACGGGGATCGCGGGGCCGGAGGGCGGGTCGGCGGAAAAGCCGGTCGGGCTGGTTTGGTTTGCGGTGGCGCGGCGGGGTGGGGAGACGACGGCGTTGCGGCGGAATCTGTCGCAGCTGCGGGCGACGTTCCGGACGATGGCGACGCAGGTGGCGCTGGATTTGGTGCGGCGGGCGCTGGGGTAGTTGCTAAGGGAGTGCGGCGCTTCGAGGGTGCCCTGGTAAATGAGGACGCTGTGCAGGATCGCGATGCTTACGCCGTCGAAGACGTGCACGTTACGAAGTGCAACTTGGGACGAGTTAATTTTGGCTTGCTTGCCTTCATCGCGGACTGTTCTTTAGCGTTCGGGCGGAGGTTAACGCACCCGCGATGTCTATTTATTGCTACCCCGACGCTCCAGAGGAACTTCAGAAGTTGGGGATGGAATCTTTCCCTGAGCCAGTGCTCAGGAAGCTGTGCGCCTTGGCGAGCGATGAGAAGCTTAGGACCTACCTTGACAAGATCACAATGGGGTACCCCAACCTTCGCGAGATAGTCAAAGACGAGATGGATCACAGAAGGCATCTCCAAGTCGCCTCCCGCTTGGATTCCCTGAGGGAGCCGCACTGGATGATAAGGTGGACCTTCATTGTGTCGGTCATGATCTTGGTTGTGGCCTATCTGGCCTGGATACTTCCCCGTTCACCTGTTGTTGATGCCGTTAAGCCTACCGCGCCTCTGCTGTCTCAAGCCGAGGTTCCGGCTGCAAACTCCAAACGACCAAGCGTAAGCCAATGGAGAGAACCCCGACTTCCCGCATCAACAACAACAAATTCGGTTGATGTACCTTCTTCCTCGAGGAAGTGAATTCACTATTTGACGTCCTTATGCGGGTTGTAGGTCATTCCCTTCGGAGGCGTGGAGTTCGATCACGGGCCGTGCGATTAAGCGCGACGGCTTAAGCCGTCGGATACACATTTGCGTTCCCAAGTACAACTTGGGAACGAGGGGCGGAGGTGTAAAAACTGTGGGATGGGTGCGTCGGCCTGCAGAAAAGCTGTGAATAAGGCGGGATGGCCTCGACAGGGGCGGGGCGAATGTTACTAAGTGATCGATCATTAGTGTTGTTCGTTTGTATAATCATCCGTAACCTGTATTTCTATGGCCGCGAAAACCGAAGTTAAACCCGAGACGAAATCTGACGTGAAGGACAAGGCGCAGGGGGTGCGCGACAAGAACCTGGAGCTGGCGCTGCAGGCGATCGCCAAGGAGTACGGCGACGGGTCGATCATGCGGCTGGGCGATGAGCACTCGAAGCTTTCGGTGGAGGTGATTCCCACGGGGTGG
>CAZZYY010000007.1:10509-26070 GCA_964658475.1 uncultured Candidatus Methylacidiphilales bacterium | reverse complement strand
CCACCAGGCGCTGGGGGTGGGTGGTTTTCCGCGCGGGCGCATTATTGAGATTTTCGGGCCGGAGTCGTCGGGCAAGACGACGCTGACGCTGACGGTGATTGCGCAGGCGCAGGCGATGGGCGGCGTGGCGGCCTTTATCGACGTGGAGCACGCGCTGGATCCTTCCTACGCGCGGAAGCTGGGCGTGAACATGAACGAGCTGCTGGTCTCGCAGCCGGACTCGGGCGAGGAAGCGCTGACGATTGCGGAGACGCTGATCAAGAGCAACGCGGTGGACGTGCTGGTGCTGGACTCGGTGGCGGCGCTGATCACGAAGGCGGAGCTGGAGGGCTCAATGGGCGATGCGACGGTGGGCGCCCAGGCGCGGTTGATGAGCCAGGCGATGCGCAAGCTGACGTCGTTCATCAGCAAGGCGAAGACGGTGGCGATTTTTACCAACCAGATTCGCGAGAAGATCGGCGTGATGTTCGGCAACCCGGAGACGACGCCGGGCGGGCGGGCGCTGAAGTTTTACTCGTCGGTGCGCGTGGACATCCGGCGGATCGCGGCGATCAAGACGCCGGATGGTCAGGTGCTGGGTAATCGCACGAAGGTGAAAATTGTGAAGAACAAGGTGGCGCCGCCGTTCCGCGAGGCGGAGTTCGACATCATGTATAACGAGGGGATCTCGAAGGAGGGTTCGCTGCTGGATCTCGCGGTGGAGCTGAACACGATCGAGAAGAAGGGGGCGTGGCTGTACTTCGAGGGCAGCCAAGTGGCGCAAGGGCGCGATGCGGCGAAGGCGGAGCTGAAGACGAATAAGGAGCTCTATAAGAAGATCGAGGCGGCGACGCTGAAGAAGCTGAGCGGCGCGGTGGATAAGCCGGACGTGCTGGGCGGGGCGGCTTAGGGGCGCGCGAGTGGTGAGGGAGGGCGGCTCCGCCGCTTCCGCTCGCGGTGCTCGCTCCGGCATCGGGCCGATGCCGGCTACCGGCGGAGGGGTTGGTCGCGCGGGCGATTTGTGGGTGCGGGTGCTGGGCTTGAGCGCGACGGCTTATGTCGTTGGATGCACCTTTTCGTTCCCAAGTGCAACTTGGGAACGAGGGAACGATGCCCTGATCTTTCCGAGAAAGTTCGTCGCTCTGGGAGGGCGGTCGGGATAGAAGAGGGCATGAGCGACAGCGTGGGAGAAAAGCCGGTCGTGGCCCCTGCCCGGCGGGTGGCGCGGATTGTCTTCGTCACCTTTCTGCTGACGTTCATTGCGTCGCGGCTGGTGGTGATCCTGATCATGTCGCGGTCGATGCCGGACTTCTTCCTGCACCTGGGCGGCACGCATGTGCACCATCTTAATTACGGGATTTTCCTGTTATCGGCGGTGGGGGCGGTGCTGCTGTTCGAGAATCCCACCGGGCGATGGCGCTTTGCCTGTGCGGTGGCGTACGGCTTCGGCATGGCGCTGACGTTCGACGAGTTCGGGATGTGGCTCCATCTCGGCGGGAGCTACTGGCAGCGCGCGAGCTTCGATGCGGTGATCGTGGTGCTGAGTTTGTTCGGCATCATCGCGTACTGGCCGCCGCTGGCGCGGATGCGGGCGCATCATTGGGTGGTGGGCGCGGTGATCATCTGTGCGACGCTGCTGTTTTACGTGGTGCTTTTTCGTTCGCTTAATTATGCGGGGATGAAGTTTGGGCCGACGTTCCAGCAACTGGAGCAGAGTGGGCCGAGTTAAAGGAATGAGGCGGCTCCGCCGCTTCCGCTCGCGGTGCTCGCTCCGGCATCGGGCCGATGCCGGCTACCGGCGGAGGGGTTGCGGAGGTGGCGCGGGGGATTCTGTGTAGCCGACGCTGTCTCAGCGGCGGTCCGAGTACGGGGCGTGTTCGTGAGTGAGCGTCGCTGAGGATAGCGGCGGCGGCCACGGAGCGGCTCGCGGAAGAGGCGTCTTCCTTGTCGCGGCGGGCTGTCGCCTCTGGGTAGTGCCAGAAAATTCTGTTATGCGTCGGCGGTCATAGACCGCCGCTACAGAAGACATCTTCGGGCGTGGCGGCGTTTTGCGGTTACCGGCGTTCGTCGCGGCGGATGAGGAGGGTGCCGCAGGCGAAAGCGAGGAGCATGACGGCGTCGCTGAAGTCGTTGGTGAGGATGACGGGGAGCGTGAGGCCGAGGCGGTAGTGGGCAACGTAGCGGAGGGTGATGGTGCTTTCGCCGGGCGGGACTTCGACGGCGCGCAGGAGGTAGTCGGCGCGGAGGAGCGGGGCGGGTTTGCCGTTGACCTGGACCTGCCAGTCGGGGTCGTACTGGTCGTTGATGAGGACGTAGCCGCCGGGGGAGCGGGCGAGGTGCAGGTCGATCGCGTGCGGGGTGTAGCGGGTGATGTCGATGCCGATGTCGGGCGCGGGCGCGCCGGGATGCGCCTTGGTCGCGAGATGCGCGGGGGGCGGCGCGCCGGGCGGGGGGGCGAGCAGGATGGTGGCGCGGGGGTTCCAGGTGGGGTCGCCGAGGGTTTCGAGGTTTTCCTGGTCGGTGCCGAGCTGGGCGCTGGGGATGAAGGTGGCTTTGTTAAAGTAATCGCGGAGGCGGACGAGGGCGTGGGTGGGTTGGCCGTCGGGGCTGGCGGTGAGCGTGTAGCCGTCGGCGGCGGCGATGTTGGCGGCGATCTCGGGGTCCTGGCGGAGGTTGGGGAGATCGGCTTGGCCGATGGCGACGTTCTTGACGCCGCCGAGGAGCCAGAGTCGCGCGGTGTGGCCGGCGAAGGCGCCGACGAAGGCGGTGAGCGATTCCGGAATGCGCGAGGCGGCGGAGATGTCGATGGAGGAGATGCGGTCGGCGGCGAACTGGTTTTGCAGGTAGAAGTTGAGCAGCGAATCCTGCGGCTGCGGCACGGCGACGCGCACGAGGGGGCCTTCCGCGGCGAGCGAATCGAGCAGCGGGGTGTTGGCGGTGAGGCGCGCGAGGTCGGCCGGGCTGATGAATTGCTGCGCGACCCAGCCGAGTTGCGCGGCAACGAGGAAGGCGAGCGCGAGGCAGAGGGTGGCGGGCCGGTTCCGGGGCTCGAGCGCCCGCTGCCAGGCATGGCGCAGCCAGGGGTTGACGATGTCCCAGGTTTGCAGGCGGTCGCCATTCCACACGCCGAGGAGGCAGAGCCAGAGGAGGACGCCGAGCGTGAAGGCGATCGCGAGCGAGACGTGGAGCGTGTGCATGACGCGGGCGATTTCGACGGGCTGGTAGCCGCCGTTGAGATAGCCGGCGACCATGATGGCGAAGGGGTAGCTGCCGATCAGGAGGACGAAGAGCAGGCCGGTGGAGACGGCGAAGTAGAGGTTGAGCGCGTGGCGCTGCGTGGCGTCGGCGAGCGAGCGGATGAGCTGCGTGGCGCCGTAGGCGGCGAGGACGGCGGCGGCGAAGTTGAAAATCTCCAGCCACTTGAGCGGGTTGCGCCATTTGTCCATGAGCGGCAGGGCGAAGAGCGGGCGGTACAGCGAGGTGTGGTAGCCCCACGCGAGCACGAGCGAGAGCGCGCCGAGGATGACAAGAAGGCGGCCGAAGAAGAGCTGGCGGTCGGTGAAGGCGAGGCTGCGCTCGGGCGAGGCAGCCCCGGTTCGCGTCCAATCGCGGTCGGCGGAGGCGGGCGGGCGGAGGCTGGTGGCGGGCGGCGTTTTGCCTCGGCTGGCTGAGGCGGGGGGCACGGTCCGTTGCGCGCTGCCGAAGAGGCGCGAGGCGCCGGGCATCATGAGATAGACGCCGAGCAGCGCGAGGAGGCTGGCGACGGTGCCGGTGGTGCTGATGGCGAGGTTGAGGTTGCGCGTGCCCTGGTGCGTTTCGTCGTAGCCGGGAGTCTGGCCGATCCAGCCCCAATAGGGGCCGGCGGGGTGCGTATTGGTCCAGCCGAAGAAGCCGGGCACGAGGTAGGTGAGTGTCTCGGCAGGGCCGAGGCTGAATTCCGTGGCGATGACAAAGGCCTCGTCGCGATTGGTGACGCTGCCCATCTTGACGCCGATGATGTAGCTCTGGAAGAGGGCGAGGAACGCGGCGAGCGAGACGAGCGCGGCGACGCCGATGCAGAGCGCGAGCGAGCGCCACTGCGCGGCGGCGGGCAGCCGGCGGTAGAGCACGGGGGCGGCGTAAAGCGCGGCGATGAGCAGGCTGGCGATGGACCCGCGGTCGGGCTGGAGGCCGATCATCATGCCGCAACTGGCGCCGGCGATGAGCGCGTAAGCCCAGTGGCGCGGGGCACGCAGCGCGGCCCAGCCGGCGAGCGCGAAGAAGGGCCAGGTGGTGATGTAGCCGAAGTGGCCGGGGAAGACGAAGGGGAGCAGGTCGCCCTGCCAGGCGTAGACGATGCCGCCGAGGAGCGCGGCGGGCCGCGGGAGGGCGAGCTCGCGCAGGAATGCGACCATGGCGAGGAGCGCGGCGGTGGCGACGAGCGGCGCGTAGGCGGTGAAGAAGAGCCAGTGGGGCAGGTGCGCGGCGGCGAAGCTGAAGGGGTTGAGCGTGGGCGGGAGGTTGGCGATGCCGAACCAGTTGAGGGTGAGAAATTCGCCGCGCGGCGGGAAGTGGTAGGCGTACTTCCAGACGTTGCTGGGGTTGACGTCGATGGTGAAGGGGACCTTCTGGCCGAAGGTGAAGAACTGGCAGAGCGCGAGCTGGGCGACGAGCGAGACGAGCGCGGTGACCCAAAGCGAGGGCCACGGCTGGCGCGGCGAGGCCACGGCGGGAGACGGTTCCATCGTGCGGACGGTAGCGGGAGTCCGGGCGGATGCGAAGGAGGAAGCGCGGCGGGGCCAGTCGCCCGGAGGCGGGACGGCTCATGGCCGAAGCGGGACGGCGAGGCGTTTTCGGGCGCGACGGCGCCGACCTCCGCTGGACATCGGCTGGGGTTGGCGGTTGCATGGCGCCATGCCGGGTGTTCACAAAACGCTGATCGTTTCGCTGCATGACGCCCATCCGGGTTCAGCTGCGGCGATTGCGGAGCAGGTCGCCTTTCTGGCGGGGCACGGGATCAAGGGGGCGAGCATCCTGGTGGTGCCGGACTTTCATCACGGCGCGCCGGTGGTGAAGGACGCGGGCTTTTGCGAGGCGGTGTCGCGGTGGCAGGAGGTGGGGCACGAGATCGTGCTGCACGGGTATTATCACGACCGGCAGGAATCGCCGCGCGAGACGCTGGGCACGCTGTTCTGGACGCGGCTCTACACCAAGCGCGAGGCGGAGTTTCTCGACCTGACGCTGGAGGAGGCGCGCATCCGGCTGCGGCGCGGGCGGGAACTTTTCAGCGAGCGCGGGTGGGCGGCGCGCGGGTTCATCGCGCCGGCGTGGCTGATGGCGGCGCAGGTGCCGAATCTCTGTGGCGAGCTGGGCTTTACTTATACCAACACGCTGCGCGAGCTGATCCCGCTGGTGCGGGGCGGAGGCCGGTCGCCGCTTGCCTCGCAATCGCTTTGCTACAGCACGCGGGCGGGCTGGCGGCGCGTGGCCTCCGCGGCCTGGAACCGGCAACTTTTTGGAAAACTTCGCGAAACAAATCTGATCCGGCTGAGCCTGCATCCGCGCGATCTTGAGTTTCCGCTGCTGCGCCGCCAGATTGGGCAGATCGTTCGCGCGGCGCTGGCGCGCGGGTTCGAGCCGTCGACGTATGCGGATTACGTCGCGCGACTGAGTTGACGGAATTAACGGAATCGACGGAATGAGCTAAACCGAGTCCGAACTGGATCCTGGAAGTCAGATTCCATTGCGTAAAATCAGTTAATCCCGTCCGACTTTAATTCCCATGCTCCGCATCGACCTTCAGCTGCACTCCCGTTTTTCCGACCGGCCGAGCGAATGGATTTTGCGGCGGCTGGGCATGCCGCAGAGTTACAGCGAGCCGGAGACGCTCTATCGCAAGCTCGCTGCGGCGGGCATGACGCACAAGACGGTCACCGATCACAACCGGCTTGATGGCTGCCTTTCCATCGCGCATCACCCCGACGTTTTCCTGAGCGAGGAGGTGACCACCTACTTTCCGGACGGCTGCAAGATTCACCTGCTGGTGTGGAACCTGAACGAGGCGCAACACGACGAGATCCAGCGGCTGCGACCGGACATCTTCCAGCTTGCCGCCTACCTGCGCGAGCAGGACCTGCCGCACGGCGTGGCGCATCCGCTGGCGAACATCAACCAGGTGTTGACCGTGCAGCATGTGGAGAAGCTGGTGCTGCTCTTCCGTGTCTTCGAGGCGCGCAACGGGAACCGCGAGCCGCTGGCGCAGGAGGTGTGCGGGCTCTGCCTGGCGGCGTTGACGCCGGCGAAGATCGAGGCGTTTGCCAACCGGCACAATCTGGCGCCGACGCACGCGGAGGCGTGGCGCAAGGTGCTCTTCGCCGCCTCGGACGATCACAGCGGGGTGCATCCCGGCCGCACGTTCACGGAGGTGCCGCGCGACGGGAGGCCGGCCGATTTCTTTGCCGGATTGCTCGCGGGTGAGGGCACGCTGCACGGCCCGGCGGGCGATCCGCTCACGCTTTCCAGCAGTTTGTACGCGACCGTCTTCAGTTTTGCGCGCGACAAAATCAAGCGCAACGCGCCGGTCTCCGCCGGGCTAATCGGGAAGATGGCGGGCCGTTTTCTGGCGGGCGAAAATCCGACGGCGTTTTCCTTTACCGAGCGGTTCGACCAGTTGCGCGAATCGCTGCGCACCGGGCAGGCGCTCGATTTTCTCAAGCCGGCGGAGATCACGCTCACGCGCGAGATCGGGGCGTTTGTCACCGATCCGAAGCTCAAGCGCGCGCTGGACAGGATCATCGCGGAGGAGCCGAACGCGCAGCGCCGCTCGTTTCGCATGGCGTCGCACATCGCCAACGAACTCACCTACCGCCTCATCACCCAGTTCCAGAAACGGATCGCGAAGGGCAACCTGATCGACGCGTTCCAAACGGTGACCGGGCTGCTGCCGGTGGGCTTCGGCATCCTGCCCTACGTCGTGGCCTTCGGGCAGCAGGCCCCGGACCGTGCCCTGCTCGCGCAGGTCGCGCGCGATTTTACCGGCGAGGTGCCGCGGGCCCTGCGCAACGAGAAGCGCGCCTGGTTCACCGACACGCTCGAAGACGTCAACGGCGTCGCGCGCACCATCCGCGCCATGGCGCAGGCGGCGGGCGCGGCAGGCGCGGACCTCACCGTCGTCACCTCGCGCTCGAAGCTCCTGATCAAGGACATCCCGATCAAGAACTTCACGCCGGTGGGCGAGTTCGAGATCCCCGAGTACGAGCTGCAGAAGCTGAGCTTCCCGCCCTTTCTCGACATGCTGGACTACGTGCAGCGCGAGGGCTTCACCGAACTGATCATCAGCACGCCCGGGCCGATCGGGCTGTGCGCGCTCGGCTGCGCGAAGCTGCTGGGGCTGCGCACCTCGGGGATCTACCACACTGACTTTCCGCAGTACGCGCGCTTCCTCAGCGACGACGCTTTTATGGAGACGCTGGTCTGGAATTACATGCAGTGGTTCTACGGCCAGGTGGACACGGTCTACGTCAATTCCGAGTTCTACCGCCGCCGGTGGGTGGACCGCGGGATCGCGCCGGAAAAGCTGCGCATCTTTCCGCGCGGCCTGGACACGGAGCTTTTCAATCCGAAACATCGCGACGAGACGTTCTGGACCCGACGCGGCGCGAAGGGCGCGGTGCTGCTTTACGTCGGGCGCATCTCGCGGGAGAAGGACCTGCAGTTGTTGATCGAGGTGCTGCCGGCCCTGCGCAAGCGGGCGGCGCAGCCGTTCACGCTCGCGATCGTCGGCGAGGGGCCGTACCGCGCGGAGCTGGAAAAGAAGCTGCCGGGGGCGTTGTTCACCGGCATCCTGACCGGGCGCGAGCTGGGCGTGGCCTATGCCTCGGCCGATCTTTTCGTCTTCCCCAGCACGACCGATACTTACGGCAACGTGGTGGTGGAAGCGATGGCCGCGGGTTTGCCGGTGGCCGTATCGGACATCGGCGGCCCGCGCGAACTGGTCAGGAGCCCGGCGATGGGACGCGTGTTGCGCGCCCGCGAGGCGACCGTTTGGACGAACGGCCTGGCCGACATGCTGGCTCACCTGCCCACGCGAGCGGAGCGCTCCGCGCTCGCCGCCCAGGCCGCCGGGGAGCGCCGCTGGGACGAGGCGTTCGGCCGCTTCTGGTCGGGCGGAGGTTGAGGAGCTGCAGCTTCTTCCCCGCGGGGCGAATCCGTTTCGGTCTCCCGCGTGACAGCCTAAGGCAGCCGCTGGCGAACGCAGGCCACCCGGTCAACGAGCCAGGGTGGCCGAAGGTACGCCGTCGTCGGTTTCCTCCACCACGTACTTCCCGATCTTGCCTTGCAGTTGCGGGGGCACGTGGGCGGTGAGGGCGATGTCGTTGCCGCGGTAGCTGACGTCGAGCACGCGACCGACGCGGTGGAGCTCGGCGAGTAGGGCGGTGAGATGGTTGGGGAGCACGAGCTTCACGCGCATGCGCCAGGCCTTGAGGCGCGACTCGATCTCGCTGAAGAGTTCCGGCAGGCCCTCGCCCGTGGCGGCGGAGATGGCCACGCTGCCTGGGTGATCGCGCAAGACCTGCTCGATCAGCGCCGGATTTTCCACGCGGTCGATCTTGTTGAAGACGACGATCATCTGCTTGCCCCAGGCGTTGAGTTCCTCGAGCACCTCCTGCACGGCGGTCATCTGCTGCTCGAAAAGCGGGTGGCTCAGGTCGACCACATGCAGGAGGAGGTCGGCTTCCGCCGTTTCCTCGAGCGTGGCCTTGAAGGATTCGATGAGATGATGCGGCAGCTGCTTGAGGAAGCCGACGGTGTCGGTGAGGAGCATCTTCTGCTTGTTGGGCAGAATGAACTGGCGCGTGGTGGGATCGAGCGTGGCGAAGAGCTTGTCCGCCGCGTAGACCTCGGAGCTGGTCATGCGATTGAGCAGGGTCGACTTGCCGGCGTTGGTGTAGCCGACGAGCGAGACGATGGGCCAGTGCTGGCGCAGGCGGCCCTGGCGCTGGGTGCTGCGGTGTTGCCGCACCTCGCCGAGCTCGCGCGTGAGCCGGGCGATCTTTTCCTGCACCCGCCGACGGTCGACTTCCAGCTGCGTTTCGCCGGGGCCGCGCGTGCCGATGCCGCCGCTTTGGCGCGAGAGGTGGGTCCACATGCCGGTAAGGCGCGGGAGGAGATACTGAAGTTGCGCGAGCTCGATCTGCAGCTTGCCTTCGCGGGACTTGGCGCGCTGGGCGAAGATGTCGAGGATCAGCTGCGTGCGGTCGAGGATCTTGCGGGCGAAAACCTTTTCCAGGTTGCGGCTTTGCGCGGGGCTCAGCTCGTCGTTGAAGATGACGGTGCCGACGCGCTCCTTGCCGCAGAGCAGCGCGAGTTCCTCCGCCTTGCCCTTGCCGATATAGAACGGCGCGGTGGGCGAGTGGCGCCGCTGGATCTGGGTGTCGACCACTTCGCCGCCGGCGCTCTTTACCAGCTCGCCGAGTTCCTGGAGCGATTCGGCGTGGTCCCACTTGCTGTCGTCCGGCCGCTCAAGGCCGATGAGCAAGGCGCGCTCGTTGACGGGAGCCGAAGTCGAGACGGTTGCTTTCAAAACAAGTTGAGCGCGGGCGGAACAGTCGCGGCGCCGGAAAGTGTCACTGCCAGCAGGGTAGGCTCGCGCCGAAACCACGTCAACTGGCGCTTGGCGTACTGGCGCGTCGCCACGGAAATGTCACGGGCCAGGGCGCGCCATTTTTCGGAGGCGAGATCGGTGGCGGCCAGCGACTCGCTCCCTGGTCGGTCGGCGTTTACCAGTTCCCCTTCCAGCGCCTGCGCGATCTCGCGGTAGCCGATGCCGGGAAAGCGGGCCACGGCCTCAGGCCCGTGCCGCGCGACCAGCCCGCGCACTTCTTCCACCCAGCCGACGCGGAGCATGGCGTCCACGCGGGATTCAATGCGCCCGTCCAGCTCCGCCTTTGGCCGCTGGAGCCAGAACGCGCGGTAGTCCCGCACCACGGGGTCGGTCGGCTCCGCCTGCCACGCCGCGAGTGAGCGGCCGGTCGATTCCTTCACCGCGATGGCCCGGGCCAGGCGCCGCGGGTTGCCCACGTCCACGCGGGCGAGCATGGGGGCGTCGACCTGCTCGAGCCGCGCGCGAAGCTTGTCCAGCGACATCGTGGCCAGTTCGTCGCGCAGGTCGACGGGCGTGGGCGGCGCCTCGCAGAGCCCGCGGGTCAGAGCGCGAAAGTAGAGGCCGGTCCCGCCCGCGACGATCACCGGCCGGCCGGCTGCGTCCTGCTCGGCGAGGAAGATTGCCGCATGCTTGACGTAGCGCGCCACGTCGAACGTCTCGCCGAAGTCCGCGAGGTCGAGTCCGCCGTGGGGGATTTCGGCCTGCTCCGCCGCGGTCGGCTTGCCCACGCCGATGTTCGTCTCGCGGTGGACCTGCATCGCGTCGAGGCAGAGGATGGCCGCGCCATGGGCCCGAGCCAGTTCCAGCGCCACGGCGCTCTTGCCCACGCCCGTGGCGCCGAGGAGGAAGAGCGGCGGCGGCACGCGGAAATCTTCCGGGCTCCGGCGCAGGCTGTCCAGACGCGGTTATGCCTGTCGCGATGTCGCGGGTAAAAGAGGACGGCATTCTTGCTCGCTGTTCACGCGTGACGGTGAGGCCCGGTGGTCGCCGGCGATGTTCCCCTCGCCGGAGCGAGGAAGGCGAGCGGAACGGATAAGCGAGGTGTTCCCTTACGTTCCCAGCGCATTCGGGCTGCATTCCGGCCGCTGCTGCGGCCTCCGGCATCGGGCCGATGCCGGCTACCGGCGGAGGTGGTTGTCTGGCCACCATGCAAGGGGTCAGGCGTTTAGAGTTTCCCCAGGACGGCCGTTTCAGCCAACCGCCGCGCGCGAGAAGGGCATTGACCGCGGGGCGGCGGTTTCCTTTCATGGTTGGCTATGCGTCACACGATCACGGTGCTGGTGGAGAACCGGTTTGGAGTCCTGACGCGCATCGCGGGGCTCTTCTCCGGGCGCGGCTTCAACATCGAGACGCTCAATGTCGGGCCGACGCACCGCGAGGACACGTCGCGCATGACCATTGTGGTGAAGGGCGACGACCGGGTGCTCGACCAGGTGACGCGGCAGCTGAACAAGCTGGTGGACGTGATCGAGGTGCAGGATTTCCGCGAGGGGCAGTATGTGGACCGCGAGCTGATCCTGATCAAGGTGCGCATCGATTCCAAGGCGCGCGCCGAGGTGATGCAGATCTGCGACATCTTTCGCGCCAAGATTGTGGATGTGCAGCCGAAGAACCTGACCATCGAGCTGACGGGCAACGAATCGAAGGTCTCGAAGTTCATCGCCCTGATGGAGACCTTCGGCGTGCTGGATCTGGCGCGCACGGGCAAGGTCGCGATCGAGCGGAAGAAGTGACGCGGGTTGCGGGGGGATTTCGGCGTCCAGGCGGCGGGGGTCATCGCCGCTCGGATGTCCTGACTTAGGGGCGCCTTTCAGGGCGTTCCCCTATGGATTTCCTCAGGCGGCGGCGGATGTTGCCTCATGAAACAGCTCACTCCAGTTTTCTCGGCCGCACTCGTCATCAGCCTGGCCGCCTGGGCAAGTCCTCTGCAGGCGCAGACCACGCCGGGTGGAAATACCGCGACAACGGGCGGCACGGCAGACGCCGGTGCTTCCGGGGGCAACAATTCGACTCCGCAGCACAACGTGAACAACACGGGCGGCGCGGGTCTCAACGGTCAGGGCAACGCCACCTCCGGCGCGGCCACCTCCAGCACAAGCGGTGGCAACACTACCGGCGGCTCGACCGGCAACGGCATGACCTCAAGCGGGGCCACCACGCATGTGAATACGGCGGCGGGCCTGACGCCCGGCGACGGCAATAGCGGCTATACCAGCACGCCTCCTTCCGGCGTGACGCCCGGTACCGGCGCTTCCCCGAACCCGCATTGATTTCCGGCCCGGGCCGGGTGGCCCGGATCGGCTCGTGAGCGACCGGCGTCCCGCGCAGGCGGGACGCCGGTTTTTCGCTTTTGACCGCGCGGCGGGCGGCCTTAAGGTTTCAGGATGAAATCCGCCTCGCGCTCGTCGTCCCGCCAGTCGCTCCACCGTCACTGGTCGGGGCCGCTCGTCGACGCGATGGAACGCGCGCCCAGCCGCGCCATGCTGCACGCGGTCGGCTTCGAGCGCGGCGATTTCGAGAAGTCGCAGATCGGCATCGCCTCGACCTGGAGCCAGGTGACGCCATGCAACATCCACATCGACAAGCTGGCGCTGGCGGCGGCGGAAGGCGTGGCCAAGGCGGGCAGCAAGGGGCTGATCTTTAATACGATCACGATTTCCGACGGCATCTCCATGGGCACGCAAGGGATGAAATACTCGCTGGTGTCGCGCGAGGTGATCGCCGACTCGATCGAGACGGTGATGGGCTGCGAGCTGCTCGACGGCGTGGTGGCCATCGGCGGTTGCGACAAGAACATGCCGGGCTGCCTTATCGCCCTCGCGCGCATCAATCGGCCCGCCGTGTTCGTGTATGGCGGGACGATCCTGCCCGGCTGCTTCCAAAACAAGAACGCCGACATCGTGACTGTATTCGAGGGCGTGGGCGCGCACGCGCAGGGCAAGCTGGACGACCGGGGCCTGCAGACGCTCGAGCAGTGCGCCATTCCCGGTCCGGGTTCATGCGGCGGCATGTACACCGCGAACACGATGGCCTGCGCGATCGAGGCGCTGGGCATGAGCCTGCCGAACAGCTCCGCGCAGACGGCGGTGTCGCCGGAGAAAAAGGACGATGCCTTCCGCGCGGGCGCGGCGGTGCACCGGCTGCTCGGGCTGGGCATCCGGCCGCTCGACATCATGACGCGCAAGGCGTTCGAGAACGCGATCACCGTGGTCATCGCGCTGGGCGGCTCGACCAACGCGGTTCTGCACTTGCTGGCCATCGCGCACGCAGCGGGGGTGAAGCTGCACATCGACGACTTCACGAAGATCGGCAAGCGCGTGCCGGTGCTGGCGGATTTGAAGCCGAGCGGCAAGTACCAGATGTCCGAGCTGGTGAAGATCGGCGGCCTCACGCCGCTGATGAAGATGCTGCTCGACCGCGGCCTGCTGCACGGCGATTGCCTGACCGTGACGGGGCAGACCCTGGCGGAGAATCTCAAGGCCGTGAAGCCTTACGCCAAAGGCCAGGACGTGGTGCACGGCTTCGACAATCCGATCAAGCCGAGCAGCCACCTGGTGGTGTTCTACGGCAACCTGGCGCCGACCGGCGGCATCGGCAAAATCTCCGGCAAGGAAGGCGAGCAGTTCACCGGCACGGCGCGCGTGTTCGATTCCGAGGAGCAGGCGATGTTCGGCATCCTGGCTGGGCGGATCAAGGCGGGGGACGTGGTGGTGATCCGCTACGAGGGGCCGCGCGGCGGGCCCGGCATGCGCGAGATGCTCGCGCCGACCTCGGCCATCATGGGTCGCGGGCTGGGTAAGAGCGTGGCGCTGATCACCGACGGCCGGTTCTCCGGCGGCACGCACGGCTTTGTGGTGGGCCACATCTCGCCCGAAGCGCACGAGGGCGGCCCACTCGCGCTGGTGCAGAACGGCGACACGATCAGCATCGATGCGACGAAGCGCGAGCTCAACCTGGTGATTCCCGCGAAGGAGATGCAGGCGCGGCGCAAGAAGCTGAAGCTGCGTCCGCCCGTTTTCCGGCGCGGCGTGCTGGCGAAGTACGCGCATACCGTGAGCCAGGCGAACCTGGGCGCGATCACGGACGGGAATTTGTAGCGGGCGCAGCCCGAGGTTTGACGGAATTAACGGAATTTACTGAATCTTTATCGGGATCATTCCGTAAATTCCGTCAAATCGTCGGCTTTCAGATCAAATCCAGCTGGGCGCGGGCGCGGCGCAGCTGTTTCGCATGCCGGTGGCGCGCCATGATGCGCGGGTCGCTCACCAGTTCGCCGATGATCTGCCCGGCGACCATGACCACGCCGAGCACCGGCAGCACAAGCAGCAGTCCGGCCATCCCCGCCACCGCGCCGCCGAGCAAGATCATGAGGATCGCGACCAGCGGATGCAGCCGGAGGCTGCGCCCGATGGTCATGGGCATGAAGACAAAGTCGTCGAGCAGGCGCACGCCGAGGAAGAGGCCCACGGCTTCGTACGGCAGATTGGGCGCGTGATGCTGGTGCGCCGCGACGAGCACGACGAGCAGGCAGCCGATGACCGTGCCGATGTAGGGCAGCCAGGAGAGCACCGCCGCGATGGCCGCGAGGAAGAACGGCCCGGGCACGCCGACCACCCGCAGGCCGACGCCGAGGCAGCCAAAGTCGATCAGCGTCAAGGCCAGCAGCCCCTGGAAGTAGCGCCGGATCTGGTCTTCCACCCGGTAGAGGAGATAAAGGCCTTTCTCGAAATAGGCGTTCGGGATGGCCTGGACGAGGAACCGCTTGAAGCGCGGGCCGTCGAGGAGGAAGAAATAGGTGATGACCGGCACGAGCAGGAGCGAGGGGATCCAATGGCCGAGGCCGATGGCCAGGCCGCCGGAGGACCGCTCGACCATGTCGGATATGTTCTGGCGGAAGGCGGCGTTGTCCGAGTCGGGCGCCGGCGCGGACGGCACCCCGTCGAGGCTCACGACGCCGACGCTGCCGGTGGCGCCGGGGGGCGTCGGCTTGGCGGCGGCGTGCGGGAAGGGCGAATACCTGGCCAGCGTGTTGCGCGCGTTGACGAGGAGCCGGATGCCGTCGGTGGCGTAATCGTTGATCTCCGCCGTCATCGAGTCGCGCCAGTTTTGGGAGGTGACGGGGATCCGCACGAAGGTGATGCAGCCGAGCGCGATGAGGAAGACGGTGAGCATGGCCGTGACGATCAGCACGGAGCGCGGGCGGGTCAGGCCGTGTGCCATGGCCAGGTTCACCAGCGGCGAAAGCACGTAGTAACTCACGATGGCCAGCAGCACGGGCACGACGAGCCAAAGCACGGTCTGGAACAGGACGAGCAGCAGGCACGTCGCCACGATGATGCCGAACCAGACGATGGGCCCGGAGCTGAGCGCGCGGTCCATTTACGAGACCTCGTGGTGCTGGTCGGTGGCGAGGATGTTTTGCCGCAGGCGCGTGGCCAGGATGCGCGCGAGCTGGAAAGAGATGCGCGAGGCGATGGCGGAATGGGTCTGGAGCAGCGAGTAGAATTCCGCGCGAAAGAGCACGACGATGGAGGTGTCCTCGATCGCGCGGGCCTGGGCCGTGCGCACACTTTGGTCGAGCAGCGCGACCTCGCCGAAGAAGGAGCCGGGCCCGAACTCGAGCAGCACGCCGCGCGTCGTGCCCTGCCGCGTGGTCTTGACCCGGCCGCTCAGGACGATGAACAACCCCTGGCCTTCCTCGCCCTCGTCGAAGATCACCTCGCCGGCGAGGTATTGGCGCTGGTGCAGCAGGTTGTCGATGACCGCGAGGTCGCGCCAGGACAGGTCCTTGAACAGCACCACGGCCTTGAGCAGTTCCAGACGCGGATGGCGGTGACCCGGCAGGCGAAGTTGCATGCGCCGTGATCGTAGCGGAAGGCGGGGGCGTGTCGAGAGGGGCGGACAAGGGCCCTTGTAGCGGCGCTCCGTCAGGTAGCCGG
>CAZZYY010000007.1:0-10487 GCA_964658475.1 uncultured Candidatus Methylacidiphilales bacterium | reverse complement strand
TCATAGACCGCCGCTACAGCTGAGCACTTATGCGAGGCTGGCGCGGAGCGTCTCGAGCTCCTCCCAGCGGGCATAGCGCGCGTGCAGGGTTTTTCCCAACGCGTCGAGTTGCGCCTGAATCTCGCGGGCGGCGGAACCGCCGTCGCGGTAGATCGCCGGGTCGTCGAGCTTCCGCGCCAGCGCGTCGCGCTCGGATTCCAGTTTCTCGATTTCCGCGGGAAGCTCCGCCAGTTCGCGCTGATCGCGATTGAGCATCTTCCTGGGCTTGCCCGTTTTCGCCGGCGTGTTGGTTTCCGATGCCGACTTCGCGGGCACGGCGGCGGGCGCGACCGTGGCGGCGCGCTGGCGCAGCCAATCCTCGTAACCGCCGGTGTATTCCAGCACGCGGGCATCGCCCTCGAAGACGAGCGTGCCGGTGACCACTTCGTCGAGAAAGGCGCGATCGTGCGAGACGAGCAGCAGCGTGCCCTCGTACTCGACCAGCAGCTCCTCAAGCAACTCGAGCGTCTCGGCGTCGAGATCGTTGGTCGGCTCATCGAGCACGAGCACGTTCGCGGGCTGGAGGAAAAGCCGCGCGAGCAGCAACCGATTGCGCTCGCCGCCGGATAGCATTTTCGCGCGCATGCGGATGCGGTCGGGCGGAAAGAGAAAGTCCTGGAGATAGCTGTGAATGTGCTTCGGGCGGCCCTGGAAGGTCACAGTCTCCGCATCGCCGGCCACGTTTTGGCCCACGGTTTTCTCGTCGTCGATCTGCCCGCGCAACTGGTCGAGGTAGACGATCTGCAGCTGGGTGCCGAGCTTCACCTCGCCCTCCTCCGGCTGCAACTGGCCGAGCAGGAGCTTGAGCAGCGTGGTCTTGCCGCTGCCGTTCGGCCCGATGATGCCGATCTTGTCGCCGCGCCAGATGGTGGTGGTGAGCTCGCGCACGACGGGCGGCCCGCCGTAGCCGAAGGTCACGTTCGTCGCCTCGATCACCTTTTGCCCCGAGGAACCGGCTGTGGAAATGCCGATGCGGGCCGTGCTTTCCCGCTGGCGGCGGGCGGCGCGTTCCGTGCGCATGGCCAGCAGGGCGCGGACGCGTCCCTCGTTGCGCGTGCGGCGCGCCTTCACGCCCTGCCGCAGCCACGCTTCCTCCTGCGCCAGCTTCTTGTCGAAGGCGGCGCGCTGTTTTTCCTCCGCCTCGAGCGCGGCGTTGCGGCGCTCGAGGAAGGTGTCGTAGTCGCAGGCCCAGCTGGTGAGCTTGCCGCGATCCAGCTCGACGATGCGCGTGGCCAGCCGGCGCAGGAAGGCGCGGTCGTGCGTGATGAAGAAGAGCGTCGGCTTCACGCGCAGGAGAAATTCCTCGAGCCAGAGAATGGAGTTGAGGTCGAGATGGTTGGTCGGCTCGTCCAGCAGCAGGATGTCCGGCAGCGCCACCAGGGCGCGGGCCAGCAGCACGCGCCGCCTCATCCCGCCGGAAAGCGCGGTGAACTCGGCCGCGGCGGGCAGACCCATTTCCTCCATCAATTCCTCCGCGCGGACGTCGGCCTGCCACGGCTCCTCGTGCCCGACGACGCGAAGGCCGGTGTGGATGACATCGAAGACCGTGCCCTCCAGGCCGGCGGGCACCTCCTGCGGCAGCCGCGCGATGGCCAGGCTGGAGGGACGCGTGATCTCGCCTTCCTGCGGTTTCTCCTCGCCGGTGAGAAGCCGCATCAGGCTGGTCTTGCCCGCGCCGTTGCGGCCGACGAGACAGATGCGCTCGCCCGGGTCGATCTGCAGGTTCGCGCGGTGGAGCAAGGGCGCGGCGGAATAGCGAAGCGTGACATCGCGAAGTTGGAGCAGCGGCATGGGCGTTGTCTTATAGCACGCTTTTCCGGACTTCCAACCGGATGCGCCGAAACGGTGGGAGAATCACCCGCGCAGGAACCGCACTTCGTCGCGCAGGCGCTCGACCTCATCGAGCAGCGCGGCGAAGTGGCGCAGGCCCGCTTCGTTCAACTGATACTCGCTCAAGAGAAACGCGAGCCGGCGCAGGCGAAGGATGGCCGCCTCGTCGAAGCGCAGCGAGCCCGCTTCCGGAACGGCGCGGACGAGGCCGTAATGCTGGTAGAGCACGATGCGCTCTCTCTCGAGATGGGTGATCTGCTCGACCATCTCGATCGAGTAGAGCTGGCCTTCCGTCGGCGATGAAGCGTTCGTTTCCATGGCTCAGCCGCGGGGGTGGAAGGAGGAGGTTTTCGCCAGCTGCTCCCACAAGGCGCGCTCGGCGGAATCGACCTGGCGCGGCACCTCGATCTCCGCGACAACGTACAGGTCGCCGCGCTCGGTGGACTTGGGACGGGGCAGGCCGCGGCCGCGCAGGCGCAGCTTTTGCCCATTGTTGATGCCGGGCGGAATCTTGACGTCGAGCTCGCCGTCCAAGCCGCGCACGCGCACGGTCGTGCCCAGCACCGCCTCCCACGGAGCGAGCGGCAGATCGTGGTAGAGATCGGCCTCCTGGACGCGAAACTCGGGATGGCTGGCCAGGCGTACGCGCAGGAAAAGGTGGCCCGCCTCACCGCCGCCGCTGCCCGCGCCGCCCTTTCCGGGCACGCGGATAACCTGGCCCTCCAGCGCGCCCTTGGGAATGCGCACCTTGAACCGCTCCGTCCTGACTTCACCCGTCGCGGGGTCGACGGACTGGAGCGCGATCTCGCGCACGGCGCCCTGCATGGCTTCCTCGAGGGTGACGGAAATGGCGCCCTCGATGTCCTGGCCGTGGCGCGGCCCCGCCGCCCGTCGCCCGCCGCCTCCGCGCATGCCGCCCGCGGAAAAGCCGCCAAACCCGCCTCCGCCCCCGCCGAAGAACTGCTCGAAGAAATCGCTAAACCCGGTGCCCTCGAAATGAAATTCCTGCGCGCCGTCGGGACCGGGCTGGGCGTACTCGTAGCCGGGCGGCGGACCACCCTGCTGGTTCCAGTGCTCGCCCAGCTCGTCGTATTTCTTGCGCTTGGCCGGGTCGCTCAGCACCTCGTAGGCCTCGTTGATCTCCTTGAACTTCGCCTCGCCCGCCTTCTTGTCCTTGGCCACGTCGGGATGGTGCAGGCGCGCCAGTTTGCGGAAGGCTTTCTTGATCTCATCCGCGCTGGCGGTGCGCGCGACGCCGAGCGTCTGGTAGTAGTCGACGAACTTGGCGGGCATGGCCTAGGTGGACGCGAAGATTTTTTTGAGGAACGCCTTCATGGCGATCCACGACTGGCGATCGGCGGCCGCGTTGTACTTTGCGCCCGGCAGGTTGAGCGCGTCGACATCCTCTTCGGTGAAGGCATGCTGCGCGCCGGGATACTCGACCACCTGGAGATCGACGCCGTGGTCGTGCATCTGTTGCGTGAAGGCGGCCATGTCCGACGGCTTTTCAAACGGATCGTCCGCGCCGCAGAGCGCGAGGATCGGCGCGGTCATCCTTTTGCCGTCGCTTACCGGCCGCGCGTCGAGCCCGCCGTGGAAGGAGACGACTCCGCGCAGCGGCAGCCCGTCGCGCACCATTTCGATCACGCCCGTGCCGCCGAAACAGTAGCCGATCGCCGCGACGCGCGACTTGTCGACTTCCGGCTGCTGGAGAAAGGTTTCGTAGGCGGCGCGGACCCGGGCGCGATAAAGCGCGCGGTCGGCCTTGAACGGCGCCATGGCCTGGGCGTAGGCGGGAACGCCCTCGGGGTGCACGCCCTTGCCGTAGATATCGGCGGCGAACGCGACGTAGCCGAGTTGCGCCAGCATGTCGGCGCGCTTCTTGGTGTAGTCGGTCAACCCGCGCCAGTCCGAGACCACGATCACACCCGGGCGCGGATGGCTCGTGGTGTCGTCGTAGACCGCGTAACCCTGGAGCGGCGCGCCCTGGGCATCGGCATAGTCGATGGTGCGGGTCACGAGCTTCGCGGAGGCGCAGGACAGGGACAGAGCGAGCAGGAGCGCAGCGGCTTTCATCGGGGATGATTAATGTAGCGGCGTGGTGGAAGCGCGCACGAATTTTCACCCCGCACCTGTCGCGGCGGTCCGGAACGTCGTCTGGCGCCGTGGCTGGGCCTTGCCGGCCGGTGGCCTCCGGACGTCTCGTCGGCGCGCGTGCGGGATGCGACGATCGACGCTACAGCCCGGGAGCGTTCATCAGCAACTCGAGCAGGGGCTTGTCGGCCTCTGGGAATTGATAGCGGAGCAACTCGTCGGGGCGCACCCAGCGGACGTCGGCGGCTTCAATGGGCTTGGGTTCGCCGGAGGTGATGGTCGCTTCGTAGAAATAGAGCCGCACGTCGCGGTCGGGATAGGCATGCACGACACGGTACAACTCCGCGCCGATGCGGGTTTCGACGCCGAGCTCTTCGCGCAGTTCGCGCTCCAAGGCGTCGACCAGCGCCTCGTCGCGTTCGACCTTGCCGCCGGGGAATTCCCAGCACCCGCCCAGCGTGTCGTCGGGCATGCGCTGGGCGATGAGCAAGAGGCCGTCCCGGCGGATCACGCCGGCAACCACGTCGATGGGGGGGTGGGTCACAACTCGATCGGCGCCGGGGGTGGCGCGTGGGGGTTTGAGGCACTTGGCGCGGAAGGGCGGGCGTCCCGCCGCTCCACCGGCATTCACCGTTTGATCTTCTCCGCGTCGGCGAGGAACTTCTTCAAGCCGCTGTCGGTGAGCGGGTGATGCACCAGCATTTTCAACACGGACCAGGGCGCGGTGATCACGTCGCTGCCGATGCGCGCGGCCTCGACGAAGTGGACGGGCGACCGGGCGCTGGCGGTGAGGATCTGCGTCTCGATGCCGTAGTTATCGTAGATCAGGCGGATGTCGCGGATCAGGTCCATGCCTTCCACGGCGATATCGTCGAGCCGGCCGACGAATGGACTGACGTAGGTGGCGCCGGCCTTGGCCGCCAGGAGCGCCTGGCTGGCGCTGAAGCAGAGCGTGACGTTGGTCTTGATGCCCTTGCTGGTGAGCACTTTGACGGCCTTCAGACCCTCGGCGATGAGCGGCACCTTGACCACGATGTTCTTGTGCCATGAGGCGATGTCCTCGCCTTCCTGGATGATTTCCGGCGCGGTGATGGCGACGACTTCCGCGCTGATGGGGCCGTCGACAATCTCGGTGATCTCCAGGATGAGGTCCTTGAACCGCTTGCCGCTCTTGGCCGCGAGGGAGGGATTGGTCGTGACCCCGTCCACCAGGCCCATCGACTGCGCTTCCCTAATCTCCTCTGTCTCGCCGCTATCGATGAAAATCTTCATGCGCTTACTTTAAGCGCGATCGCGCCTCGCACAATCGCGAAACGGCCCCCGGCTCACACGGGCGCGCTTTCCGGGGCCGCCTGCATCCGCTGGAGCGACTGCCGCAGCCGGGCCAGCGCCTGATGATGGAGCTGGGAGACGCGGGAGGGTGTGACCTGGAGCATCGCGGCGATGTCGCGCAGCGGCACCTCCTTCAGATAGTGGAGCGTGATGACGGTGATTTGCGTCTTCGGCAGCTTGCGCAGGCACTCCTTCAACTGCCTCCGTTCTTCCAGGCTGAGAAGGCGCGCATCGGGGCTGGGCATGGCGTGATCGGCAAGGCGTTCCGCGAGCGCCAGGCCCTCCTCGCCCCGATGATTGTCGCTGGTTTCATCGATGGAAACGACATGCCGCGGCTGGGCCATGCTCAGGAAAGCGCCAAGTTCCGCCATTTCCATGTTGAGGGCATCGGCCAGCTCCTTGGGCGTCGGTTCCCGTTCGAGTTGCTCGATAAGAACGGCTGTAACACGCGTGATGCGCCGGTGGTTCTTGTGAACCGACCGGGGCGCCCAATCCCAGCGCCGCAGTTCGTCGAGGACTGCGCCGCGAATCCGTACCGCGCAAAACCCCCGGAACGATGCGCCCTTGTTCCCATCGTAGCGGCTGGCGGCGCGGAGAAACCCGAGCACACCCGCGCTCTGGAGATCGTCGCGATCCAGGTAACTGGGCAGCTTCGCGGCGCAGGATCGCGCGAATCGCTGGGCCCAAGGCAAGAACTCCATGATACGACTTTCTTTGTAACTCATTTGCGACTCCTATGTGTTCTTTATGGAACACCAGGCGGAATACGTCAATCTGATTTTCAGTGAATGTGCTGCGAAAGGAGAACAGGACGTTCGCGTTGGCTGGTCGCCCCTTTGGGGCCGAGAAGGGCCGAAAAGCGGTCAGGTAGCCGGCGTTTTCCGAGCGCCGGTCGGTTGCGGAGGCGTGGTGTACTCGGACCGGCGCTCGGAGAGCGCCGGCTACCTGACCGAGCGCGGTCAAACCCTGGGCGAGTGGCCGGGATCGACTCCAAGCCAGGACCCCGCTACAGGGGGACTCAAGCCTGCACGAACGCCAGCTTGCCCGCCCAGCTCAGCGCCCGGAACTCCCGCAGGACGTCGGTTCGTGCTGCGACCGGTACGCCGCGGAGGTGGCGAAGAAAGGCGCGGGCGCATCGCCGGGCTTCACCGTAGCGCGCCCGCAGGGCGTCGGTGGGGAAGCGCCGGTGACTGCCATCGAAGACCTGCCGGCGCAGCCAGACGCCCACGCGCCGGGGAATCGGGCCGCCGCCCAGCAGTTGCGCGAACTTGCTCAGGACGAGATAGGTGTCCACCTGCGCCTGGGTTTCCAGGTTGCGCGCATAGGACTCGGTCTCGATGGCGCGCTCGCCTTCCAGGAAGAGCAGCGCCGCCTGCACGCCATGGGCGATCTCCTCGATGAAGGTGATCAAGGGCGCGATGTTCCGCTCGTTGAGGGCGTGGCGGGGGTCGTTTGCCTCCAGCTCCGCGATCACGGGCGCGGCGTAAAAGATGGCGAGGCGCAGGGCGTTGCCTTCCTGCCGCAGAAAGGTCCGGCCGTGCGGCGCCAACCCGAGCGCGCTGGGACCCGCCAGCCGCGTGAGCGCCGCGCAACGCTGGTCGCCGATGAGGCAGTGTTCCAGGTTGATGGGAACAGGCGCGTAGGTCCGCTCGAGCAAAAGCTGGATTTCGCGCAGCAGCGTCATGGCGGGGTGATGAGGATGGCGGGCGTGGCGTGCAGGTGGAGGAGGGAATCGGTCAGGCGATTGAGGGCGACTCGCACGCAGTGAAAGCCGTTGCCGAGCTGCTCGAAGACGGTGTGCAGATCGGTGCGGCGCGCCTGGGGATGTTGCGCGACGTGCAGGTAGGAGGACTGGCCGATGGATTCGTAAAAGCTCAGGCCGGGCGCGCCTCGCCGCTCAGCGTGGGAGGTGATGCGCTCGGCGAACATGCCACTGAAGAACAGCGTGTAATTGGCCAGGTGCGTGCGCAGGACAAAGGCCTGCTCCGGCGGGCACGCGGCCAGTTGGCCCAGCACGTCGGAGACATAGGTGAAGCTGCGGGCGGTGACGGGATCCGCATGCGGCGAGCGCAGCTGGCTGGTGTGAGAGAAGGCGAGCAGCACCGCGGCGACGTAATCGGAAAGCGCCCGCTCCTCCACGCCGACCTGCCGCAAAACGCGGCGGGTGAGCACATAAAAATAGAACGCGGCGGAAACGCGCAGGCAGCCGCCCGCGTCGACGAGCGAGCGGTAGACCAGCTCGTGATCGAGGATCGCGTCGCGCTCGGCTTCGTCGCTGAGCAGGGAAACAAGCGAGACGGCGTCGCGCTGCGAACGGGCGAGGGTGCGGACGACGAAGGAGAAATCGTCCGCCGTGAATTGCGCGCGACAGTTCGCTTGAATCACGAGCCTTCCCGTAGCATAGCCGATGCCAAGCTGTTGAGCTGTAGGGGCGATCTATGCCGTCCCATCTTCCGGCGCGGATGCGACGGTCATGAACCGCGCGAGAGGGCGACCAGCTACTTCCGCATTGCCGGGCTGGGCCCCGGCTGCCTAGAAAGGACGATGGACGCGCAACCGGCTCCCGCCCCCATCCAGCACACCCCGATTGAGGATGTTCGCGCACAGGCGCGGGCGGCGTTTCAACTCCTGATCAAGCCGCACACCATGCCTTTTCATTTGGCTGCGGCGGCGCTGGCGGGACTGATCACGGTGGCGTTCCTCGTCATCACGCTGCTGATGATCATGGTCGCGACCAACTTCAACGTGCTCGATTGGATCGAGTAGGCGGGAAGAAAACTCCGCGTTTTTCAGGGTGCGGCAGAAGATGCCGCCGCGTGAGCGCGCAGGTTGTGATAAGATAAGGCGTCATGGCTGCCGCGCTTCTTGTTCCCACGGCAGGCCAGTGCCTGCGGGTCGCCGGCCCGCTGGTGCTCGTGCTCGGCACGGTCTGGTTCTGGCGCCACGGCGAGTTGTTCCTCGAGCGGCTGTTCCCCCATTGGGAATGGGAGCGCAACCTGGGCTGGCTCAACCTGCGGGCCGATCGCCAGGCGGAGCGCCTCCTGCGCTTCTGCACGCACCTGCTGCACCTGGCGCTGCTGGGTGCGCTGGTCGGCATTCTCTTTCTGTCCTGGAGCCTGGGCCAGCCGCAGGACACCGATTCGGCCATCGGGCTTTTCTCGCTGGGCGCGGTGTGGCTCTACCTGATCGCCTGCTATGGGTTCTGGATTTACTATTTCGTGGCGATCCTCGCTCCGCGGGTGCGGGACGAATACGAGGCGGCCGAGCTGGCGCGGTATCGCAAAGAAAATCCCGAGCTGGAAAAGGAGAACCGGGCCGGCGACCGCTTCAACGTCACCGTCTGGGAACCAACCCGGCCGCGCCGGTTCTAGGGCCCTTTGGCGGTCAACAGGCTGGGCTGGCTGTTGATGATGAGCAGGAGATCGAGCGGCACGAGATGCAGGCCGTGGCGGAAGACGAGCGGTCGCGCGGCGCTGAACCCGCGGGCTTCGTAGACCTTTAGCCCGGGTTGCTCCAGATCGAGATTCAGCCACGCCGCGCGCGTGAGGATCACGGCGCGCGAACCGGGGCGGGCGAGAAAGCCGGCGACCGCGTCCGGCCCGATCTGGTCGACGGGGAGGAGGACTTTCCGCCGAGCTTCCCAGACGGTGTCGGGCTCCGCGAAATCGACGGTGACCACGCGGGTGCCGGGCTTCAGGTCGGCGCCGGCCTGCCGGACCAGGTCGCCGACGGGCGAGGGATTTCCGCCGTGCGTCAGCAGCCAGGGAACCGCGAGGAGGGTAGTCAGCGACAAGATCAGGCCGAAGATGATCAGCGTGCGCAGCGGCACCGCGGGGGAAAGACCGGCCGCCATCCAGCGCCGCGCAAAGAGGAGCGCGAGGAAGGGAAACGCCGGGAGCGTGTAGTGCGGCAGCTTGGTCACCATGAGAGTGAAGACGGCGAAGATCAGCGCGGCATTGGCGAAGAGGTAGCAGTCGGTCCAATCCTGCGGCGGCGCGGTGAGGCGCAAGGCGCGCGCGCGCAGGAGTAGCAGCGGCGACCACGGCAGGGCGCCGATCCAGAACGCGAGCAGGTAGAATGGCAAACCGAGCAGATACCGGCCGAAGGTCGAGGCGCCGTGTCCCTGAAAGCCTGTGACCATGCGAGCGCCCACGTCGTGGCCGAGTCCCTCGCGCCAGTAGGCGCCGTGGGTTTGGAGATAGGCCGGCACGGCCCACGCCGCGACGAGCAGCAGGCCGAGCGCAAGAATGAGCAGGAAGGAGGCAAGACCGCGCCAGCCCATCCAGCCCGCGCTGACGAGAAGGGGAATGATCGGCAGCAGCGCCTCGGGTCCCTTGGCGAGGAAGCCGCCGCCGAAGCCGAGCGCAAGGATGAGGCCCCACAGATTCCACGAGCCGTTACCCGTGCGGACGAGATCGAGCATGCGCCAGCCGGCGAAGCCGGTCAGCGTCATGAAGAAAATGAGCAGCGCATCGGCCGTGGCCACGCGGCCCTGTTGAATGACCTGCAGGCAGAAGGCGTAGGCCAGCGCGGCGATGAGTCCCGCCTCGTGCGAGCCGAGCGCGCGGCCCCACGCCAGCAGCAGCACGGCCGTGCCCGCGACCGCCAGGAGCGACGGCAGGCGCGCCGCGAAGGCGTTTTCGCCAAAGAGCAGGAACGACGACGCCTGGCACCAATAAATCAGTGGCGGCTTGGCGTAACGCGGGGCGGCGTTAAAGGTCGGCACCACAAAGTTGCGCGATTCCAGCATCTCGCGGCTGGCCTCGGCGAAGCGCGGCTCATCGCGGTCGAGCAACGGCAGGAGCGCCGCCTGCGGGATCGCGGCAAGCACGATCAGGGCGAAAAGAAGCAGCGCCGGCCGCCAAAAGCCGGGCAGGGGTGTGGCGTTCAAGCGTGCAGGATAAGGGAGCGCGCAGGGAAGAGCATCACCGAAATGCGCGGGCAGCGGAGCGGGTTTCGCTTCGCGCCAAGGCAGGTTGCGCGCGGAGCGCCTACCCCTCGCGGTGATATTCCTGCAGCGACTTCACGCCCAGCGGCTTGGTGTGCAGCGAGCGGAGCGCCTGCAGGCTGGCCCGCGCGGCGGCGAGGGTCGTCATGACCGGCACGCGCTGGTAGAGCGCGGTGGTGCGAATCCTGATTTCGTCCTGGCGCGCGACCGGGCCGGCGGGCGTGTTGATGATCAGCGCGATCTC
>CAZZYY010000006.1:39119-41441 GCA_964658475.1 uncultured Candidatus Methylacidiphilales bacterium | reverse complement strand
TTCGTACCGATACACGTTCTGGATGCCGTCCGGCATGGGAACCCGCGGCGCATCGGCCAGCGCGCTCATTGCTTCGGGCGCAGCAACGGAAAGTAGATCACGTCGCGGATCGACTCCGCTCCCGTCAGCGTCATCACCAGCCGGTCGATCCCGATGCCGATCCCGCCCGCCGGCGGCATGCCGTACTCCAGCGCGGTCAGGAAATCCTCGTCGAGATTCTGCTTCTCCTCGCCCGCCTGCGCCTCCAGCCGCGCGCGCTGCGTCACCGGATCGTTCAGCTCGCTGTACCCCGGCGCGACCTCCTGCCCGCCGATGATCAACTCGAACACGTCCACCACGCTCGCATCGTCCTTGTTCTGCCGCGCCAGCGGCACCAGCTCCGTCGGCAGGTGCGTGACGAAAAGGGGATTCCGCTGCTTCGCTTCCACCAGCTTCTCGAAGACCTGGTTCGTCACCTCGAAATCCTCCATCGCCGGCGAAATTTCCACTCCCAGCGCCGCGCACCGTTCGCGCCGCTGCTCCGGCGTCAGCGCAAACCAATCCTCGCCCGCCGCCGCGGCGACCAGGTCGCGATACCGCTTCCGCGGCCACGGCGGCGTCAGGTCGATCGGCTCCCGATGCGTCACCGCGCCATCCTCGCTCGCCTCGCGCCCGCCCACCTGCAACGCGCCCGTCGCATTCAGCGCCACCGTCGTGATCAAATCCTCCACCAGCTGTGCCATCGCCTCGAAATCCGCGTAAGCCCAGTAGGCCTCCAACATGGTGAACTCCGGATTATGCCGGCGCGAAATCCCCTCGTTGCGAAAATTGCGGTTGATCTCGAACACCTTCGTCAGCCCGCCCACCAGCAGCCGCTTCAGGTAAAGCTCCGGCGCGATCCGCATGTAGAGATCGATGCCCAGCGCGTTATGCTTCGTCACGAACGGCCGCGCCGCCGCGCCCCCCGCCACCGTCTGCATCATCGGCGTCTCGACCTCGAGAAAGCCGCGCGCCTCGAAGAACCGCCGCACCTCGCTCACGATTTTGCTGCGCAGCAGCAGCACGCGCCGCGACTCCTCGCTCACGATCAGGTCCACGTACCGCTGCCGGTACCGCTGCTCCACGTCGGAAAGTCCGTACCACTGGCTCGGGATCGGCCGCAGCGACTTCGAGAGCAGCGTCAGGTCGGAAAGCCGCACCGTCTTCTCGCCCGTCTTCGTCGTGAAAAGCGTCCCCTCGCCGCCAATAAAATCGCCCAAGTCGAGCATCTTCCAGTACCGGAACTTCTCTTCCCCGAGCCCCTGCAACTGCGCGTAAACCTGCAGCTTGCCCGTCTCGTCCTGGATGTGCGCGAAGACATTCTTGCCCATCTCGCGCTTGGAAATCAGCCGCCCCGCCACGCGCACCGGCCGTTCGTCCGCATAATTCGCCACCGCCTGCGCGCAAGTCTCCGCACCCGGAAACGCGCCGCCAAACGGATCCACCCCCAGCCCGCGCCAAGCCTCCAGCCGCGTCCGCCGCAGCGCCAACAGCTCACTTTCGTCTTCCATATACAAAGGGTCGAGGTTAAGCCCGCCCCCCGCGCTTTAACAGGAAAACGTACGCCCAAGCCTCAGTGGTAGCCGGGGCTCTCCGAGCACCGGAGCCGCAGCAGCGGCGGAATGTTTTTTTCTCCTCGTCCCAAATTGCGCTTGCGAACGCGCTTGTGAATGATGGCTTAAACCGTCGCGATCATGGGCGGCGGCGCCGCCTTGCTAAATCAAATCTCCGCAGCTGGCGGATGCGTTCGCGATGGGAGCCTCCATAATGCGGGCTGCTAAAGTCGCACGCTGGCCCAAGGAAACCCAATTCGAAGACCGTCATTGGAACTCCGATCAACGGCGCAAACACCAACAAACACCACCAACCCGGCTTACCCCGATCATGCCACCGCTTAACGTTGATGGCGACGATTGGCCAAAGCGTGAGCGCAAACGTCGCCATCAGAAATGGACCGTTCATCGGTTGATGATCGAGATGCTGGGCAATCGAGAGGAGCAGCAGCCAAGACAATGTGACGAGCCACCATGTCGTTCGGCCAACAGAGCCGCGCTTGGATAAAAACAGCGAAACGACGTTCTTCACCGCGGATGCCCTCCCGGCGAGCTTAGACAATCCAGCCTCGGAGCAAAGCAATCGATTTGCCTTGTCCAAATGCGGCATGGGCCCGGCGCCTCGGCAGGTCGCTAGGGTCCTCCAAGCCCCGGAGCGCGCAGAACGCCACAAATCCCCCGTTTCCCTCATTCCCAAGTAAACCTGCGGGAACAAGAAAAACCTCCGAAGGTAGCCGGCATCGGCCCGATG
>CAZZYY010000006.1:0-39109 GCA_964658475.1 uncultured Candidatus Methylacidiphilales bacterium | reverse complement strand
CCCCAAACTTACTTCCCCTCGTTCCCAAGTTGCACTTGGGAACGTCAACGTGCATTCGACGGCTTAAGCCGTCGCGATCAAGCGCGGGATTCCGTCATGCGCGCCGCCGAAGCAGCGAACGCACGAGCATTCCCAAGTAAACTCGGGGAACAAGAAAAACCTCCGAAGGTAGCCGGCATCGGCCCGATGCCGGAGCGCGCAGCCGCGCGCGGAATCCGCCCGCACCCGCAGCCCGCAAACCCGCCACCCACCACCGCATCTCCCACCACGCCCTATCCGCCCAAACTTACTTATCTTTTTAAGCCCCCCAGGTCGTCCAAGCCCTCCAGTGCTAACGCCCTCACCCGCTTCCGTGTTTAAATAACACCCTGATGGCACCCCTTTCCCTTCCCGTTTTTCCGCGCCGACTCCAGCGCAATTCCCCCAAACGTCACAATTCCCCCGTTGCTGGAGGGTGCCGTCCGCTCTACACTACCCGTTGCGCCATGACGACCCCCGCCCTCGACGATCCCAAGCTTTTCATCAACCGGGAACTGAGCTGGCTGGCCTTCAACCGCCGCGTGCTGGAAGAGGCGCAGGACGAAACCCAGCCGCTGCTCGAGCGCCTCCGCTTCCTCGGCATCACCGCCTCCAACCTCGACGAGTTCTTTGAGGTCCGCGTCGCTGGCATCAAGCAGCAGATCGAGCATGAATCCAACGACGGCGGCCCCGACGGCATGTCGCCCCGCCAGACCTTCGCCGCTATCCGCCATGAGGTGCTCCAGTTCATCGAGGACAAATACCAGCTCTGGCACCACGAGCTGCGCCCCGCCCTCGCCGAGCACGGCATCCACCTGCACGACTTCAAGGGCATGACCGACAAGGACCGCGAGTGGGCCACGGCCTACTTTCGTAACGAGGTCTTCCCCGTCCTCACGCCCCTCGCGGTCGACGCCAGCCATCCCTTCCCGCACCTCCAGAACAAAAGCCACAATCTCTTCCTCCGCCTGCAGCGGCCCGAGCACCGCAGCGAATCGCTGCACGCCGTGGTGCAGATCCCGCGCGTCTTTCCGCGCCTCGTGCAACTCCCCTCCTCCAAGGAAGGCGAGTTCCACTACGTCCTCATCCAAAATCTCATCCAGGCCCACGTGCGCGATCTCTTCCCCGGCCTGGAAGTCGAGCAGGTCTACGGCTTCCGCCTCACCCGCAACAGCGATCTCTACATCGACGAGGAGGAGGCCGAAAACCTCCTGCGCACGATCGAGGACGAGTTGCGCAAGCGCGCCCGCGGCAACGCCGTCCGGCTCGAGATCGAGCAGGGCTGCCCGCCCGACATGTGCGCCGTGCTGCTCAGCATTTTCAAGCTCACGGAAGAGGACATCTACTTCGTCAATGGCCCGCTGAATTTTCTCCACCTCATGCCGCTGGCCTCGATCGATTCGCTTTCCGCGCTGCGCGACAAGCCCTACGTGCCCGTCATCTCCCCCTCCGTGCCGGCCGGCAGCAACATCTTCGAGATCGTCCGACAGCAGGACGTCATGCTGCATCATCCCTACGAGAGCTTCAGCACCGTGGTCGATTTCTTGGAGCACGCCGCGGCCGATCCGCACGTCTTGGCGATCAAGATGACGCTCTACCGCACCAGCGGCGATTCGCCCATCGTCCGCTCGCTCATCCGCGCGGCGGAGGAAGGCAAGCAGGTCACCGCCTTGGTGGAACTGCGCGCCCGTTTCGACGAGGCCAACAACATCAACTGGGCCCGCCAGCTCGAGGACGCCGGCGTGCACGTCGTCTACGGCCTCGTCGGCCTCAAGACCCACTGCAAGGTGCTCATGGTCGTTCGTCGCGACGAGGACCGGCTGCGCCAGTACCTGCACCTCGGCACCGGCAACTACCATCCCAGCACCGCCCGTTTCTACACCGACTTGAGCGTGCTCACCGCCAACCCCGAGCTGGGCGAGGAAGTCTCCGTCCTCTTCAATACCCTCACCGGCCTGTCGGAATTCACCGGCGTGCGCCAGCTCATCGTCGCGCCCTTCCAGATGCACGACGCCTTCCTCAAGCTCATCCAGCACGAGCGCGACCTCGCCCGGCAGGGCAAGGAAGGCCGCATCATCGTGAAGCTCAACTCGCTCGTGGAGGAAACGATCATCCTTGCGCTGTACGAGGCCTCGCAGGCCGGCGTGAAGATCGACCTCATTATCCGCGGCATCTGCTGCCTGCGCCCGGGCGTCCCCGGCGTGAGCGAGAACATCCGCGTCACCAGCATCGTCGGCCGCTTCCTCGAGCACAGCCGCATTTATTGTTTCGGCAACGGCGGCAAGCCCAAGGTCTACCTCGGCAGCGCCGACTGGATGCCGCGCAACCTTTTCCGCCGCGTCGAAGTTGTTTTTCCCGTCCGCGATCCCAGCCTGCGCAAGCGCGTCACCGACGAGATCCTGCCCGCCTACCTCGCCGATTGCGTCAAGGCCCGCGTCCTCGGCGCCGACGGCGTCTACCGCCGCGCGAAGTGCGCGGAGGGCAAGGGCTCCCAGGCCCAGCTCACTTTCCGCAACCTCGCCCGCCAGGCCGCCAGCCATCGCGTCGAGAAAAGCAAGGCCACCTTCGAGCTCACCGGCCCCCTGCCCGTTCGCCCGCCTCCCAGGGACGGCGACAAGGAAAAGAGCAGCAATCGCCGGAAGTCCGCCAGCTAAGGCGAACGCCTCAGCACCGGTTCGAAGGTAGCCGGCGACCTCCGGGCGCCGGAGCGGCAGCAGCCGCGGAATGCCTCCCAGTCTGTAGCCCCGGTCGATGACCGCCGAGCTCGTGCAACGTTCGCCCGCTCTTGCCGGCGGTCGGAAAGCCCTTTCAGCCCAAGAATGACACTCCAACCAACATCACACCTTCACCTTGAACGTCTCTCGCGGCGCCAGGTCCAGAATGAACTGGCAAAGCCACTCCGCGAGGTTCTCCAGATCACCCAGGTGGACCGCCTCCACCGGCGTGTGCATGTACCGGTTCGGCACGCCGATGGCGGCCGTCGCGATGCCGCCACGCTGAAGGAAAATCGCGTCCGCGTCCGTGCCCGAGTGCCGCGGATCGATCCCACGCTGGAAGGCGATCTTGCGCTTGTTCGCCACGTCCTCCAGCCGGCGGACGAGCACCGGATGGTTCACACTGCCCCGGCTCAGGATCGGCCCTCCACCCAGCTTCACGTCGCCGAACTTTTTTTTGTTCGTGATCGGGATGTCCGTGGCCTGCCCGACGTCGATGACCAGCGCCGCGTCCGGATGCACCGAGTAGCCCAGCATGTGCGCGCCATAAAGCCCGTTCTCCTCGCCCACCGCCGAAGCCGCCACCACGCAGGCCTTCATCTTTTTTCCCGCCTTGGCGCAAAGCCGCAGCACCTCGGCCGCGACAAAGGTCCCAATGCGGTTGTCGCACGCCCGCGCAATGTAGACGTCGCCGTGAAGCTGCTGCCACCCGACGATGTAGGTGATCAGGTCGCCCACCTGCACCCGCTTCTCCGCGTCCTTCCGGCTGGCCGCGCCAATATCGATGAAAAGCTCGCTCAGCTCGGGGTAGGCCGGCGTCTTCGCCCGGTCCTGCATGTGGATGGCCAGCGCCCCAATCACGCCCAGCACCGGGCCGTTGCGCCCGTGCACATGCACCCGCTGCCCACGCGCCAGGCCGGGATCGTGCCCGCCCACCCCGCTAAAGTAGATGAACCCGTCGTCGTCGATGTACTGGATCTGGAACGCGATCTCGTCCGCATGTCCCTCCACCATGATCTTCGGCGAGCCTTCCGGATTCAGCACCGCCAGCGCGTTGCCGTAAGTATCGGTTTCCACCCGGTTGGCATACGGCGTGAGGTAATCGAGCCAGACCCGCTGGCCTCGCGCCTCCTCACTCGACGGCGTAGGGGTGTTGAGCAACTCGGTCAGGAACTTGAGCGATTCGGGGCGCATCAGAGTTACCTACGGCATGCGGTTGCGGAGCGCAACCCTGGCGCATGCCTGGCGCCAACGGCCCTACGACGGCGGCGGCCCGATCAACTGCTGGCGAAGAATTTCCTTGAGCGCGACGATGTCCTCGTCGCGATCACCGGCGATGGGGATGACCTCGCGCCGCACCTTGCGCTTGAACTTCTTCAGGTTCTCGGCCGATTCGGGCAGGTCCATCTTGTTCGCGAGGACAAAGTAGGGACGCTCGCCCAATTCCTTCTGGTAGAGGCTGACCTCCGTGCGCAACTGCGCGAAGTCGTCGCGCGGATCGCGGCCCTCCTGGCCGGACATGTCGATGACGAAGAGCAGCACCCGGCAGCGCTCGATGTGGCGCAGGAACTCATGGCCGAGGCCGACGCCCTCATGCGCGCCCTCGATCAGGCCGGGGATATCGGCCACGGTCACGCGCTTGAAATCGGGGTATTCGATCACGCCGATCATCGGCTCGAGCGTGGTAAACGGATAGGGCGCGATCTTGGGATGCGCGGCGGAAAGGCGCGAGAGCAGCGTCGACTTGCCCGCGTTCGGATAGCCGACCAGACCGGCGTCCGCAATCGATTTCAGCTCGAGCTGGAACTGCCCCCGCTCGCCCTCTTCACCCTCCTCGTACCGGCGCGGCGCCTGGTTGGTGCTGGACTTGAAATTCATGTTGCCGCGCCCGCCGCGTCCGCCTTCGCAAAGCACGAAGCGCTGCCCGGGTTCGACCAGATCGGCCACCCGCTCCAGCGCCTCGCTCGAGGAGGGCATGGGAGTGAGATCGTTCACCGCCGCGGTCTGGATCAGCTCGTCCGGAATGCGGCTGATGACGGTCCCGGGCGGCACCGTGACGAGGATGTCGGCGCCGCTTTTGCCGCTCATCTGTTTTTTCCCGCCATTGGCGCCATTCTTGGCGAACTGATGGGGCGAATAGCGATACCGGATCAGGTTGTTGACGTGCGGGTCGACCACGACAATGACGCTGCCGCCGCGCCCGCCGTTGCCGCCATCCGGACCGCCGTCCGGCATGTTTTTTTCCCGGAGAAAGCTGCACGCGCCGGGTCCGCCATTGCCGGCCCGTGCGACGATTCGGACGCGATCGACAAACATGATCTGGTCCTGGGAACGGCAGCGTTTCCGTCCCGCGCCGCGGAACGGACTGCCACCGGCGCCCTAGGCCGCGGAAGCGGCGAGAACGTGCACGCGGCGGTTGATACGGTCGAACTTGACCGCACCGTCGACCAGCGCGAAGAGCGTGTGGTCGCGACCCATGCCGACGCCCTCACCCGCGCGGAAGCGGGTGCCGCGCTGGCGCACGATGATGTTGCCGGCGACGACCGCCTCGCTGCCAAATTTCTTCACACCCAGTCGCTTGCTGACGCTGTCGCGACCGTTGCGAACGCTGCCCTGACCTTTTTTATGCGCCATACGATGATTCTCCCAAAAAAATTAGAGGCTGATGCTGGTGACCTTCACGCGCGCCAGCTTCTGGCGATGGCCCACTGTGCGGTGATAACCCTCGCGGCGACGGTACTTGTAGGCTGTGACCTTGCGCGCCTTGACCTCGTCCACTAGCTCGATGCCGACGCTCGCGCCACTCAGAAGCGGATTGCCGACGGAAAACTTGTCGCCATTGCCGACGAGGAGCACGTCGGAGATACTGAGCTTCTTCTCGCCCTCGGCGGGAAACTCGACCAGCTCGATGTCGAGGGTCTCACCCTCCTGCACTTTGTACTGCTTTCCTCCGGAACGAATAACGGCAAACATGATGACTCCTTATAAATTGACGAGCCGGAGAGGATGCCCCCTCCGGCTCGCGTAAGCAAGGAGTTTTTCAACCGCCAAAGCGATTAAAACTCAATGCTGAAGAGCTTAAATCCGCCCGAATCACGGTGCGAGGCTTGACCAGACTGATGGGGCAGATCGTATTGGGAACTTGGCGCGGTCAGGTACTTCTCCCCTATGCCGTAGGATGCGGGCGCGGTGGGGGAGAGCATCACCGGGCCATATTTCGCCGTGTCGGTCACAATGCCGCCCGGTTGCGGCCTCAAGTCAGGATGCGTGTTCGGGGGGCGCTCAATGGATTCCCTGCTCTTGCCCGGTCCCGTGTAGGGGTTGGAAAAGCCGGTGACGTCATGTGTGACGACTTCGCTTTTGGAAGATGGCGGCTGGTAAATTGCGGTGTTCGCCGCATCGGCAAAAAGGCAGGTACCAGAAGCCACCAAGCAGGTTCCGAGAATCGTGAGCGTCTTCATGGCAACAAGTAGGCTTAAAGCGTGCCGAGGCGGGGTCTGTGATGTAAGTAGTTGGAAATGCAAGAGGTTTTAGGGCGCTGTACGGCAGGGCCGGAGGGCAAAAGTGGGCATTTTGCGAGTCGGAGCGGGAGCTACCTTTCTAGACTGGAGTGTACGTTGCGGTGGCGACACATGTCCTCGGCCGCCGGCGTTCTCCGGGCGCGGGTTGGGGGCGGACACGTTTTCTTCTCGGACCGGCGCTCGGAGAGCGCTGGCTACCGGGCTAGGAGCAAACGAAGTTGACCAGCTTTTTGGGGACGATGATGACCTTTTTCACGGTCTTGCTGGCGGTCCATTCGGCGAAGGCCGGCAGCTCGCGGGCAGCGGCCTCGATCGCCTCGTTGGTTGCGTCGGCGGGGACGACCACCTTGCCGCGCAGCTTGCCGTTAACCTGGAAAACGATCTCGACCTCGCTTTGCATGAGGTAACGCGCATCGGCTTCCGGCCACGGCTCATAGGCAATGGTCTGGTCGTGCCCGAGCACACTCCAGAGCTCCTCGGCCATGTGAGGGGCAAAGGGGGAAAGGAGCAGGAGCAACGTCTCCATGGCAGAGCGGGGACGTACCGGCAGCCGGGTCAGGTCGTTGACCAGCACCATGAGCGCGGAGATGGCGGTGTTGAACTTGAGCTTGTCGATGTCGTCGGTGACTTTTGCGATGGCGGTGTGGACCGAGCGCAGGAGTTCCGGCGATGCCGCCTCGTCGGTCGCCTTCGCGGGCGCGAAGTGCCACTGGCCCTCCTGGTCTTCCTCCATCATCAGGCGCCAGACGCGGCCGAGAAAACCGTAGACGCCTTCGACGCCCTTGGTCGCCCACGGCTTCATCTGCTCCAGCGGGCCCATGAACATCTCGAAGAGGCGGAGCGAGTCGGCGCCATACTCGGCAATCACGTCATCGGGGTTGACCACGTTGCCCCAGGCCTTGGACATCTTGCGATTGTCCTCGCCGAGGATGATGCCTTGGTTGACGAGCTTGTGGAACGGCTCGGGCGTGCTGACCACGCCGAGATCGAAGAGAACCTTGTGCCAGAAGCGCGCGTAGAGCAGGTGCAACACGGCATGCTCCGCGCCGCCGATGTAGAGATCGACGCCGTGGTCGCCCATCCAATAGCGCTCGATGGCGGGATCGATAAGCGCGTTTGCGTTGTGCGGATCGCAGTAGCGCAGGTAGTACCAGCAGGAGCCAGCCCATTGCGGCATGGTGTTGGTCTCGCGCACACGGCCATCGGGCAGATTGAGCCAATCGGTGGCCTTGGAGAGTGGGGCCTTGCCTTCCGGGCTCGGCGCGTAATCGGCGAGTTCGGGCAGGACGAGGGGCAGCTCGCTTTCGGCCAGCGGCTCGTGATCATCGCCGGTCCAGACGATGGGAAACGGCTCGCCCCAGTAGCGCTGGCGGGAGAAAAGCCAGTCGCGCAGCTTGTACTGGACGCGGCGCTTGCCCGCGCCCTTTTCCTCCAGCCAGTCGATCATGCGCGACTTGGCCTCGGCGGTGGGCAGGCCGTCCAGGAACCCGGAATTGATCGCGGTGCCGTTTCCCGCGAAGCAGGGGGTATCAACCGCGTTTTCCGGAGCCTTCACCACTGCGATGACCTTGAGGTGATACTTGCGCGCAAATTCGTAGTCGCGCTCGTCGTGCGCGGGCACGGCCATGATGGCGCCGGTGCCGTAGCCCATCATGACGTAATCGGCGATCCAGATTTCGATCTCCTGCCCATTGACGGGATTGACCGCATAGCCCCCGGTGAAGACGCCGGTCTTGGTTTTCGCCAGCTCGGTGCGCTCGAGATCCGATTTGTTGGCAACCGCTTCGCGGTAGGCTTTCACCTCTTGAAAGCGATCGGCGACCGTGACGCGTTCCACCAGCGGATGCTCCGGGGCGAGCACCATGTAGGTGGCGCCAAAGAGCGTGTCGGGGCGCGTGGTGAAGACGGTGAGCTTCTCGGCAAAGACGGCGATCGCCTCGCCATTCCCAGTGCCGGATTCGACCGGCTTAAGCACGGCGAAGTCAACCTCCGCGCCTTCGCTGCGGCCGATCCAGTTGCGCTGCATTTCCTTGAGCGACTCGGGCCAGTCGAGCGTATCGAGATCCTTGAGCAGACGATCGGCATAGGCGGTGATGCGCAGCATCCATTGGCGCAGCGGACGGCGCTCGACTGAATGATTGCCGCGCTCGGAACGCGGGCCCTCGTCGGTCGCCAGCACCTCCTCATTGGCCAGCACGGTGCCCAGCGCGGGACAGTACCAGACGGGCGCGTGCGAGACGTAGGCGAGGCCCTTCTGGTAAAGCTGGAGAAAGATCCATTGCGTCCATTTATAATAAGCGGGATCGGTCGTGTTGATTTCCCGCGACCAATCGTAGGAGAAGCCGATGGCGTCGATTTGCCGGCGGAAGTTCGCGATGTTCTTCGCGGTGGTTTCGCGCGGGTGCGTGCCAGTCTGCACGGCGTACTGCTCGGCCGGGAGCCCGAAGGCGTCCCAGCCCATGGGATGGAGCACGTTGAAGCCGCGCATGCGCTTGTAGCGCGAGACGATGTCGGTGGCGGTGTAGCCCTCAGGATGGCCGACGTGCAGGCCGGCGCCGCTTGGGTACGGGAACATGTCGAGCGCGTAGAACTTCGGCTTTTCACTGCCGGGCTCGCCGGGATTGGCGGCGCGGAAGGTGCTGTGCTCCGCCCAAAACCGCTGCCAGGCCGGCTCGAAAGTGGCGAAGGGAAATTGCTTGCGCACTTGCATGATGGGAGCCTGCCAGTTAACAACACCGCCCTACGTATGGAAAGAAAAACGCTGTGTCTCGCGACGCGCAACGCGCACAAGGTCGCCGAGATGGCCGAGGTGCTCGCACCCTATTGGGTCGTGAAGTCCTCCGCCGATTATCCGGAACTCGACGAGATCGAGGAGACGGGCAGCACGTTCCTAGAGAATGCCACGCTGAAGGCGCTAACCACTGCGGCGAGCGTGAGCGACTATGTGCTCGCAGACGACTCGGGCCTGGAGTGCGACGTGCTCGACGGTGCGCCGGGCGTCTTTTCCGCGCGCTACGGCGGCATTCCCTCCTCGACCGAAAAGAACAATGCGAAGCTGCTGGAGGAACTGCAGCGCGTGGGCGCGACAACGCCACAGCAACGCGCGGCACGGTACCGCTGCGTGCTCGCGCTGGCGAAGGAGGGGCAGGTCATCCAGACCTTCGACGGCGTGTGCGAAGGCACCATCGCGACGAGCCCGAAGGGCACCGGCGGCTTCGGGTACGATCCGCTTTTCATCCCGCAGGGCTACGCGCGCACCTTCGGCCAGCTCGGCGCCAAGACGAAGGCGAACCTGAGCCACCGAGCGCTGGCGCTGAAGGCGTTTGTGGCTTGGTGCAAGGCGAATCCGGTGGAGTAGCTTGAATCATGGACCGTTTGGTGGGACAGTCCCACCATGGTCGTAATACTTGATTCGAAAAGGAGGTTGACGCTGCCCAAAGGCTTGGCGCCTGCAAAACCTGGCGACATTTTTGAGGCCAAGTTTGATTCCGAGGAGGATACGGTCATTTTCCGGCGGGTGTCTCGACCCAAAAAAAATTGGCTGGAGGTCTTGAAAAGCTGTCCCGTTCCCATGGACGATCTTCCGCACCGCTCGCGCGAACTCTTCAAGCCACGGTTATGAGCTGGCTGGTCGACACGGACGTATTGTCACAAGCGGCCAAATCTCAACCTAGCCAGAAGGTCGTGGCCTGGCTGGAGTCAGAATTTGAGGACTGCTATACCAGCTCGATTGTCATTGGTCAGATCGGCTATTGGGTTCGATCTAAGGAGGGTGCGCAACAGTTGAGGTTGCAGCGCTGGCTGACCAAGTTGATCAAGGCGCTCGAAGGACGCATTTGTGGATTCAATGTCTCGGTTGCTCATGTTTGGGCGGAGCACCAGCACAAATGTGCGAAGGCAGGCATCACCGTGCCCGTGGAGGATAGTATGATTGCCGCCACTGCGGTACGGCATGGACTTACCATTGTGACCGGCAATGAACGGCACTTCCGCCGCCCCGGAATCAAACTCTTCAATCCCTTCAGGGCCTAGATGACAGGACCAGGCCTGCTTCTAGGTTGAGGGATGCACGAAACGCGGCTGGCGCATGATCTTTTCTCGGCGCTTCAGCCGAAGGTCGCGACGTGGTTCCGGCGGAAATTCAAGGAGCCGACGGATGTGCAGACGCAGGCGGTGCGGCACGTCTTGGAGGCGCGATCGGTCCTGATTAGTTCGCCGACGGGCAGTGGCAAGACGCTTGCGGCATTTCTTGGGATCTTCGATCACATCGCGCAGCTGAAGGCGGCGGGTCCGCTGCCGAATGGCGTGATTGCAGTCTATGTGTCTCCGTTGCGCGCGCTGGCGTATGACTTGCAGAAGAACATCCGCGCGCCGCTGACGCAACTCGGGTTTGACGACGTGCGCGTCGGCATGCGCACGGGGGATACGTCGATGAAGGAACGCGCGGCGCAGCGTCGCAAGCCGCCACACATCCTTGTCACCACGCCGGAATCGCTGGCCATTCTGCTGAGCCAGAACTCGTGGCTGCCGGCGCTGGGCCATCGGCGGTTTCTCGTGATCGACGAGGTCCACGCGCTGGCGGAGAACAAGCGCGGCACGCACCTGATGGTGAGCGCGGAGCGGCTGCTGCGCCTCAGGCCGGAGCCGCTTTGCCGCATCGGCCTTTCCGCGACCATCTCGCCGCTGGAGACAGTGGCGGAGTTTCTCGCCGGGCCCGGCCGCCCGTGCGAGATCGTCACCGCGACCAAGGCGAAGAAGTCGATTGTGGAGGTGTTCTCGCCGTTGCGCAGCAATCCCTACCCACCCGCGGGCTACACCGCCACGCGGGTGTTGAAGGAACTCGGCGAGCTCCTGAAATCGTTTCGCACCACGCTCATCTTCACCAACACGCGCAGCGGCGCGGAGCACATCGGACTGCAACTGAAATGCATCCTGCCCACCCTGGCGAAGAAAATCGAGGTGCACCATGCCTCGCTCGACCGCCAGATCCGGCTCGATGTCGAGGACCGGCTGAAGCAGGGCAAGCTGCGGGCGGTCGTTTGCTCGACTAGCCTGGAGATGGGCATCGACATCGGGTTCATCGATCTAGTGATCATGATCTCCGCGCCCAAGGGCGTGTCGCGCGCGCTGCAGCGGCTCGGGCGTTCCGGGCACGCGGTCAACCAGGTGAGCCGCGCCGTGATGGTCGCCTCCAACATCAACGACTTGATGGAATGCGCGGTGACCGCCAAGATGATGGATGCGCGCAGCCTGGAACCTGTGCGCATTCCGCACGATGCGGCGGACGTGCTCGCGCAGCACATCGTGGGGATGGCGGCCAGCGGCGACTGGACGGAGGACGAGATGTTCGAGCTCTTTCGCGGCTCCTATTCCTACCGCGACCTGCCGCGCGACAAGTTCGAGCGCGTGCTGCGCTACTTGGAAGGGGGCGGTGTTTCGCTCGAGCGGCAGTACGCGCCGGTCTTCGGCAAGATCACGCGGATCGACGGCCGCGTCGGATTGCCGAAGCCGGGCATCGCGCGCGACTTCTACCAAAATGTCGGCACCATCACGTCCGACCAGATGGTCACCGTGCGCGCGCGCGCCCGGGCCATCGGGCAGGTGGAGCAGAGTTTCGTCCAGCGCCTGAACATCGGTGACGTGTTTATCCTGAACGGGCGATCGTGGCGGCTGATCGGGACGGGGCTATTGGAGGCGAAGGCGGAGTCGGCGTACCATCAGCTCCCCACGGTGACGCGCTGGAACGGCGGCAAGATGCCGCTGGCTTCCGGTCTCGCCGCCGAGGTCGTGCGCGCCCGCACGACGCTGGCGCCGATGATTCCCGACGACCCGCAACGCGCTGCGGAATGGCTGGTGGAGGAATACAGCCTGACGACGACGAACGCCGAGGCGCTTGTGCGCCAGTTCAGCGCGCAGGCGCGCGTCTCTGCCATCCCCACGGCGGGCGACTTTCTCATCGAGGTCTATCGCGAGGGCCCGCTCGTCCACTACTTCTTCCACGCGCTCATCGGCCGCTCGGCCAATGACGCGTTGTCGCGCATCCTGGCGCTGCGCGTGCACCAGCGGCTGGGCGGCAACGCGCTGGTGACGATCGACGATTACGGCATCCTGCTCAGCCTGCGCGATTTTCAGGCCATGGAGATCGACGACTGGCGCGGGCTTTTTTCGCCTGAAGGCGCGGAGGCCGACCTGCACGAGGCGCTCAAGCCTTCCGGTCTGGTGAAGTGGCAGTTCCGCGGGGTGGCGCAAACCGGGCTGATGGTGCCGCGCAACCAATTCGGCCAGGAGCGCAACCGCCGTGCGATGCAATGGAGCACCGAGGTCATTTTCGAGGTGCTGCAAAAGTACGAGCCGGATCACCCGATGCTGGCCGAGGCTTACTACGAGGCGGAGCACACCTTCCTCGACCTGCCGCGGGCGGTCGCCTTTCTCGAGCGTGCGCAGACGCTGCGCTGGACGCTCCTGCCCGTCGAGAAAGTGAGTCCCTTTGCCTTCGGGATTTTTGTGACTAAAATCAAGGAGACGATGATGATGGAAGACCCGGAGGTCGCCATCGAACGGCTCTATCACGAATTTTACCGCGACCTGGATGCTCCCCTGCCCGCCTGACCTGCTCCACGTCGAAATTCAGCGCGGCTGGTGGCTCTCCGGTGACCGGACTCTCTTCCTGGAGAAGGAGCGCGCGCTGGTGGTGGCCGATATTCACTGGGGCTACGCGCAAAGCCACCGGCGCGCGGGCAACCTGCTTCCGCTCTGGGGTAACGAAGCCACCGCGGAGCGCCTGCGCCGGGTGGTGCGGCACTACGAACCGACGACGATGATCTGGTTGGGAGACTCACTCCACAAGGCGAACGATGCGGAGGCGGCCGAGGCGTTTCTGGAGGAGATCGCGCACGTGGAAACGATCGTGATTGCCGGCAACCACGATCGCAAATGGCCCCGCGCGGATCGCGCCGAGCATCGGTTCGGCGACTACGTCTTCCATCACGGCCACCAGAAGCGCGAACTCGAGCCGCACCTGGTCGAGGTGATCGGCCATTTGCATCCCGCCTTCGCGCTGGGGGACGGCGCCGGTCTCAGCCTCAAGCTGCACGCGCTCGTGCACGGCCCGCGGCGCATCGTGCTGCCCAGCTTTTCCGACTGGTCCTCCGGCACGCCGTGGCGCGACGAGCTCGCGGAAGACGAAAAGCTCTGGCTCATTTCGCCGAAGAAAATCTGGCCGATACGCCGGTCGTGGTAGCGATTGATCCCAGGCGAGAGGGAGAGGGCGGCGACGGTTCTCGTGGCGTCCACCGCCGGGTGGTGAGCGGCACAGGGCGCTTGCCAGCATCTCTCCCGCTTTCTACGTTCGGCCCGGTGATGGTGTTCAATCCATGAAAATCCTCATCCCCGGCGCGTGCGGTTTTGTCGGGAGCGCCCTGGCAGGTTATTTCCGCTCCGCGCTGGCAGGATGCGAGATCATCGGCCTCGATAATTTCATGCGGCCGGGCAGCGAACACAACCGGCACGCCCTGCAGGAACGGGGCATCACTATCCGCCATGCCGATTTGCGCGTGGCCAGCGACTTCGAAACGCTGCCCGCGGTGGACTGGATCATCGACGCTGCGGCCAGCCCGAGCGTGCTCGGCGGCGTCGATGGTCGGACCACGACGCGCCAGCTCGTCGAGCACAACCTGATTGGAACGTTCCATCTGCTCGAGTACGCCAAGGCGCACCGGGCGGGCGTTGTCCTGCTCAGCACCAGCCGCGTTTACTCGATCCCGCCGCTGGCCGCGCTGCCCGTGCGGGTGGTGGAGGATGCCTTTCAGCTCGATCTTCGCAACGCCCTTCCGCTCGGCATGAGCGCGCGCGGCATCGACGAGGCTTTCTCCACCCAGGCGCCGATCTCGCTTTACGGCGCGACCAAGCTGGCGTCCGAGGCGCTCGCGCTGGAGTACGGCGCGGCGTTCGGCTTTCCGGTGTGGATCAACCGCTGCGGCGTGCTCGCCGGGGCGGGCCAGTTCGGGCGCGCCGACCAGGGCATCTTCTCCTACTGGCTGCATGCGTGGAAGAGCGGGCGGCCCCTCGCCTACATCGGCTTCGGCGGCCACGGCCACCAGGTGCGCGACGCCCTGCACCCGCACGATCTCGCGCGGCTGGTCGTCCTGCAGATGGAATTTCGCGGGGAGCGCGAGCGGGTCGTCAACCTTGGCGGGGGCGCGGCGAACAGCCGGTCGCTGCGCCAGCTCAGCGCCTGGTGCGCGGCGCGTTGGGGCGATCAAATGGTAGAGGCCCGCCCCGAACCGCGGCCCTTCGATCTTCCGTGGCTCGTGCTCGACTCCATGCGCGCGGAAAGCGCCTGGGGCTGGAAACCTCAGATCAGCCTGGAGTCGATCCTTGAGGAAATCGCCGTCCATGCCGAGGCCCATCCCGGCTGGCTGGAGAGGACCGCCCCGTGAGAATGCGGCCGACCGAGCCGTCGCAACTTCTGCGGAACACTTCCCCGCTGCGCCTGCTCAGCCTGGTCATCCCCGCGCGGGACGAGGAAGGCTGCATCGCCGCGACCGTGCAAAGCCTCGCCGGCGAACTCAGCGCCCGCGCCATTCCCCACGAGATCATCGTGGTCGATGACGGCAGCACGGACCGGACCTGGCCGATGCTCGGCGAACTGCAGGTCCACGTGCCGGGGCTGCGTCCGCTCCAGAACACGGGCCAGCATGGCTACGGCCGCGCGGTGTCCCGCGGGCTCGACGCGATGACCGGAGATGCGGTGATCATCACCATGGCCGATCAGTCCGACGACGTTCGCGACGTGGTTCTCTACTGGCAGAAGCTCAACGAAGGCTACGACTGTGTCTTCGGCAGCCGCTTCCAACGCGGTGGCGGCACGGTCGATTATCCGGTGCCCAAGCTCATCCTGAACCGCCTGGCCAACGTCTTCATCTCGCTCATGTTTCGCCTGCAGTTCAACGACACGACCAACGCCTTCAAGGCGTATCGCCGGACCGTGATCGACGGCTGCCGCCCGCTCATCGCGCCCCACTTCAACCTGACGATCGAACTGCCGCTCAAGGCCATCGTGCGCGGTTACACCTGGACGGTTGTGCCCATCACCTGGCGCAACCGGCGCACGGGTGTGGCCAAATTGCGGATTCGCGAGATGGGCAGCCGCTACTTTTTCATCTGCATGTACGTGTGGCTGGAGAAGTATTTCAGCCGCGGCGATTACCGGCGGACGGACACCTAACACCGCGACGATTCCACCTTTTCGGGTGGGGCCCGGCGCCGCGTGTGTTATATGGGGACGATGACCAACCTGTTGATCACCGGCGGCGCGGGCTTCATCGGCTCGGCGCTGGTGCGCTGGCTTTTGTCGAACGAGGCGGAAGCGGAGCGCGAGGTCCTGGGGCTGCGATCCCTTGTTGTGCTCGACGCGCTGACCTACGCCGGCAACCTCGCCAATCTCCAGCCGGTACGGAACCACCCGCTTTTCCGTTTCGTGCACGGCGACATCACCGAGGCGGCATGCGTCTCGCAGGTCTTTCGCGAGCACGCGATCAACGGCGTCATCCATCTCGCGGCGGAGTCGCATGTGGACCGTTCCATCGACGACCCCTCCGCGTTCATCCGGACCAACGTTGACGGCACGTATCGCCTGCTCGACACCGCACGACGCACCTGGACGACCGGCGCGCGCCACCGCTTTTTGCATGTGTCGACGGACGAGGTTTTCGGGTCCCTCCGTCAGGATGATCCTGCTTTCCGTGAGACAACGCCCTATGCACCCAACAGCCCGTACGCCGCTTCCAAGGCGGCGAGCGATCACCTGGCCCGCGCCTATCATCAGACTTATGGGCTGAACGTGGTGACGTCCAACTGCTCGAACAATTACGGGCCCAATCAGTTCCCGGAAAAGCTGATCCCGCTCATGATCCTCAACGCGCTCGAAGACAAACGCCTGCCGGTTTACGGCGACGGTGGCCAGATTCGCGACTGGCTTTTCGTGGACGACCACGCCCGGGCCCTGGTCGCGGCTTTCCTGCGTGGCGCCAAGGGCGAGGTCTATACCATCGGCGGCGGCAATGAGATGACGAACCTCGAACTCGTGTGCACGCTGTGCGCCGCTTTGGAGGAGCGCCGGCCCCGCAACCGCGGCCGGTACTCCGACCTGATCACCTTCGTGCAGGACCGCCCCGGGCACGATCGGCGGTATGCGATCAACGCGACCAAGGCGCGCTGTGATCTCGGCTGGGCTCCCCGGGAAACGCTGGCCACCGGTCTGGCCCGCACCATCGCCTGGTACCTGGAAAATCGTCCGTGGTGCGACTCGATCACCCAGGGCACCTACCGCCGCGAGCGGCTCGGACTGGCCGAACCGTCCTCATAACGAGCGCGGTCGCCGCAACCAATCGGAGTGACAGGATTTGAACCTGCGACCTCCTGGTCCCAAACCAGGCGCTCTACCAAGCTAAGCTACACTCCGTTCGTTTTGCTGGCACGGTGCCGGATTACTATGAACCCTGAGACAGGGCCAACCAAGGTAATTCCGGAGCATGGCTTTGACAGGCCCGGCCGGCGCGGAGAAATTGCAGGGTGTACCCGAGACCGCGTCGCATCCAACGAAGGCGGAGCAAGGGCTGGCGGCTCCCCGCCCATACCGTCTGCGTGACGCGGCCAGGAAAGTGGGGAAATCCGTTCCAGATCGGTGGCTGGTTTCGCTTGGAACATCCTGGAAGCTGGAGGCAGGCAAGCCGGCCGGGCGAGCGCGGTTATACGCAGATCGCCGACAAAGCAACGGCCCTGGCTTGGTTTGCCCGTTTGATAAACGTGACGCGACCTGACCTGGCCGAGCTGCGGGGCTGGAACCTGGCCTGCTGGTGCAAAGAAGGCGAACCCTGCCACGGCGATATCCTGCTGCGTCTGGCGAACGGGTAAGATTCGGTTGCGAAATAGGCCCCTTGGTTGCTGGGTAGATGCAATTTGCCGCGCCTAGCCATCCTTGAGGGGTGTTTTCGGAAGTGGAGGACGCGTTTCCTCCGCTGGCACTTTCCCTGCATGGAATCTCCGCATGAAGACCTCCCTCGATCCCCTGACGAAGTATCCACGCCCGCCTTTCGCGGGTTTCAAGCAAACGCCTCCGGGAAGCGACGCCGAGTTGGATCCGCAGGCCGACCACGGGGAGACCAGTTACGTCGGTCATGACCGGTTGAAGGGCAAGGCGACGATCATTACAGGTGCGGATAGCGGCATTGGGCGCGCGGTTGCCATTGCCTTCGCGCGGGAGGGCGCGGACGTTCTGATCTCGTACCTGGACGAACACGAGGACGCCGAGGAAACGGCACGGTGGGTCGAGAAAGCAGGCCGGAAGGCGGTCCTGGTCCCCGGTGACATCGGCGAGGAGAAGCATTGCCAGGAAATTGTGGCCCGGGCGGTAAGGGAGTTCGGCCATCTTGATGTCCTGGTGAACAACGCAGCGCATCAGCGCACCTACGAGGATCTCCTCGACATCACGAGCGAGGACTGGGACCGGACGTTCAAGACCAACATCTACGCTATGTTCTACCTGACCAAGGCGGCTGTGCCCCACCTGCCGAAGGGCGGCTCGATCATCAACACGGCGTCGATTCAGGCGGATTCTCCGTCCAGTCATCTGCTCGCCTACGCGAGCACGAAGGGGGCGATCGCCAACTTCACCGGCGGGCTTGCTCAACTGCTGGCCAAGCGCGGCATTCGGGCCAACAGTGTGGCGCCCGGGCCGATCTGGACGCCGCTGATTCCCTCTACCATGCCGGAGGAGAAGGCCATGAATTTTGGGAAACAGGTCGCATTCGGCCGGCCGGGGCAGCCAGTGGAAGTGGCGCCGGCCTACGTTCTGCTCGCCTCTGAAGAAGGCAGCTACATGTCCGGTGCCGTCATCGCCGTCACCGGCGGCAAATCCATTCTCTAAAAGATGAAAAAATGACGACGAAAAAGAAATGGTCGGCGCGAACGATAAGCTGACTTCGGCGGCTGCGACCATCAATTATCAGGTGCCGATCGGACACTAATTAGAGGCGGGCACGGTGGACGCGCTTCACCGCCGTGCTCGCGCTGTCCTTAGCGATTGACCATCTCGGTGGCCTTGCGCAACAGGCTGGCGACGTCCTGCCTTTCCGTGATGCCTAAGAGAGAATCAATCTTGGCTGTGACGGCGGGCATGCCGAAGGGCTTCGGCAGAAGCTCGTCGAATCCTGCCGCGCGCGCCTGGCGGGTCAGCTTGTCATCCAGAAGGCCGCTGATCAGAACATATTTGGCGTGCGGGAAAGAAGGCATAAGCTTCTTCTTGAGGACCAGCCCATTGTCTCCTGGCATGTTATAGTCGATCAGGAAAATAATGGTCTCGTCGCTGGGCTTGAAGCGGCGCAGCGTGCTTTCCGCGTCGAGGAAGCTGGTGACTTTGAACCGAAGCTTCAGCCACTCGCGCAGCAGGTTATTGGCATCAACGTTGTCCTCGACAATGACCACGTGCGGGGCGACGGAGGGAGCAGCGGTGGGCGACATGGGGTGGAGAAGCTAGCACGGACGCCGGGGCGCCGTCACGTCAATGCCGGGTCAGGCGGCTGCCGACACCAGGACGGAGATATTGTCCTCAAGAATACCGAAGTCGAACGGCTTCAGAATCAGCGCGTCCCACCCGAGTTCGCGATTGGTTTCGGCCACGTCGTAGTTCATCTCGCCGGTGATCAGAATGTATTTGGCCGAGGGAAAACGGCCACGCAACCGGGCGAAAAGCTCGGAGCCATTCATGCTCGGCAGCTTGTAGTCGATAATGAAGACCTGAACGTAGCCCAGCTCGGCCTCCGCCGCGAGCGCTTCCTCGGCCGAGGAAAAAGCCAGCACCTGGTTCTGCTCGCGAAAGTAGTCGGTCAGCGACTCCTTGATCTGCGTGTTGTCTTCGACGATGGCGAGAACCTGGTCTTTGATGCGCCGAAGCACGGGCCATAGATAGCCTCGCGCCGAACTTTCGGCAAGAAGGATATCGCAGAGCGCCTTTGCGGCAAGGGCTTTTGAGCAACCCCCTTGTCTTCCTCTCAGCAAAGGTCTAATTCGCAGAGAGTACGCCGGACGCGTTCGAGATTCACTTGGGCGCTAAGGAGATGATCCCCCGGGAAAATGAGGGGCCGATACTGCGTGGGAGGCAGGCAGAGGGCCACCCATTCGCTTTCCGACGCCGGGTAGTTGTCCGCGAACAATTCGATGATCCGGCAGCCACGCGCACACCAGAGCGTGTTATTGAAGCCGGAGCCGTGGATTCCACATATCGCCTCGGCGCGGTAGAACGTGCGGATCTGTTCGCTGAAACTAAGCGCTCCTGGGTCGACGATAGACCATCCTAATTCCTCAAAGAAAGCGAGCACTTCGGACTCATTGACGATGTTCCGGGCCGAGCCAAATCGGCGGACAAAGAAGCGGGAAGGGGTCGGGCGGAGATCGCGCTCCACAAGTGGAATCAACTTGCTGCGCATCCATTCGACAGCATAAGGATTGTAACAACCGATCATGCTGGTCGGGGAGCTAAAGTAGTAGTTTTCGATCTGTAAGTGCTTTTCAGCGGTCCAGCGGCATCGGTCCAAGACTCCGAGCATGCGCAGGCTCTCCTCGCGGTAAGCCAGGCGGAAGGGCGGTACAATGATGCCGGTATCGGCAGGGAACTCATCCAAGACTGCCAGTCGAGGGAGAGCATCGAGAATCCAATGGCCATATGCGAAAGGACGGGACGTGGGCATCCACCTGGACACCAAGCTGGTCCAATTTCCATCCAGTCGGCGCGGCTTACTCAAGAGTCGAGGAAAAAGGTAGGCCGGATCGTCCAGCCCGAAACCACGCTCGGGGAGATTCTGGTAGGTGGCCTCGGCGCTGACATTACCTTTGGCATCTATTGGCGCCAAACTGCTGCCGACCAGGCAGACATTTCGATGATGGGTCCAAAGCACAGACCAAGGCTGTGTCTGATGCTGGTAGCGTCCGCTGATAGTCAGCATCGATTCGGGCGACACCTCGAAGTTGCCTTGATCAGTAAGGATGACACGCCCTGTCACCGTTTTCTGATTGAGAAGGTCCTCTTCGCGATAGAAGCCAGGCGCGAGCCCAACCGAGAACGGCAGCGGCAGCTTGCGGACCAAGTCAGCAATAGCTAGCAGGAGTCGCTTCGCTAAGTTCTTACCCGCGACCAAGAAACGGTAGATTAAGACGTTACGGCGAAGCGCCATCCGAAGAGGGAGGAACATGCGTGCGCTAAGCTCGCGGCATTCTGTGGTGAAAACCGTCTTCGCTCAAGGCCGAATCGCCAACGGCGTAAGAACGTCTAGCCCAACGTGTTCAAACAAAAAGCCGAGACGTTTCCGTCTCGGCTTCTTGAACTGTTCGCGGGGAACAGGCTGCGTGGACTCGCTTAGTAGTCCATGCCGCCCATGCCGCCGGGGCCTCCCGGGCCGCCACCAGGCGCGGGCTTGTCCTTCTCCGGCAGCTCGCAGATCACCGCTTCGGTGGTCAGGAGCAGGCCGCTGATGGACGCCGCGTTCTGCAGCGCGGTGCGGGTCACCTTGGTCGGGTCGACAACGCCGGCCTTGATCAGGTCGACGTACTCGCCGGTCGCGACGTTGTAGCCTTCGTTGCCTTTGCGGTTCTTCACCTCGTTGACGACGACAGAGCCTTCGCCGCCGGCGTTCTCAACCAGCGTGCGGAGCGGCTGCTCGATCGCGCGGCGGATGATCTGGACGCCGATCGCCTCGTCACCGGTGACGTCGGTCAGCTTCTCCAGCGACTTCTGGGCGCGGATAAGGGCCACACCGCCGCCAGGGACGATGCCTTCCTCGACGGCCGCACGGGTGGCGTGCAGGGCGTCTTCCACGCGCGCCTTCTTCTCCTTCAGCGCGGTCTCGGTCGCGGCGCCGACATTGATGACGGCCACACCGCCGGCCAGCTTGGCCAGGCGTTCCTGCAGCTTCTCCTTGTCGTAGTCGCTGGTGGTTTCCTCGATCTGGCGGCGAATCTGCGCAACGCGACCCTGGATGTCGTTCGTCTTGCCTTCACCCTCGATGATCGTGGTGTTTTCCTTGTCGACCACGATCCGCTTGGCGCGGCCGAGGTCTTCCAGCCCGACGTTCTCGAGCTTGATGCCGAGGTCCTCGCTGAGGAGACGGCCACCCGTGAGGACGGCGATGTCCTCCAGCATGGCCTTGCGGCGATCACCGAAGCCCGGGGCCTTGACGGCGCAGACCTGGATGGTGCCGCGGAGCTTGTTCACGACGAGAGTCGCGAGCGCTTCGCCTTCGACTTCCTCCGCGATGATGAGAAGCGGACGGCTCGACTTGGCCGTCTTTTCCAGCAGCGGCAGGAGGTCCTTGAGGCTGCTGATCTTCTTCTCATGAATGAGGATGTAGGCGTTCTCCAGAACGGCCTCGAGATCCTCCGCGTTGGTGACGAAGTAGGGCGAGAGGTAGCCCTTGTCGAACTGCATACCCTCGACCACGTCGAGCGAGGTTTCGATCGTCTTGGCCTCTTCGACCGTGACGGTGCCGTCCTTGCCGACCTTGTCGAGCGCGTCGGCGATGATTTCGCCGATGGTCGTGTCCCAGTTGGCGGAGACGGTCGCGACCTGCTTGATCTCTTCCTTGTCCTTCACCTTCTTGGAGATGCGGGCCAGTTCCTCGGTGATCGCGTCGACAGCCTTCTGGATGCCGCGCTGAAGCGAGGTGGGGTTGGCGCCGGCGGTGACGTTCTTGAGGCCTTCCTTGTAGATGGCCTCGGCCAGGACGGTCGCCGTGGTGGTTCCGTCACCGGCGATGTCGCTGGTCTTGCTGGCGACTTCGCGCACGAGCTGGGCGCCGATGTTCTCGTAGGGATCTTCCAGTTCGATCTCCTTGGCGACGGTGACGCCGTCCTTGGTGATCGTGGGGGACCCGAATTTCTTGTCGAGGACGACATTGCGTCCACGCGGTCCAAGCGTTGCCTTGACGGCGCGGCTCAGTTTTTCAACCCCGCGCAGCAGGGCGTGCCGGGCGTGTTCATCAAACTGCATTTGTTTAGCTGCCATAGTGAGCTCCTTTTCTTTGAGTATTCCGTGAACCAACCCTTAGGCCATGATGCCCAGGATGTCGTCCTCGCGCAGCACCTGGTAGTTGGTGCCGTCGATCTTGATTTCCGTGCCGCCGTACTTGCTGATGAGCACGCGGTCGCCGACCTTGACCTCGAAGGGCTGTTTCTTGCCCTCGTCGTCTGTCTTGCCGGTGCCGATCGCGATGACCTTCGCTTCCTGCGGTTTTTCCTTGGCGGTATCGGGGATGATGATGCCGCCCTTTTTGACTTCGCCCTCTTCGATCGGCTGCACGAGCACCCGGTCGCCAAGAGGCCGGAAGTTGGGGTTTGCCATAATGTATGTCTCCTTCTTCTGGTTTCTGTGTTGGTTCCTAATGTCAGCCTGGGTTTGATGAAAGGTCCCCTCGCCTCGCGGCCAAGAGTCCCTCCACAAAGCCCGGGAGGACTGTTTCTAAAATCGTTCCGCGATCCGCAGCGCGGTGGACGGTTCCGCCACCCGCTCCCGCTCGGAGCGGGCATGCAGCTTCAGCGAGATCTCCGCCCAGCGCGCCCGCGCGATCCGCGTCTGGTCCCGCGCGGTTTTTACAGTGGGCTTGGACCGGAATAAATTCATGAGTTCGTTGGGTATTCTCTTCACTGCGGCTATTCCTCGATCACTCCCACGACGTTCGCGGTGACGACGACATGCTTCGTCTGCCGCCGCGCGTCGAGCAGGATGATGAACCGGCCGTCTCCCGTGTATTCGATGAAGTCGGCCTTCACGGTCCGGCTCGTATCGGCGTAGAGGATGCGGTAGGTCTTCACGCTGTTCGGCATCGTCTCCGGTTATTTCTTCTTGTCGGGATCGACCATCTCGAAATCGGCGTCGACCACGTCGTCCTTCTTCTCGCCGCCGGCGGAACCGGCGGAGGCTTCGGGCGGCGGGGTCTGCGCGCCGGGAGCGCCCTGGGCAGCCTGCGCCTGGGCGGCGGCAGCCTGCTTGTAGAGCTCCTCGGACACGGCATTCACCTTCGTGTTAAGCGACTCGACCGCGGATTTGATCTCGGCGGCATCGTCCTTGGTCAGGGCGTCCTTGACCTTCTTGATTTCTTCCTCGATCTCGGTCTTCTTCGCGGCGTCGATCTTGTCGCCCATGTCGCGGATCATCTTCTCCGCGGCGTAGGCCGTGGAATCGGCGTTGTTGCGCGTCTCGATCTTTTCCTTGGCCAGGCGGTCTTCCTCGGCATGCGCCTCGGCTTCCTTGGTCATCTTGTCGACCTCTTCCTTGGACAAGCCGCTCGAACCGGTGATGGAAATCTTCTGCTCCTTGCCCGAGCCGAGGTCCTTGGCCGAGACGTGCAGGATGCCGTTGGCATCGATGTCGAACGTGACCTCGACCTGCGGGACACCGCGCGGGGCGGGCGGGATGCCGTCGAGGTGGAAGGTGCCGAGCTGCTTGTTGTCGCGGGCCAGCGGACGCTCACCCTGCAGGACCTTGATCTCCACGCCAGGCTGGTTGTCCGAGTAGGTGGAGAAGATCTGCGTCTTCTTGGTCGGGACAGTGGTGTTGCGGCTGATCATCGGCGTGGCGACCGAGCCGGCCGTCTCGATGGCCAGCGTGAGCGGCGTCACGTCGAGCAGCAGCACGTCCTTCACATCGCCCTTGAGCACGCCGCCCTGGATGGCCGCGCCAACGGCGACGACCTCGTCCGGGTTCACGCCCTTGTGCGGCTCCTTGTTCACGAGCTTGCGCGCCGTCTCGATGATCTTCGGCATGCGGGTCATGCCGCCCACGAGCACCAGCTCGTCGATGTTGGCCGCGGCGATCTTGGCGTCGCTGAGGCAGGCGTTGACCGGCTTGATCGTGCGCTCGGTGAGCGGCTCCGTCAGCTGCTCGAGCTTGGCGCGGGTGAGGTCCTTGCGGATGTGCTTCGGACCGGTCTGGTCCGCCGTGATGAACGGCAAATTGATCTCGTAGGTTTGCGAGGACGAGAGGGCGATCTTGGCCTTCTCGGATTCCTCCTTGAGGCGTTGAATGGCGTCGGGCTGGCCCTTGAGGTCGATGCCGCTCTCGCTTTTGAACTCGGCCAGCAGCCAGTCCATGATCGCGTTGTCCCAGTCGTCGCCGCCCAAGTGGGTGTCACCATTGGTCGCCTTTACTTCGAAGACGCCGTCGCCGATTTCGAGCACAGATATGTCGAACGTGCCGCCGCCCAAGTCATAGACCGCGATCTTCTCGTCCTTCTTCTTTTCCAGTCCGTAGGCGAGCGACGCGGCGGTCGGCTCGTTGATGATGCGAAGGACTTCGAGCCCCGCGATGCGGCCGGCGTCCTTGGTCGCCTGACGCTGGCTGTCGTTGAAATAAGCCGGGACGGTGATGACCGCCTGGGTGATCTTTTCGCCGAGCTTGGCTTCCGCGTCGGCCTTGAGCTTCGCAAGGATGAACGAGGAAACTTCCTCGGGGGAGTAGGTCTTGGTCTCGCCCTTCACTTCCACCTGGATGGCGGCGTCGCCGTTCTTGGCCTCGACGACCTTGTAGGGAACGCGGTCGAGCTCGCCCTTCACTTCGGCGAACTTGCGGCCCACGAAACGTTTGACCGAAAAAATCGTGTTCTTGGAATTGGTCACCGCCTGGCGCTTGGCCGCCTGGCCGACCAGCCGCTCGCCGGACTTGGTGAACGCCACGATGGATGGAGTCGTACGTGCGCCCTCGCTATTCTCGAGGACCACCGGCTCGCCATTTTCCATCACGGCCATGCACGAATTCGTCGTGCCCAAATCAATGCCTAGAATCTTTGCCATGCTGACCTCCTTGCAGGAAGCGAGCCTCGTTGATGTTTTTCTTCGTGCTAAAGTGACAGCAAGTTACGAAAGAAGGGAGGCGTATCGTCGCGGCAAACGCGACATTCTGACGCTTACTTCACGCCAACTTGGCGCAGTCACTTTCACTTTCCTTCGTTGTACTTGGGCCTACACTCTGTGTTCCGCTGTTGAGCGGCAGCGCTGGTGCAAACCCTGCGTGATCACGACGGTTCAGCCGTCGCGCATAGGCAGACGTTCCCAAGTTCAAGTTGGGAACGAGGGGGCAGAAGGCGGCTTTACGGTAGCCGTCGCCCCCGGGCGACGGATTGAGAGGAGGCGCTTGCTCGCCGTCCGTCGCCCGGAGGTCGACGGCTACCTGATCACCCCTTCGGGCGAAGGATCTTCCAAAGCCAGCCTAGCGGATCGTAGTAGCGGTCGACGACGCGTTCCTTGAGCGGGATGATGGCGTTGTCGGTGATGGTGATGTGCTCGGGGCAAACCTTCGTGCAGCACTTGGTGATGTTGCAGAAGCCGATGCCGTCGGCTTCCTTCAACTCGGGCACACGGTCCTCGGTGTCGAGGGGGTGCATTTCCAGCGCGGCGACGTAGGTAAGGAAGCGCGGGCCGATAAAGCTCTCGTGCTTGTGGTGGTCGCGCAGGACGTGGCAGACGTCCTGGCAGAGGAAGCACTCGATGCACTTGCGGAATTCCTGCACGCGATCGACGTCCTCCTGCATCATCCGCCAGGTGCCGTCGGGCGCATCGGGCGCGCGCGGCTTGAAGGGCTTGATCTTCTTCTTTACCCGGAAATTCCACGAGACGTCGGTGACCAGGTCGCGGATGCGGGGGAAGGCGCGCATGGGCTCGATCGTCACCGGCTTAGTGATGTCGATCATGTCGAGCCGCGTCATGCACATGAGGCTGGGCTTGCCGTTGATCTCGGCGGAGCAGGAGCCGCACTTGCCGGCTTTGCAATTCCACCGGCAGGCGAGGTCGTTCGCCTGCGTGGCCTGGATCTTGTGCACCACGTCGAGGACGACCATGCCCTCGCTGGCCTCGGTCTTGTAGTCGACGAAGCCCTTGTCCTCGGCGCCATCGCCGCGGCGGATGCGGAAGTGGACTTCGCTCATTTGGCCATCTCCTCGATGACCTGTTTCAACTCCGCCGGCAGGGCCGGGATCGCCTCGCGGCGTAATTGCATCGAGCCGTCCGCGCCCTTCGAGATGACGATATTCATCTTCGCGTCCTCCGCGCTCTTGTCCGGAAAATCCTCGCGGAAATGGCCGCCGCGGCTTTCCTTACGCTCGATGGCAGAGCGGGTGATGGCCTCGGAAATGGTGAGCAGATGCTTGAGATCGAGCGCGGTGTGCCACCCGGGATTGTATTCGCGATGGCCGTGCACGGCCGTCCTAGCCGCGCGCTCGCGCAGGACGTCGAGCTTGCCCAGCGCCTCTTGCATTTCGCTTTCCGTGCGCACAATGCCGACCAAGTTCTGCATCATGTTCTGCAGCTCGTGCTGGATGACGTAGGGGCCCTCCGCCGCCGGACCGCCCTGCGCCCCATTTTCGTAGGGGACGAGCGCCTGGCGCGCGGCTTCCTCGACCTGCGCGTCGTCGATGGAAACGGGTGGATTCTCGCGCGCGAACTTCGCGGCGTACTCGCCGGCGCGCTTGCCGAAGACGAGGAGATCAGAGAGCGAATTGCCGCCGAGACGGTTGGCCCCGTGCAGGCCCGCCGCGCACTCACCCGCCGCGAAGAGGCCGGGAACGCTCGACATCTGCGTATCGCCGTTCACGCGAACGCCGCCCATGGCGTAGTGGGTGGTGGGGCCGACTTCCATCGGCTCCTTGGTGATGTCGAGATTGGCGAGCTGCATGAACTGGTGATACATGCTCGGCAGCTTCTTCTTGATGTGCTCCTCGGCATTGGGGAGCTTTTCCTTGATCCAGGCGATGTCGAGGAACACGCCGCCATGCGGGCTGCCGCGGCCCGCCTTGACCTCGCGGTTGATGCAGCGCGCGACGTGATCGCGGGTGAGCAGCTCCGGCGGCCGGCGCGCGTTCTTGTCGTTCTGCGTATAGCGCCAGCCCTCCTCGGGATCGGTCGAGGTCTGATTCTTATAGTTGTCGGGAATGTCGTCGAACATGAACCGCTTGCCGTCCTTGTTCTTGAGCACGCCGCCCTCACCGCGCACGCTTTCGGTGACGAGAATGCCCTGCACGCTGGGCGGCCAGATCATGCCGGTGGGATGAAACTGGATGAACTCCATGTCGAGCAAATCGGCGCCGGCATGATAGGCCAGCGAATGACCATCGCCCGTCCCTTCCCACGAGTTGCTGGTGATGCGATAGGCGCGGCCCAACCCGCCCGAGGCGATGACGACCGCATTGGCCTTGAAGATCTTGAATCGACCCCGTTCGCGATCGTAGCCGAACGCGCCGGCGATGCGGTCGCCGTCCTTGAGCAGCGTGATGATCGTCCATTCCATGTGGACGGTAATGCCCTGATGAATGCCGTGGTCCTGCAGGGTGCGAATCATCTCCAGGCCGGTGCGGTCGCCAACGTGGGCGAGACGCGGGTAGCGATGACCGCCGAAATTGCGTTGCGAAATCTTGCCTTCCTTGGTGCGATCGAAGACGGCGCCCCACTTTTCGAGCTCATGCACGCGCGCGGGCGCCTCCTTGGCGTGCAGCTCGGCCATGCGCCAGTTGTTGACGTACTGCCCGCCGCGCATGGTGTCGGCGAAGTGAACCTTCCAGCTGTCGCGATCGTCGACGTTGCCCATGGCCGCGGCCATGCCGCCTTCGGCCATGACGGTGTGCGCCTTCCCGAGCAGCGACTTGCAAACCAGCCCGACGCTCACACCGGCGGCGGAAGCTTCGATGGCCGCGCGCAGGCCCGCACCGCCCGCTCCGATCACGAGAACGTCGTAGGTAAAAGTTTCGTAGTTGGTAGCCAAGGGAAGTGTGGGTAAAAATTAAAACAGGCGGTAGTCGTGCCAGATGCCCATGGCGCAAAGGCGAATATAGACATCGGTAAAGCCGACCCAGAAAAGCGAGTACCACGCCCAGTTGCCGTGCTTGTGGTTCAGACAACTGGCGCAGTTGTAGAGCGAAGCGCAGGCGGGCGCCTTGGTCTTGGTATCGAGAAAGCCGCCAATGAGGTGGCGGAACGAGTGGCAGCCAAAGGTATAAAGCGCGAGCAGGATGACGTTGACGATCAGGACAAGCGAGCCGACCGCAAGGCCGAAATGCTTCGTGCCGTCTGCGGCGGTGAACCAAAGACCGTCCCACGCATCGCGGGCCAGGATCACGATGAAGAGCGCGGCGAGGTAGAAGAAATAACGGTGGATATTCTGCAGGATGAGCGGCAGGTAGCGCTCGCCGAGGTAGACATTGCGCGGCTCGCCCACGGTGCAGGCGACGGGATCGAGCCAGAACGCCTTATAATACTGGCCGCGGTAGTAATAGCAGGTGAAACGGAACCCGGCCGGAATCCAGGCGATGAGAAAAGCAGGGGAAAAAGGCAGCCAGGATGGCCAGCCGGGCGGGATGGTGCCAAACCAGCCAGGATGACTCGGCGCGCCGAACATCGGGGGCGAATAATAAGGCGATAGATAGTCCGCGCCCCCGCCGCCAAACCAGTAATAGCACACCGCCTGGTTCGTTCCCTGCAAGGCCGCCCACGTCGAGTAGACGATGAAGGCGGAGAAGCCGAGAAACACGGCCAGCGGCTGCAGCCACCAGATGTCCGTCCGCCGGGTCGCGCCGAATCCCTGTTGAGGGGGGAGCGTGAGCGCGTCCGGTAATGCCATGACGCTGGGACGGTAATAAGTTGCGAGGACGCCGTCAATGGAACGGGAAACTTATAAGAGCGGCGTCCTGCTCCGGCGCGCGAACTTATCTGCCCTTCAGAAACCGCACCACGGCCCACAGGTCGCGCTTCGGGCGCTCGATCTGCAGGGTCTGCCAGCCGGCCTTGCGCGGCGCTTCCACGTCGTTGCGGGGATCGTCGCCCACGCTGAGGAGCGAGCCGGCGGGAAGTTTCAGCACCTCCGCGACGTGCCGGTAAATGGCCGGGTCGGGCTTTTCCCAGCCGAGCTCGGTGCTGACGAAGCGATGGTGCAGGGACTCGCCCAGCCCATGGCCGTCGAGCACGGGATGGACCCGGCTGTCCCAATTCGAGAGCACCACCAGTTCGACCGGATAATCGCGCAGCGTCTCAATCACCTCCGCCACTTCCGGGTAGACCTCCCATGCCTCCGGTCTGGCGTAGTGGAGATAGACCGCCTCAAAAAATTCGTCGAAGACCTGCGGCGCGGCGAAGACGTTCTCGGGCATCGAGCGGCGGACCACTTCCTTCCACCACGCGCGGTCGTCGCCGTTGCTCGGAACCGCGTGCTTCGCGCGCGGCGCGCTGCCCTTGAAGGCGGCGGCAAACGCGGCCGTGGTTGCCTCCGCCTGGAGCATGACGCCATGACGATAGGCAAACTCGGCGTACGTTTCCCCCACCGGTCGCGCAGGACAGATCAAGGTCCCGCCCACGTCGAAGACAATCGCCCGGACTTTCGGCATAGGCGCAAAGGCTAAGGTGTCACCGGCCGCGATTCCAGACGTTCGTTCAGGCGCAGGTCGTGCTCCGCGCCGGTGCGGCGGGCGAGCAGCTCGCCGACGAGAAAGAGCGAACCGGTGGCGAGGACGGGGCGCGAGTCGTCCGGGCGAAAATCCGCCACCGATTCGAGCACCTCGCACGGGAGGCCGGGAAAGTGGCGGGCGAGATCCGCCGGGTCGGCGCCGCGGTCGCTGCTCAGGCGCACGAGAGAGACCCGCTCCACCTCGGGGCAAAGCAGCGCGGCCATGGCGGTGATGTCCTTGTCCGTCACCGCGGCGAAAAGAAGATGGGCCCGCCCACCGGCCTGTCCGCGGCTGGCGAGGAAAGCGCGCCAGGTGGCCAGGAGGGTGCGCATGGCCTCGGTATTATGCGCTCCGTCGAGGACGACGAGCGGCGTTTCCGAAACGATCTGGAAACGACCCGGCCAGGATGTGGCCGCGAGTCCGCGCGCGATGACGTCGGGCGACGGCGGCTGCGGCAGCAGGCGCAGGACAGCCAGGGCGCACGCGGCGTTGCGGACCTGATGCGGGCCGATCAGGCCTAGTTCGTAATCGTGCGCGCCGAGCCGCGCCCATTGGCGACCGGCGCGCAGGCCGAGGTCTTGCGACGACACGTCCAGATCGACTTCGTGTAACGGCGCGTCGAGGCGGGCGCTGGTCTCGGCGATGATCGCGCGCGCTTCGGGTTGCGTGACCCCGCTGACCACCGGCACGCCGCGCTTGATGATACCGGCTTTCTCCCGCGCGATGTCCTCGATCCGCGTGCCGAGGTATTGCGTGTGCTCGAGCGCGATGGTGGTGATGACGGAGACGGCGGGCCGCACGATGTTCGTGGCATCGAGGCGTCCGCCCAGGCCCGTTTCCCAGACCACCCAGTCGACTTTCTCGCGCGCGAAGTGCCAGAGCGCGAGCGCGGTCATGAGCTCGAAGAACGTCGGTTCGCCCACCGTCGCCGCACGGACCGCGCCCATCCCTTCCGCGAAGGCCGCCTCGGAAATAGGTTCGCGATTCACCTGGACCCGCTCGCGGATGCTGACGAGATGCGGCGACGTGTAGAGGCCCACCCGGTGGCCCGCCGCGCGCAGGCACGATTCAGCGAACGCGGCGGTCGAGCCCTTGCCATTCGAGCCTGCGAGATGAACAAAGCGCAGCTGGTTCTGCGGATCATCCAACCGCGCCGCCAGATCCAGCATCGGATCGAGGCCGAGCTTCATGCCGAAGCGGCGGGCGGCGCCGAGTTGAGCGATGGCGTCGGGATACGTCATCGGTTTTCGCACCGGTAAATGGTGTAGCGCCGCAGGACCCGGCCGCGATCGAGAATCTCGAAACGCTCGAGCGGCTCGATCGAGTTAAAGTCGGGAGCCAAGGCGGCCGGCGTGGAACCGGCGGTGATCCACAAGGCCGGTACGTCTCGTTGGGTGGGATAGCTCGGCCAGAAGTCGTACTGCGTGGCGGGCGGCTGCGCGCGCTGGGCGTAGAAGTTCACACGCGGCAGGTAGAAGGCGAGGACGCTCGCTTCCTTGTAGCCGTCGCCGATCACCGCCTCGGCGTGCTGCTCGCGGCGAACTGCATCCAGATGCGCGGCGATCTCCTGCCAGCCCACCAGGCGGCTTGTCGGGTTGAGATGAGAGGGGACGGGCAGCACGCGCACATAATAGAGCAGCAGCGATTCGATCCACGCCACGAGATAAGCCGCGATGAAGAAGCCGCTGGCGCGGGGCAACGCCGCCCGAACCCGCGCCGCCACCATCACGAGCAGGCCGAGGTACGACACGGCCGGCCAGTTCGCCTCCTCGCGCAAATGGACCGCGAGGATGGCGTAGGGAATGAAGACAACGAGGAAGAGAAGAAGAAGAAGAATTTCGCCTTCCGTTGCCTTTCCTCCTCGTCGCATCGCGCCCAGCGCCGTGCTCAGGACAACCAAGAAAAGTAGGGGCGAAATCACGAGCGCCTGTACGCCGAAGAAATTCAAGAAAGTGGCGAGGTGAATGGAAAACGACTCATCGAGTTGGCCGCGATGCATCAACTGGCTCGCGGTAATCCAGCGGTGCTGCATGTTCCACCACGCCACTGGCGTCATGCAGATCAGCGCCACGACCAGCATCAGCCAGAAGCGGGGACGACGAAACGCGTCGCGATGACGCGGCAGGAGCAAAAGAAAACCGGCGAACGCGAGCAACTCCAGCGCGTTCAGATATTTCGCAAGGAAGCCGCAGCCTAAGGCAAACCCGGCGCCGAGCCAGTCCCGCCATCGATCCGCTTGGATCGCGCTCGAGAAAAGGTTTGCCGCCCAAATCCAGAAGAAGGCAGACAGCGCATCGATCGTCATCAGCACGGCGCCGGCGGTGTAAAGCGGAACCACGGTCAGCAGCAGGACGGCAATCAGCCCGGTAACGTCGTCGTACCAGCGGCGCGCCAGCAGGAAGGTCTGCCACGCCGTGCCGGCGGAGAGCAAGACGGCGAAGAAGCGGATGCCCAGGTTCGTGTCGCCCAAGAGCGCGGTGCCCGCCCAAATGGTGTAGGCGATCGCCGGTCCTTTGCTGAAATAGCTGGCGTCCAGGTGACGGGACCACTGCCAGTAATAAGCCTCGTCCGGCGCCAGCGGCAGCCAGACCGCGGTGAAAAACCGCAGGCCCGTGACCAGCGCGATAAGCCCGGCCGCCGCGACCGCGGGCGACAAGCCGGGAAAGAAAGGCTTCTGCATCAGGAACGTGGAAGTTAGCCGCCGCCTCCGCCCGGAAACAAGCGCGGTCATGCGGGCTTGCAGGGGTGTCGATATGCATGTAAGTAACTACTTGCATGATTTCGACGGAAGATAGAATCCTGGATGCGGCCACGGTCGTCTTTGGCCGGCGCGGCGTCTCCGGCGCCACCACGCGCGAGATCGCGCAGCGCGCCCGCGTCAACGAAGTCACACTCTTCCGCCATTTCCGGAACAAGGAGGAGTTGCTGCGCCGGGTCATCGTCTGCTCGGGCCAGCGCTTTGAAAACGTCTTCGACTCGGCTCCCCTTGAATCCGCGGAAGACCTGCGCCGCACGGTGACGAAGTACGCGCTGGTCTACGCGAAGAAGCTGATCGAGAACGAGGAGTTCGTCCGCACTTTCATGGGCGAGATGACGCGCCACCTCGCTTTGTGCCGCCGCCTCTTTGCCGAGGGCGGCAAGCCGACGCGCCAGAAGTTCATCGCCTACCTGCGCGCGGCGAAGCGCAAGAAACTCATCCGCTCCGACATCGATCCCACCATGGCGGCCGACGCACTCACGGCCATGCTGCTCGGCGGCGTGATGCGCCGTCCCCTCACCGAGGCTCAATACGGCATTGAGGCCTATGTGAAGACCTGCGTGAAGTTGTACCTCAAGGGGCTGGAGCCGTGAGCGCAGCCCTGGCCATTCCGCTGCGGGAAGGCATGTCGCCCCTGGCCGAGCGCGCCGCGCGCGAAGGCTGGCTCAAGTGGGCCATCGCCATCTCGGCCGCCTTCGCCGCCATCCTGGAGGTGATCGACGTCAGCATCGTGAACGTCGCGCTGCCCTACATGCAGGGCAATCTCGGCGCCACGCTGTCGGAGATCGGCTGGGTCTCCACCGGCTATTCCATTGCCAACGTCATCGTCATCCCGCTTTCCGCCTGGCTGGGCACGCGCTTCGGCAAGAAGCGCTACTTCGTTTTCTCGCTCGTCGCCTTCACGCTCGCGTCGGTCATGTGCGGCGTGGCCGATAATCTCTCCATGCTCATCGTCGGCCGCGTCATTCAGGGGCTCGGCGGCGGCGGCCTGCTGGCCAAGGCGCAGGCGCTCATGTTCGAGACCTTTCCCCGCGAGGAGCAGGCCAAGGCGAGCATGGTCTTCACCCTCGGCGTCATCGCCGGCCCCGCCATCGGCCCGGCGCTGGGCGGATATCTCACCGACAACTTCGGCTGGCGCTGGATTTTCTTCATCAACGTGCCGCTCGGCATCCTCGCGGTCTTCATGTGCACGACGTTCCTGTTGCCGGACAACCCGAAGGACATTCGCCATGTGGACGTGGACTGGCTTGGCATCCTCTTTCTCGCCATGGGGCTGGGCGGGCTGCAGACCGTGCTGGAGCAGGGCCAGCAGGACGACTGGTTTTCCTCCACCTTCATCCAGCGCATGGCGTTGATGAGCATCTTCGGCCTGACCGCCTTTGTCTGGCAGGAACTGCACACCGAGCATCCGGCGGTTGACCTGCACGTGCTGCGCTACCGTAGCCTGTGGGCGGGCAGCCTGCTTTCGCTCGTCGTCGGCATGGGACTTTACGGCACGGTGTTCGTCGTGCCGATCTTCGCGCAGACCGTGCTGAATTTTACCGCGACCAAGACCGGGCTTATGCTCGTGCCCGGCGCGATCGCGTCGGCCGCGGCCACGTTCGCGTTCCGGCCGCTGGCGAAGTTCCTCTCGCCGCGCCAGCTCATCGCCGCCGGAAGCTGCCTGACCATCGGAGTGATGATCGACCTAACCACGCTCAACACGGACACGGGCGCGGACCAGCTTTTCTGGCCGCTGATCTGGCGCGGCTTCGCCACCGTGCTGATGTTTTTCCCGCTTTCCCTGGCAACGCTCGGCGCCGTGCCGAAGAAGGATGTCTCCTCGGCCTCCGGCTTTTTTAGCCTCACCCGCCAGCTCGGCGGCAGCATCGGCATCGCGGGGATCACGACGCTCGTGGACAAGCAGCAGTTCGTCCATCGCGCGCAACTGGTCTACGACGCCTCCGACCTCAATCCCGCCTATCAGCCGCGGCTGAACGCGAATACCTCGTACCTGCAAACGCTCAGCGGCGACAGCGTGCACATCCACGACCAGGCGCTCGCGCTGCTCGACCGCTCGATCAACCTGCAGTCCTCCCTGCTGAGTTATCGCGACGTCTTCTACTTCGTCGCCGCCATCTTCCTCGTCACGCTGCCGCTGATTCTCCTTCTCGGCAGACCGCCCAAACCCGCACCCGCCACCTCATGAGCACCGCCACCACGACCGAAAAAGAATCCGACGTTACCCTGAAGGGAGCCGAGCGGGCCGTGTCGCGGCCGGTGCCCGCTCCTGCCGCGGAGACGGCGCCCGCACCCGCCGGCGTGCCGGCACCCGCGCCGGCCAAGGCCCCGAGCTTTTTCCAGCGCCACAGGCGCACAATCCTGATCGTCGCAGGCCTCATCGCCGCGATCGCGCTCGCGTTCTACCTGCACGACGCCTACACGAACGAGGAGACCGACGACGCCTATGTCACCGGGCACTTGAACCAGATTTCCGCGCGCATCAGCGCGAACGTGACCGATGTGCTGGTCGACGACAACGAGAACGTCAAGGCCGGCCAGGTGCTGGTGAAGCTCGATCCTTCCGAATACATCGCGATCGTGGCGGCGGCGCAGGCGAACCTGACCAAGGCCGCGGCCGACTTCAAGCGGCAGGAGCCGCTCGTCGCCATGCACGCCGTCTCCCCCGAGCAGCTTGACGCCGCGCGCAGCACCTACGACACCGATTTGGCGCAGCTCGAACTGGCCAGGCTGCAGGTCCAGTACTGCACCATCACCGCGCCGGCGGACGGCTACATCGGCCGGAAAAACGTGGAGGTGGGCAACCGCGTCACCGCGGGGCAGACGCTCATGGACGTGGTTGAGCCGAACGTCTGGGTCGTGGCCAATTTCAAGGAAACGCAGCTGGCCTACATGCGCGTGGGGCAGCCGGTGCGCATCACGGTCGATTCGATTCCGGGCAAGACCTTCCGCGGCCGGGTGGACAGCTTCTCCCCCGCCACGGGCAACGAGTTTGCGCTCCTGCCCGCGGACAACTCCACCGGCAACTTCACCAAGATCGTCCAGCGCGTGCCGGTCAAGATCACCTTCGATCCCGACTCGATCAAGGACGACAATGACCGGATGCGTATCCGCGCCGGCGAGTCGGTAGTGGTGAAGGTCGCGTTGACGAAGCCGGGCGCCCGGTAGCGCGAGTCGGCTTTTCTACGCCAGGTGGGCTGCGTACCAGGCGGCGCCTTGCAGGGCGGTCTTGTCGTTGGTGATGACGTAGACCGGCGTGGAACGCAGCAGCGGGCTGAGCCGGCCCTTGTTCGTGAAGGCGTCGAGGAAGAGCGGGCTCTGCATCTTCACCAGCATTTTGGGCGCGATGCCGCCGCCGATGTAAATGCCGCCCAGGGCGAGCATTTTCAACGCAAGGTTGCCCGCCTCGGCGCCGTAGTTGCGCGTGAAGCAATCGACCGTGTCGGCGCAGGCGGGGTCGGTCCCGGCCAGTCCCGCCATGGAGACCACCGCGCCGAAGTCGCCCACGCGAATCTGTTCCGTCAGCCAATCTGGCTCGGGCTGGCCGGAGCGCTGGCGGAAGAAGCGGTAGAGATTACGCATGCCCAGCCCGGACAGCACCCGTTCCCAGCTGACATGGCCGTGGTCGCGACGGAGGAAGCTCAGCAACTCGTCGCCCAGCGCGTCGGTCGGGGCAAAGCTGGCGTGCCCGCCTTCCGAGGAGAACGGCCGGTGCGTCACGCCGTCCCACATCAGCCCGGCCTCGCCTAGGCCCGTGCCCGCGGCGATCAGCGCCCGGTTGCCGACCTGCATCGAATCGGCGCCGGGATTGATGGCGACCAATTCCTCCGGCCGCAGGGTGGAAATGCCATACGCATTGGCCTCGAGGTCATTGAGCAGGCTCACCTGCTGGAAGCCCAGCTGGACCTGGAGCGCCGCGGCGTCGACCACCCAGGGCAGGTTGGTCACCTGCACGCGCTGGTCCTTCACCGGGCCGGCCACGCCGAAGCAGGCGTGGCGGATCGCCGAACCCGGTCCGACGAAGGCGAGGACGATTTCCGTCAGCGTCGCGTAATCCTTGCTGGCGAAGGACGCGCTCTTCTGGGACTCCAGGACACCGTCGTGATACGCGTACACGGCCAGGTTCGTCTTCGTGCCGCCGATGTCGCCCGCGAGGAACATAAGCGGCGAGCATGAGGAAAACCGGGCCGGCTGTGGAGGCCAAACTGCCCGCCCGACGCGGAATTTTGTCGAATCGTCCGGCCCCAAAGATGCTATACTGCCCGTCACCATGAAACGTGCCCCCGCCGCGCTGGGACTTCTCGCGGTCGTGGCCCTATCCGCCTGTCACCGCCCTGCGGTCGCGCCCGCGCCCGCGGACAGCGCGGTGTCCACCGACGCAGCCCCGGCCACCAGCTTCACCCCTGCGGTCGGCACTCCGGTCCCGTCCTCCGACATCAGCCTGCTCGAGCAGATCAATCGCGAGAACATTCGCGTGATCAACTCTGCGCTGCCCAGCATCGTCCGCATCAGCGCGACCGTGGCCGTCGACCCGCAGCAGGAACTCTCCGGCACCCTGACCCACATCCCCTTTCCGTTTGAGCATCGCGACTCGACGCCCTTCAGCGCGATCGCCTACGGCGCGGGCGTGGTGATCGAGAAGGACGGCCTCATCGTCACCAACAGCCATGTGGTCGACGAGGCGCAATCGATCGAGGTGCAATTGCAGGACCACCGCGTCTACCCGGCGACGAAGGTCGCCGAGGATCCGCACATCGACGTCGCCGTGCTCCGGATCGCAGCCCACGATCTCAAGCCGCTGCCCTGGGGCGATTCGGACAAGGTCCGCGTCGGCGAGCAGGTCTTCGCCATCGGCAATCCCTTCGACCTCGGCGCCTCCGTCAGCCGCGGCATCATCAGCGCCACCGGCCGTTCCATCCCGGAACCGAGCGCTAGTTTCGAGGATTACCTCCAGACCGACGCCGCGATCAATCCGGGGAACTCCGGCGGCGCGCTGATCAACATCCACGGCGAGCTGATCGGAATCAACGTCGAGATCGCCTCGACCAGCGGCGCCGATCGCGGCGTCGGCTTCGCGCTGCCGAGCAAGCTGCTCCGCTTCGCCGTGAGCAGCCTGCTCGACCACGGCCACATCCCGCGCCGGTTCCTCGGCGTGGCGCTGCCCAGCGTCGTGGATGAGGGCGTCATCGCCCAGCTCGGCCTCGGCACGGGCGAGGGCGCGCTGCTCGCGGGAGTTTATCCCCGCTCGCCCGCCGCCCGCGCCAAGCTGCAACCGGCTGATTTCATCACCGAGATCGACGGACACAAGGTAGGCAGCATTCCCGAACTGCAGGTGATCATGGCGCAACTGCCGCTCGGCCGAATGACGCCAGTCACCTACATCCGCGACGGCGAGGCGCATACGACCTATATCAAGATTGCCACGCAGCCCGACGCGACCGGACCGAGTCCCTGGCCCGCGGCCCCGGACACGAGCGAGGCGGCCGCACCGCTCGTGCCTCCCGGCGGCGCCGTCAACGCGCTGAGCGGGCTGCAGGTCACCAACCTGGACGGCAAATTGCGCCGGAAGTTCAACGTGGATGACTGGATCGCCGGTGGCGTCGTCATCACCGGCGTGCAAAGCGGGTCAGCGGCCGAAATGCGCGGCTTCGAGCAGGGCGACCTGATCGAGCTGGTTTGTGTGCGCCGCGCCGCGCCCATGATGGTGGAAAGCGCCGGGCAACTGACCAAGATCGCCGCCGCGCTCCAGCCCGACCAAGGCGTGGCCCTGCTCGTCCATCGAAACAGTTCGCCCAACGGCACCAACCGGTTTCTTTACCTGCCGCCGGTGCGTTAGAAGGAGATCGCCGTCCGCAGGTAGCCGACGCTACAATCGGAATCAAAACGCACCCGGCGCGCCGAGATAGCGCCAATTCTTGCTCTGCCATTCCGCCAGTCCCGGATGCATCTGGATGTTGCCGAAGACGAAGTCGAACCATTCCAGGTCGCGAAACTGCGATAGGTAAAACTCGTTCGTTCCGAGCAGCCGGTACCGCTCGTGCGCGGGCTTTCCGTTCGGCGCCGTCACCGCATGGCAGGCATATACCTTCTCGCGAAAGTAGGCCTGCGTTCCATCCGCGCTCAGCCGCAGGAAATGGAACTCCTGATCGACCTGATGCTGCGGATCGTACTGCGCGAACGTTCCGCCGGGCATGACACGAAGCCCTTCCGGTGTCGTCGTGTACTTCGGGCAGGTAAAGCCGTAGTCATACGGCAGGATCACAATGCCGCCATCCTCGATGTAATAAGCCTGCGCGAAGTCGTACGCCTTCAGTTCCGGCGGCAGTGTGCCGGCGCGCGCAACGGCAATCAGCGCGAGAAGGAGAAGCCAGCCCAACGTTCTCATGCCAGCCCACATTCGGCCAGGATGGCCTGGGCCGCAACCACGGGATCTGGCGCCTGGGTGATGGGGCGGCCAATGACCAAGTGGCTCGCCCCGCGCTTGAACGCCTCGGGCGCGCTGAGCGTGCGCTTCTGGTCGCCCTTCGCTTCGGCGCCCGAGCGTACGCCGGGCGTGACGAGCTTGATCGGCTGGAGCAGGCCTTCGCGGATGAGCCCGATCTCGTGCGGTGAGCACACCAGCCCCGG
>CAZZYY010000005.1:25873-42342 GCA_964658475.1 uncultured Candidatus Methylacidiphilales bacterium | reverse complement strand
TCCTCCGCGGCCTCGAGCATGCGGTGCAGGTTCCAGGGTCCGGGCGTGCAGGTGGTGGCGTTCGTGCCGGTGGCCGGGCCCGTGCCGCCGCCGATCATCGTGGTGACACCGCTGGCCAGCGCCTCGGTGATCTGCTGGGCGCAGATGAAATGGATGTGGCTGTCGACGCCTCCCGCCGTGACGATGCAGCCTTCGCCGGCGATGACCTCGGTCGCGGCGCCGATGGTCATGGTGATGCCGTCCTGGATGAGCGGGTTGCCCGCGTGCCCGAGGCCCGCGATGCGGCCGTGCTTGATCCCGATGTCGGCCTTGATGATGCCGGCCGCGGCGTCAAGGATCAGCGCGTTGGTGATGACGAGATCGAGCGACTCGGCGGCGAGCGCGAGCGGCGACTGGCCCATGCCGTCGCGAATGACCTTGCCGCCGCCGAACTTGACCTCGTTGCCGTAGCCGCCGTTCTCCGCGATCAGGTCGCGCTCGACTTCGATCCACAGGTCGGTGTCGGCCAGGCGCACCTGGTCGCCCACGGTGGGGCCGAACATCTCGGCATAAACGCGGCGGGGAATTTCGAGCGGCATGGCGGTTTCCTAAAGCGCTCCGTCGATCGCGTTGTTGAGGCCGTAAACCTTGCGCGCGCCCGCCAGCGCGACGAGACGGACTTCCTTCGTGTCGCCCGGCTCGAAGCGGACGGCGTTGCCCGCCGGGATATTGAGGCGAAAACCGCGCGCTGCCTCGCGATTGAAGCTGAGCGCCGTGTTCACCTCATAGAAGTGGAAGTGGCTGCCGACCTGGATCGGGCGGTCGCCGGTGTTGGCCACGACGAGCGTGATCTCGGCTAGGCCGACGTTGGCCAGCAACGGCGGCGCGTTTTCAGGCGTGCGAATTTCGCCGGGAATCATCGGATGGGATGGTGGACGGTGACGAGTTTCGTGCCGTCGGGGAAGGTGGCCTCGACCTGCACGTCGTGGATCATCTCGGGCACGCCTTCCATGACCTGGTCGCGCTTCAGCAACGTGGTGCCGAAGCTCATCAGCTCCGCGACGCTACGGCCGTCACGCGCGCCCTCCATGATCTCGTAGGTGATGATGGCGATCGATTCGGGGTAGTTGAGCTTGAGCCCGCGCTGCTGGCGGCGGCGGGCCAGGTCGGCCGCAGTCACGATCATGAGCTTCTCCTGCTCGCGGGGCGTGAGGTGCATCGCAAGCCGAGCCTAGCAGGAAGCGTGGCAGGGGACGGAAGGCGGAAATGAGGGAGCGGTCTCATGCTCTGCGGGAAAATTCCAATTTTAGAACCCTTATCACAGGAACTATTCTTGGGCGAAGGCCTCTGTAGGTAGCCGGCATCGGCCTGATGCCGGAGCCGCAGCAACGGCGGCATCGAGTACGGAAAAAGGCAGGGAGGCATTCCGCTCGCGTTGCTCGCTCCGGGATCGGGCCGATCCCGGCTACCTGCCGAGTCCTGCGCCACCGCTTCCCCAGCGCCAAAGCCGTTGCTTGCACAATAAATCCAGCTTTGACGCTCGGAACGAATTTGCTGATGTGAGTGATGGGTCGATTTCGTTGCCTTCCCGCTCTCTCGTTCGTCGTCTTGCTTGCCGGCGTGGCGCGCGCGGATTTCACCGCGCCTTCCTCGACGCAGCTCGATCCCAAGATCGAGGCGCGGATCGACAGCCTGCTCAAGCAGCTCACGCTGGAAGAGAAAATCGACCTGATCAGCGGCACGGACATCATGCATACGGCGGGGGTACCGCGGCTGGGCATACCCGCGTTGAAGTTCAGCGACGGGCCGGTGGGGGTGCGGTGCTGGGGCAAATCGACCGCCTATCCGGCCGGCGCGCTGCTGGCTGCGACGTGGGACCCCGCCATGGCGCTGGCGGAAGGCCGGGCGCTGGGCCGGGACGCGCGTTCGCGGGGCGTGGACATCCTGCTGGCGCCGGGCATGAACATCTACCGCGAGGCGCAGAACGGGCGCAATTTCGAATACTTGGGCGAGGATCCCTGCCTCGCCTCGGCCATGGCGGTGAACTACGTGCGCGGCGTGCAATCGCAGGGAGTCGCCGCATGCGTAAAGCATTTTGTGGCCAACGGGCAGGAGTGGAACCGCTTTACCGTGGACACGAACGTGAGCCGCCGCGCGCTGGAGGAAATTTACTTCCCTCCCTTCAAGGCCGCGATTCAGCAGGGCAACGCCTGGACCGCGATGGCGGCCTACAACAAGGTCAACGGCGAGTGGTGCACGGCGAACAAGTTCCTGCTCACCGACGTGCTGCGGGACGCGTGGCATTTTCGCGGTGTGCTGATGTCCGACTGGGGCGCGGCGCACGACACGGCGAAGGACCTGAACGCCGGGATGGACCTCGAGATGCACGACAAGCCGCGACTCTTCTATAACCTGGCGACGATCCCGCCGCTGCTGGCCGCTGGCACCGTCTCGAAGGCCACGCTGGACGAGCATGTGCGGCGGCTCATGCGAATGATGGTGGCGATGGGATTTCTCGATCGTGACCAGACCGACGCCTCGATTCCCGCGGACGATCCACAGAACGCGGCCGCGGCGTTGAAGGCGGCCGGCGAAGGCATCGTGCTGCTGAAAAATGAGGGCCAGCTCCTGCCGCTCGACCGAACGAAGGTCCATCACATCGTCGTGACGGGTCCGAACGGCGAGAAGGCGGTCATTGGCGGCGGCGGCAGTTCCGGGACGGGCACGTTCAACCCGGTGAGCGTGCTGGAAGGCGTGCGGGAGGCCGCGGGGTCGAACGTGGAAGTGGATTACCTTCCCGACCTCTCAACCTTCATCTATTCGCGCGCCGCCTTTGCGCCGCCCGCTCCCGTTGTGGCCGGCCAGACGGGGCTGCAGGGTGATTACTTCAGCAACGCAACGCTTACCGGTGCGCCGGTCGAGTCGCGCATCGACCACGTGGTGGACTTCGCCTGGAACACGGCGAATCCGGTCAAGAACATCAAAGGTGGCTCGCCCTTTTCCGTGCGCTGGACGGGAACGATCACGCCATCGGCCACGGGCGACTACACGTTTGCGCTGGCCAGCGACGAGGGGTCGCGCGCGTACCTGGACGGCCAGGAGATTATCGATATGTGGGCGCCCCATGAGCTCGCGCGCAAGGAGACGCAGCAGCACCTCGAGGCCGGCCACGTTTATCAGGTGAAGGTGGAATACTTTCACGAGCGGAACAACGCCGTGGTTCGTTTCGGATGGGCCAAGCCGGGGCTGCCGGAAACGGAAAAGAACGAGGTGGCGAAGGCGGACGCGGTCATCTTCGCCGGCGGTTTCAACGCGCAAACCGAGCACGAGGCGGGCGACCGCCCATGGGACCTGCCGGCGTCGCAGACCGTCGAGCTCGCGCAGCTGCTCGCGCTTAATCCGCATGTCATCACCACGATCAACGCGGGCGGCAACGTCGGGCTGGGCGATAACCTGACGAAGATGCCAGCGCTGCTCTGGTCGTGGTACCCGGGCGAGAACGGCAACATCGCGCTGGGGAGGATTCTCTTCGGCGACATCAATCCGAGCGGTCATTTGCCGGACACGTTTGAGAAGCGCTTCGAGGACTCGCCCGCTTACGGAAATTATCCGGGCGAACTGGACGGCGGCCCGCACGTGAACCTCGCCGAGGGCATTTACGTAGGCTACCGCTGGTACGACAAGAAGAAGATCTCGCCGCTCTTTCCGTTCGGGTTTGGACTTTCCTACACGAGCTTCGCGCTGAAGAACCTCCGGCAGACGGAAGACCTCGGCGAGTACGACGTAACGGTCGACGTGACCAACACGGGGAAACGCGACGGGGCCGAGGTCGTGCAGCTTTACGTGCGGCCGCTTGGTTCCACCATCGACCGCCCCGTGCAGGAACTGAAGGCGTTTGAGCGCGTCGAGCTGAAGGCGGGCGAAACGAAATCGGTCTCGTTTCATCTCGGGCGCGACGCCTTCGCCACCTATGACGAGGCGAAGGCCGCGTGGGTGGTGCCGCCAGGGCGCTACGAGTTGGCGCTGGGCGACTCCAGTCGCGATTTGACCCAGACGACCAAAGTTGAGCTATCGGCTGAGAAATAATTTTTTGCGCGCGATGCATCCGCAAGTAGGGTGAGCCATGGCGTCCATTCCCCTCCGCGGATTCGGGAGCAAGGATGCCGAGATTTCGATCCTTGGTCTGGGCGGCCATCATCTCGGCGACGCGAAGGACGAGGCGACGGCCATCCAGCTTTGTCACAGCGCGATCGAGGGCGGCATCACCTTTTTCGATAATTGCTGGGAGTACAATCGCGGCAAGTCGGAGAACTGGATGGGCAAGGGTCTCAAGGGGCTGCGCGACCGTGTGTTCCTCATGACCAAAGTCTGCACGCACGGTCGCGACGCCACGTTGGCCATGACCATGCTCGAGGAGTCGCTGCGCCGGCTGCAGACCGACCACCTCGACCTCTGGCAGATTCACGGCGTGGGCTGGGACAACGATCCCGAACTCTTCATCCGCGCGGAAGGCGCGCACGCCGCGCTGACGAAGGCGAAGGAGCAGGGCAAGGTGCGCTTTGTCGGCTTCACCGGCCACAAGTCGCCCGAGGTGCACCTGAAGATGCTCGAGACCGGCTTTCCGTTCGACGCGGTGCAGATGCCGCTCAATCCTTTTGACGCAACTTTCGTGCACAGCTTTCAGGGGTTGGTGCTGCCGGAACTCATCAAGCGCGGGATCGCCGTGCTCGGCATGAAGCCGTTCGGCGGCAAGGGCAACCCGATCAAGAAGGGCGTGCTCACGCCGGAGGAGGCGCTGCGCTACGCGATGAGCCTCCCGGGCGTTACCACGACGATCACCGGAATGGAAAAGCCCGAGGTCCTGGGGCAAAACCTGGAGATCGCGCAGCACTTCAAGCCCATGCCGGAGGGCGAGATGAGGGCGCTGGAGGAGAAGTGTCGCGCCGCCGCGGCCGATGCGCGCTTCGAGCCCTACAAGGTTTCGCTCCAGTACGACAATCCCGAGGCGCGCTGGGCCCACGGGTTCCCGGTCGATACGCAGCAGAAGGAGATCAAGGAGATGTTGCAGGAAACCGACAACACCGGCCTCCCCTACCCGGAGCTGAAATCATGAGCGGCATTCTGCGGCGGGATTTTGTGCGCGGCGCGATGCTGGCCGCGGCAGGCGCCGTGGCCACGCGCGAGGGTTTGGCGCAGACGAATGCCCCCGCGGACGCGTCCAAGCCGACTCAACAAGGTGTCATTCCGAAGAAGCCGCTCGGCAAGACGGGCGTGATGGTTTCCGCGCTGGGCGTGGGCGGTTTTCACCTCGGGAGCGCCAAGGACCAGAATGAGGTCAACGAGATCGTCGCGCGCGCGATTGGAGCCGGCGTCAACTTTTTCGACAACGCGTGGGAATATCACGAGGGCGACAGCGAACACCGGCTCGGCATTGCGCTGCAGGGCAAGCGCGACGGCGTGGTGCTGATGACCAAGGTCTGCACGCACGGGCGCGGCAAGGACGTGGCCATGCGGATGCTGGAGGATTCCCTGCGCCGCCTGAAGACCGATCACCTGGATGTCTGGCAGATTCACGAGGTGGTTTACTACAACGATCCCGACCTCATCTTTGCGCCCGGTGGCGCGGCCGAGGCGCTGGTAGAGGCGAAGAAACAAGGCAAGGTGCGCTTCGTCGGATTTACCGGCCACAAGGACCCGGCCATTCACCTGCGCATGCTGCGGCACGGCTTTCCCTTCGACACGGTGCAGATGCCGCTCAACTGCTTCGACGGCTCGTTCCACAGCTTTGAGCAGCAGGTTTTGCCGGAAGCGCAGAAACTGGGCGTGGCCGTGCTGGGCATGAAGAGCCTGGGCGGCAGCGGCGAGATGGTGACCAGCGGCACGATCACGCCGGCGGAGGGCCTGCGCTACGCGATGAGCCTGCCGGTGGCGACAACGATCAGCGGCATGGATTCGCTCAACGTGCTCGAGCAAAACCTGGCCATCGCGCGCGATTTCACGCCGATGTCGCCGGAGGAGATGGCAGCCCTGCGCGAGCGCGTCCGCGAGGTTGCGGCGGACGGCCGGTACGAGAAGTTCAAGACGACCAAGTTTTACGACGGCGACCTCGGCCGCGACCAGCACGGCTTCCCGCCCGCCAAGGAACTGCCGCTGTAGTCTCTTCGGCGGCGGAATGGAGTTCGAAGACAAGCTCGCCTTTCCACGCCACGCGCGCCCATCCTTGAGCACCCCAACGACGCCCTCCCCGTGAACATCCTCGATGAAAAAAAAGCGCGACTCGACGCGCGCCTGGCGGAACTCGGCAGCGTGCTCGTCGCCTATTCCGGCGGGGTGGACTCCGCGTACCTCGCCTGGACTGCGCGGCAGGTGCCGGGGCTTCGGATGATCGCCGTGCTGGCCGACTCGCCATCGCTCGCGCGCGCGCAGCGGGACGAGGCGGTCCGTTTTGCCGCGGAGCAGGGTATTCCGCTGGAGATCGTCGTCACGGAGGAGATGGAAAATCCCGACTACGTGCGCAACGACCTGCAGCGCTGTTTTCACTGCAAGAGCGAGCTGTTCGTCCGCATGGAGGAAGCCCGCGATCGTCTTGAGTTTCGCCATCTCGCCTACGGCATGAACGTGGATGACCGCGGCGATTTCCGCCCGGGTCAGCAGGCGGCGAAGGATCACGGCGTGCTTGCGCCGCTCGTCGACGCCGGGCTGACCAAGGCGGATATTCGCGAGCTGGCGCGGGCGGCGAAGCTGCAGGTATGGGACAAGCCGGCCTCCGCCTGTCTCTCTTCGCGCATCGCGTACGGCAACCCGGTCACGCGCGAAACGCTGCAGCGCGTGGAGCAAGCCGAGGCGCAGCTGCGCCGGCTTGGCTTCCGCCAGTTTCGAGTGCGGGACCATGCCGGGCTTGCCCGCGTGGAAATCGCGGAGGAGGAAATGCCCGCCGCGCTCTCGCCCGGCTTTGTGCGCGAACTTTCGGAGACGCTGAGCGGCCTTGGCTTTACCTACGTGACGCTGGATTGCGCGGGCTTTCGCAGCGGCTCGCTTAACGCGGAAATTGTCCATGCGGCTGGCGTATCTTGACGGTTCCGCCGGCGTCAGCGGCGACATGCTGCTCGGCGCGTTGATCCATGCGGGAGCGCCGCTGGATTCCCTGCGCGCGGTCTTGCGGTCATTGCCGCTTCATGCGGAACTGGAGATTGAGCCGGTCGATCGCTCGGGCATTGCCGCGACCCATGCCCGCATTCTGACCCACGGCCGGCCGGCAGACGAGACGCCGCACCGTCATCACCACCCGCATCACGAACCGCACCGATCGCTGGAGGATATCCGCAAGCTGATCGCGGCGGCCGGTCTGCCCGCGGCGATCACCGATCGCGCCGTGCGCGCCTTCACGCTGCTCGGAGAGGCCGAGGCGAAGGTGCACGGGATCCCGCTCGAAAAAGTTCACTTTCACGAAGTGGGCGCGGTCGATGCCATCGCGGACATCGTGCTCGTTTCCGCCGCGGCGGACGCGCTGAAGATCGAAGGCTGGCGGAGCGGCCCGCTGAACGTCGGCAGCGGAACGGTGCAGTGCGCGCACGGGCGCTTCCCCGTGCCGGCGCCCGCCACGGCCGAGCTCTTGCGCGCGCAACCCACCTACTCCTCCGGCCACGAGGGCGAGTTGGTTACGCCGACCGGCGCGGCCCTTTTGCGGGCGTTCGACACGGAATTTGGCCCGCAGCCAGGCATGCGAGTCGCGGCGATCGGTTACGGCGCCGGCACGCGTAATCCGCCGGACCTGGCCAACGTCGCCCGCATCAGCGTCGGTGAAAGGGAGGCAGGGTCCGATGCGGGTCAGACGGTGGTCGTTTTCGAGACGGCGCTCGATGACTGCAATCCTCAGGTGCTCGCCTATGTGGCCGAGGAGGCGTTGCGTCTCGGGGCGCTCGATGTCCTGCGCACGCCCGTGTTCATGAAAAAGAATCGCGTCGGCACGCTGCTGACGGTTCTTGCCGACCGCGAAAAGGCGTCGGTCATCGAGCAATTGCTGCTGCGCGAAACAAGCACGCTCGGCCTGCGCATCCGGGACGAGCGCCGTATCTGCCTCGCCCGGCACCTGGCCGAGGTGACGACCGTGTGGGGTCGGGTGCGGGTCAAGGTGGGTGGGCGCGACGGCGAGGAGCTGAACGCTGCGCCCGAGTTCGAGGACTGCCGCCGGCTGGCCGAATCGAACGGCGTGGCCGTGAAGCGGATCATGGAAGCGGCGCTGCAGGCTTATCGCGGCGTGAACCCATGAACGCGGACACGGTACTTCGGCTCCTTGAGCAGATTCGCGACGGCGCGCTCACGCCGGAGGCGGGCGCCAAGCGGCTGGCGACGTTGCCGTACGAGGACCTCGGTTTCGCGAAGGTGGATCATCATCGCGCGTTGCGCACCGGCATGCCGGAGGTGATTTATGCCGCGGGGAAGACGGACGAGCAGGTCGTCTCGATCTTCGGCCGCATCGCGGCCAGTGGCGCCGATGTGCTGGCGACCCGCGTGGCGCCTTCCGCCGCGGCCGCGGTCCTGGGAGCGCATCCGCAGGCATTTCATCACGCCGTCGCGCGCACGGTCAGCCTCCGCCAGCAAGGCGCGCCGGTGAAAGGCGGCGGCATCACGGTGCTTTGCGCGGGCACAAGCGACCTGCCCGTGGCGGAGGAAGCGGCCGTGACGGCGGACTTTCTCGGTCACAGCGTCACGCGGATCGTGGATGTCGGCGTCGCCGGCCTGCACCGGTTGCTGGCGCACCATGAGAGTTTGCTCGAGGCCGATGTGCTCATCGTCTGCGCAGGCATGGAAGGCGCGCTGCCCAGCGTGGTGGCCGGTTTGGTGGCAGCGCCGGTCATCGCGGTGCCGACCAGCGTCGGCTACGGCGCGGCTTTTGGCGGACTTGCCGCCCTGCTGGGCATGCTCAATTCGTGCTCGCCGCGCATTGGCGTGGTGAACATCGACAACGGCTTCGGCGCGGCCTGCCTGGCGGATGCGATCCTGCGCAGGGGCCAACGCCCCTAAATTCGGGCCCCTTTTCAGGTGGCCTTGAGAAGCCGCACGAGATCGCGCGACGCTCCTTTCGTGTTGCCGTTTTCCAGCGCGTGCAGAGCGCGGCGGGCATGCGCCCGAAGCTTTTCCACCAGCGGGTTTCCGGGCGAAGGCCGAGGAAAATCGATGACCTTGTCGCGGGCCGGTTTTGGCGGAGGCACGGCTTTCCTTTTAGGTGCCGGATGGCTAAGCGGCACCCGCTCCGATTTGGCCTTCCGGGCGGGCGGTTGTTCCAGCAGCTCAAACTTGATTCCAACAAGGCGAGCGCCGGCAAACTTCTTGAGCGAGCGCGGAAACAGCAAGATCTGCCCGCGTCGCGTTGGATCGTACCCCACCTGCGCCTGCACCGGCCCGGAGCCCTGCTCCTCGATCGTCATCACGCGTTGCTGCTCAAGCGCCTTCTTGAACACGGCATCGTTCGCATCGAAGAGCAGATAGACCTCTGGTCGGCCACACTGCTCGACAACACTGGTAAAGCGAACGGTCTTCATGTCCCAACTCACGCCGCGCAAGTCTCGAGGTCACACCCGCGCGGTCGACATCGATGCACCACCTACGACTCGTCCTTGTCCTCGTATTGCGCCTCGGGATCCTGGTCGTTCGGCGCACCTTTCGTGTCGGGATTCTTCGGCTTGAGCGGCGGGTGCTGTTGATCGTCCTTCTCCTTCACAGCCTTGTCGGATTTTTTCCGTTCGTTCATAGGGATGTGGCGGGCCGATCAGGCCTGCACCTTGTCGACGGGGCGGGTGCGGACCCGGTGCCGCGCGATGGCCTGGGTGAACGCCGCCGCGATGTTTCCGGCATTGCCGAGAAGGATGCCTTGGGCCTGCGCTTCATCCCCCGCCAACTGCCCGGCCTGGGTGGCCTTGACGAAATCCACGCCGGCGCCACTGGCCGCGATGGCCTTGCCATGCTTGTAGGCTTCGTTGATGTAGTGATGGGCATCCGGAATTTCCATCAGCATCGTGATGCTCTCCTGCCCGCCCGGGACGTAAACGGCGTCGAACAAAACCGAGCTGGAATTTGCGAAGGTCTTGGTCGCCTCGACCGCCTCGCCCTCGGCCGGCACCGCGCCGATGAAGGGCGCCACGATCTCGCTGAGCACCTTCTCCGCGTCGAGCTTCCGCTTCATGGCCAGGATGTCGCCCGAGGAAACTCCCGGGGCCGCGAGAATCGCCACCTTGCGGCCCTTGGCCAGCATCGGCTGATTGACCTCGATGCTCAGCCCCTTGGCGGAACGCAGACCGCCCGACGCCGTGGTCGGCGTGGTTGCCTGGTCCAGCTGCGAAATCTCGAATGGCTGGTCCGCGGTGCCCTTGGCGGTCTTGATCGTCTTCGGCGCGGGGGCGGGAGTCTCGCCGATGGCCTTGCCGACCTGGGTGGCCAGGACATCGTTGATTTGCGCCAGATGCTCCAGCATGCGCACGCGCACCTTGCGGGTCTCCACCTTGCTCAGCTCGAACTGGAGCGCCTTGATGATGTGGTGCTTTTCCACCGCCGTCTGGCTGTTCCAGAAAAGACGCGCCTGGCCGTAATGATCGTCGAAGCTTGGGCTGCGTTCCCGCACCTTCGGCCCTTCGACCAGCTTGGGATAGGACACGAAGCCCGGCTTGGGCCCGACCTCCTCCATCACATGATCGTCCAGCGAGGAGGGCGCATAGGAAACGCGGCCCTTGTTGATCGTGATGCGCATGTGCGCGTCGCGCTGGTTGTTGGAGAATGGGCAGACCGGCCGGTTGATCGGAATCTCGTGAAAATTCGGGCTGCCCAGCCGGCTGAGCTGGGTGTCGTTGTAGGAGAAGTTACGGCCCTGTAGCAGCGGATCGTTGGTGAAGTCGATTCCCGGCACCAGGTTAGAGGTCATGAACGCCACCTGCTCCGTCTCGGCAAAGTAGTTGTCGGGATTGCGGTTCAACGTCATGCGGCCCACGCGCTTCAGCGGCACGAGGTCTTCCGGAATGATCTTGGTCGCGTCGAGGATGTCGAAGTCGAATTTGAATTCGTCCTCCTCCGGCAGCAACTGCACCGCCAAGTCCCACTCGAAGAAGTTGCCGTGGTCGAGCGAGTCGGACATGTCACGCCGATGAAAGTCGGGGTCCTGACCCTGCAGCTTGACGGCCTCGTCCCAGACAAGCGAATGGGCGCCCAGCACCGGCTTCCAGTGAAACTTCACGAAGGTCGACTTGCCCTTGGCATTGATCAGCCGAAAGGTGTGGACGCCGAAGCCTTCCATCATGCCGAAGCTGCGCGGAATGGCGCGGTCGCTCATGACCCACATCAGCATGTGCATCGATTCCGGCGTGAGGGAAATGAAGTCGTAGAAGGTGTCGTGCGCGCTCGAGGCCTGCGGAATTTCGTTATGCGGTTCGGGCTTCACGGCGTGGATGAGATCGGGAAACTTGATCGCGTCCTGGATGAAGAAGACCGGAATGTTGTTGCCGACGAGGTCCCAATTTCCCTCCACGGTGTAAAATTTCGTCGCAAAGCCGCGGACATCGCGGGCCGTGTCGGCCGAGCCGCGGGAGCCGGCCACGGTCGAAAAGCGAACAAAGACGGGCGTCTTCAGCGACGGATCCGTCAGCACCCGCGCCGTTGTAAACTTGGAAAGCGAATCATCAAAGACACGAAAGACCCCGTGCGCCGCCGCACCGCGCGCGTGCACCACCCGTTCGGGGATGCGCTCGTGGTCGAAGTGCTGGATCTTCTCGCGCAACACTTGGTCTTCCATCAGCGTGGGTCCGCGCAGACCGGCTTTGAGCGAGTTCTGGTCGGTACTGATCGCCTGCCCGTGGTTGGTCGTCATCGGTTCACGGTCCGACGTTTTTACCGCGCCGAGCTGACCGTCCTTGGCGGTGGGCGGGACGCGGGGCGGCGGCTTTGGCTGGGAACGATCTTGAGCGGCGGTGGTGGGCTTGATGGCAGATTTGACGGGTTTTGATTTCATGAAATGGGAAGGACCTCTTCGACCTTACTCAGGTTGCGCGGTTGCGCCAACGCTTCCATCGGGCAGCTGGATGTTGTTGCGGTAGGTGGAACGCCTACCGTTCCTCCTGTACGCGGGCCGCGTTTCTGCAAAGATCGCGTTTGTCCCGCATGTCGGCCCCCACGGGGCGCCGCGTCACGGCCCGCCGCGCACGCTTACTGCTGTCATGAACAAACACGAGCCCGCCCTGAGCGCCAACATGACGGCGGCCCACCTCATCCGGTTCGAGGAACTGATGGCTCAGGAGTTGCACGACAGCGTGTGCCAGGGCCTGGCCGGAACCATTTTGCTGGTCAACGTGCTCCGCCGCCAAGCGGAAATGGGTCAGCCGGTAAAGACGGAGGACCTGCAAAAGGTCTCAACTTTCCTCGAGCAAACGATGGACGACCTGCGCAAAACCGTCTCGCCCGATTCGCTGGCAGGAAAAGGGCTCGGGCTCGCGCTCACCAAATTTGCGAACGAAATCTCGCAGAATGTTTCCTGTACCGTCCTGCATCCGATGGAGCAGGGGCCAAGCAATCCCCGCGCCGCCCTGGTGCTTTACCGGCTCACCCGCTGGTCCGTGCGCCACGCCGTAAAGTCGGTCGAAAAAATCTTCATTGAACTGGGGAACGATGCGGGGGCCTTCACCCTCAGCATTCACGATGGGGAAAGCCCCGTCTTCGCCGGACTGCCGGCCACGGAACTGGATTTCCTGCGTCAATATGTGCAGACCGCAGATGTCGACCTGATGCTTGATCCGGACCGCCGTCGGTTGCAAGCGCGGGCGTCGCGAGCCCAGCTGTGAGCCGCGGGGCCGGTGCAGGCCACGGAGGCCGGCGCAGGAGTTTTCGCCAACCGCCGCCCTGGCGCCAAGCGGAGGAAAGAGGGTCAGGCAGGACGTTCGATCGAGCCCGGCGCGTTCGCGATGGAGAAGCGAGCGAGTTCCGCCCCGGATTTCAGCGAGAGCTTGGCCCGAATGTTCCCGCGATGCGACTCGACTGTCTTGGAACTGATGCCGAGCCGTTCCGAAATTTCACTGGTGCTCAACCCCTGGCCGATCAGCTGGACAATCTCCAGTTCGCGATCGCTCAACTGGCCCAGGCTGCCCAGCGCCTGCGTCCGGCCCTTGACCATGCTTTGGAGCATTTGCGAAGAAAGGGTCGGGCTGACAAAGATCTCGCCGCCAAGGACCTTGCGGACCGCCTCGAGCAACTGTTCGGACGAGCTGCTTTTCATCACGTAGCCCTTTGCCCCCGCCCGCAGCACGCGTTCGGCGTAAAGCGCCTCGTCGTGCATGGAAAGCACGAGCATAAGCAAGGAGGGAAACCGGGCCCGCAGTGTCTTGATCAGCTCCAGCCCGTCCGTGCCCGGCAACGCGATGTCGATCAGCACGAGATCCGGCTGGTCGTCGGCGATGGCGCCAAGCGCCTGCTTGGCAGTGCTCGCCTCTCCGCAGACGCTGAGCTCACTTTCCGCCTCCAGCAGCCGGCGCAGGCCCTCGCGCATGATGGAATGATCGTCGATCAGGAAAATACGCTGCTTCTGCGGAGGCAGGGAACGGACGGGAATGGGAACTGTCTTGGTCTTGGTCATGGAGGCAGCGGTTATTATCCCCCATGAGTTCCTAGGGGTCTACTGCGAAGACGGTAAGCCAAGTGCTTACTTTGGGATGGAAGGCGACAATCCGGAGCGAACCTTCTTTCGGACAGCGGGTTCAAGGCGAAAAGGAGCCGGGCACCAAGCGATCGTACCACGGCGTGGAAACGGGCTTGCGCGGTTCGTCGGTCTTTTCCACCGAAATGACGATGTGCTTGGCTGCCGGTTGATTGCTTTTCGACGCGACACTGCCGATCGGCAGGAGCACGTTCAGCTCCGGGAAATAGCCTGCGCAGTCGCCGCGGCAGAGCCGGTACGGCACGACGATGAACCGCTTCGCGTATCGCTGTTGACCGTTAAAATGGCTCGTGATGTTGATCACGTCACCCGCGACCAGACCGCGCTCCGCCATGTCGTCGGTGTTCATCATCAGCACGCGGCGCTCATTATGAATGCCGCGGTAGATGTCGTTCCAGGCATAGACGGTGGTGTTGAATTGATCGTGGCTGCGAACGGTGGTGACCACCAACTGCCCGGGCTCGAGCTGGCGCCGGGGCAGATCGATGACGGAGAAGTTGGCCTTGCCGGAGGCCGTGTCCCCGAAGTCGCCTTCGCGCGGTTTATTGGGGAGGTAGAAGCCGAACTTCCGCCTCACTTTTTCGTTGTAACCGTCACACCCCGGAATGACGCGGGCGATGAGATCGCGAATTCGATCGTAGTCGTCTGCCAGCGCCAGCCAGTCGACCTTGGAGCGCTGGCCCAAGGTGCGGGCGGCGATGTGACAGATCATGGCCGGCTCCGACATCAGGTGCGAGGAAGCGGGCTGGAGCCGGCCGCGTGACATCTCGATCACGCCCATGGAATTCTCCGTCGACTGGAACTGCGGCCCGGTTTTTTGCTCGTCGATTTCCGTGCGGCCCAGCGCCGGAAGGATGAGCGCCTTCCGGCCGGTCACGAGATGGCCGCGATTAAGCTTGGTGCTGATCTGCACGGTAAGCCGGGTGTTGCGCATCGCCTCGGCCGTGTACTCCGTATCGGGCGCGGCGGAGAGAAAGTTGCCGCACAGCCCGATGAACACCTTCCCGATCCCGGCGTGCATGGCCTTGATCGACTCAACCACGTCGTACCCGTGATGCCGTGGGGGCTCGAAGCCAAAGACGTCCCGCATCTGGTTGAGGAAGGTTTCGCGCGGCCGTTCCCAGACGCCCATGGTGCGATCCCCCTGCACGTTGGAGTGGCCGCGGACGGGACAGACCCCCGCGCCGGGCTTGCCGATGGCGCCGCGGAGCAGGTTGAGGTTGACCAGTTCCTGGATAGACTCGACGCCCGTGCGCTGCTGCGTGAGGCCCAGGCACCACGCGGTGATGATCCGTTCCGACCTGACGAGCAGCGCGGCGACTTCCTGCATCTTCTCGCGCGAGACGCCCGACTCGCGCACCAACTCGTCGATGTCCTCGCGTCGCAACTGGGCGAGGAAGTCGTCGAGGCCGGCGGTTTTCGTGCGGATGAAATCCCAGTCGAAGGCCTTGCCCGGGGCCGCGTCCTCCAGCGCGAGCATTTCCTTCGCAATCCCCTTGAAGAGCGCGATGTCCCCGTTGATGCGCACGTGCAGGTAAATGTCGGTCAGTTTCTGCCCGTGGCCGATCACGCCCTTCGGTTCCTGCGGGTCCTTGAAGCGCAGCAGGCCCGCCTCGATCAGCGGATTGACGGCGATGATGGTGGCGCCCGCCTGCTTGGCTTCTGCGAGGGTGGTCATCATCCGCGGATGGTTCGTGGCCGGATTATGGCCGATCAGGAAGATGACTTGGGCTTTGGCAAAATCGTCGATCTTCACCGTGCCCTTGCCGATGCCGATCGACTCGGTCAGCGCGGACCCCGAACTCTCGTGGCACATGTTCGAGCAGTCGGGCATGTTGTTCGTGCCGAAATGCCGCGCAAAGACGCCGTAGAGAAAAGCGGATTCATTGCTCGCGCGGCCCGAGGTGTAAAAAATCGCCTCGTCGGGACTCTCCAGCGCATTCAACTCGTCGGCGATCATCTGGTAGGCCTCGGCCCACGCGATCGGTTCGTAATGGGTCGCACCTTCCCGCAGAACCATCGGATGGGTGAGCCGACCCTGCTGCCCAAGCCAATACTCGTCCCGGTTGGAGAGCTCGACCACCGAGTGCTGGGCGAAGAATTCGGGACCGCACCGGCGGGGATCGGTTTCCCAGGCCACAGCCTTCGCTCCGTTTTCGCAAAACTCGAAGATCTTCCGATGATCGTCATGCTCCGGCCACGCGCAGCTCATGCAGTCGACCCCGTGCGAATGATTGAGCACCGCGAGGGACCGGGCGCCGCGCAACAGCGAGCGATTGATGATCAAGTGCTCGCCCGAACGCAGGACTGCCGGCATCCCCGCCGCATAACTTTCCGGCTCGGTCAGGCGAATGGGCCGCAGGTCGTCGGGAAACTGCGCGCGGACCGGATGCGGCCTCCAGCTCGGTTCCTCCAGGCGCTCGCCACCGGGGCCGTCCGACGGCAGCGGGCCGTTCAGCATGTCCGCCTCGGTGTGAACATCGCTCTTGGCCGCTTCCCACCGCGAAGGCGTGTGGGTGTCCATCTGATTCTGGCCTTCGTCCTGGCCATCGGCGGCATGGTCTTGGGAAACGGAACCGTTCTGGAGAGGGTTGGCCATGGGCGTATCCAGCTAAGGCGCGCTCCGCACGCCACCCATCAGGATACTGTCGAAACCAACGCGAGGCAAACGGCGGCTAATGTCCGGTGGAAGAAGACTGAATCGTCAGGTTGGAATAAACCGCGGTGCAGAGCTGCCCGTTGTCGTGCGACAAGTCGGCGAGGCCCACGTTGTAGCTGCTGTTGGTGAAGGCGGTCACGT
>CAZZYY010000005.1:0-25773 GCA_964658475.1 uncultured Candidatus Methylacidiphilales bacterium | reverse complement strand
CCGAGCTGACGGTGAGGGAGCCGGCTTGGCCGGGCCCGCCGATGTCGGTGTCGCTGAGGGTCGGTGCGGTGCCGGTGCTTGTCCCTGTACCGGTTGTTGTGCCCGTACCCGTTCCCGTCGTTCCCGTGCTCGTCGTTGTGCCTGTTCCCGAGCCTGTGCTGGTTCCCGTCGATGTGCCGGTGCCCGTGCTTGTTGTCGTCCCCGAGGCGGTGCCCGTTCCCGCGCCCGTTCCTGTCGTGGTACCGGTTCCGGTGCCGGTTCCGGTTCCCGTCCCCGTGCTGAGGGCGCCGGTGGAAAGGATGCACAGCCCCGTGAACTGGGCGGTGCTGACTTGTCCGTTGTCATGCGCCGTCACAGCCAGACCACCCAGGCAGGTGGCGTTGGTGAAGGTGGTTGTCGTGTGGGTGGCAATGAGCTTCCAATCGCCTTCGCCCGGCGCCGCGACGGTCGTCGCGTCGTAGGCGGCAAATGTGGTGCCATACTTGACCAGCTTGAGCCAATTGGGGGCTGGGCCGACGCTGGGCTGAATCGTGCAGGCCGTCGCGGCGCCCACCGTGTCGCGCCACTGCAGGCTCACGCCCTGGCCCGGCGTCTGCACGACGGCGACATTGGCCGAGGAAGCCGAACTGGAATTGCGGAACATCAACCCTGCCTTCGCCCAGGTGTTGGTATTCGTTTGCGAGTTGACCCGCACGATCATCGTTGCGTCGCCTGTCACAGGCGTGCTGTCGAAATTGCACTGGTCGGACGAGCCCCAGATATCCGCGCCACCGCCCGCAACCGCGTAGTCACCCAGGCTGCCGGTGCCGGAACCCGGCAGGGCCGGACTGCCGATGTCGGCATCGGTAAGCGGGGGGCAGGTTGCCGGGGCGTTCGCGGTGTAGGCGGCCGCGGGCGGAAGCTCAACGATCATCGGGTGATCTGTCAGCGCGAGCGGCACGATGCTTACCCCATTCAGCGTCTGGACGGGCATGGTGCCCAGGGTCGTATCGTAGACATTCACCAATGAGCTCGTCCCGCCGAGGCTGACGAGGATGTTGTCGGTCGCGGTCGAGCTGGCGTGCTCATCCCAAATGACGAGCTCAAAGGTGCCGTCGCTCTTTTGCAGCAGGAGATCGTGCACCGTATCCGGCTCGCCTGGGATCGAGTAGCGGAGCGTTCCCGGCGTGGCGATGGCCGAGGAGTCCGCCAGGATGGTGGTCAGATTGTGCAGGTACGTGCCCGAAAGCTTAAGCGAGTAGTCGGTGTGGACGAAGCCCCAGGAACCCTGCGCGGGATCGTCGTGGAGCATGTAAATGAAGGTGTAGGCCCAGCCGCGCTTATAGGCGTCCAGGTACAGGTTCATGTAGACTTTCCCCTGCTCATCCTCGGTCAGTGCCTGATTGCCCTTGGTCGCCCAACCCGTTTCGGTCGTCACCCGGGCCAGCGCGGGCAACTGGGCGACCGGGATGCCGGCGAAGTGGTTGCGCCAGGTCGAAGCGTACTCGGCGTAAAGGCCGTCGAAATACGAGTTGGCGCTGGGATCCTCCGCCTGCCAGGCGTGGTTATCCATCGGGGAGCTGAAGCTGCCGTTGTTGAGGTAGTTGTGGACGTTGGCCACGTCGCCGTAGACCGTGCCGTCCGGCATCAGCAAGTCCGAGCCCGCCGGAATGGTGAGGAACTGCAGCCCGACGTTATCGGTCAACGGCCCGCCGGGCTCCGCGGCCTCGACGGGTTCCGGGCCGCCCGCCGCGGCCGGGCCGAACACGGGAATGCCCCGCAGGTTACCGTCGGCCTTCACCGCGGAATAAAGATCGGCCGCGAACTCCGCCGCCGGCAGGAAGGAGCCGTTGAAGGAGCTGGTGGCTCCGTCGTACGTGACGGCGAAATTGTTGATTTCATTCGGGCCCTCGACGGCAAGGAGCGCGCCGCCTTCCGCCATCTGGTCATCGAGCGCGAGGCTGCCCTCGACGTCTCCGTCGAAGGGCAGCAGGCAGAATTTCGCCCCGGTCGCCTCATGAATGCTGAGAAAATCGGCGATGACTTGCGGGTCATGGGTGGGATCGTCCCGGAGGTTGCGAATACCCAAATAGGGCAGCAGCGACGCGACCTGTGTGGGATCGTCCGCCCCCTGCGAGATGTGCGTGCAAACCCCAGTCGAGTTCAGGAAGGCACTGGCCGGCAGGGCGGTGGTCTGTGCCTGCGCGCGGGCGGGATTCGACAGAAGCGCAACCGCGATCAGCAAGCCGAGCGTCGCACGCAAGGCCGGAGCGGCTTCGCACAAGACAGCCATCCGGCGGAAAGGAATGGAGAACAACAAGGGCGGCATAAAAGCTCCGAAAACCGCACTGCACTTCGCCGAGGATGAAGCACCGCCCGAAGAATGCCGAATTATTTCGCCATTCCAGGCCGGGAATTTCATCGGCTTGCAGAGCGAAATTAGCGAATGCACCATGAGTTCAGGTTGAGGCGAGTCCGTGGGGAACTGACCGGCGCCCGAGGGTCTCCATCGGCATTTGCGGAGGAATCTTCAGGCGACGGCACGCTCTTTTTTCGCACATTTTCCTATAGCTGACTTCGACGATTCACCTGTCACGCAGCGCTCACGGCGCCTCCGCAAAATCTTGTTTGCGACCCTTGCGGGCGGCAACGTGAAGCCGCCATGGCCCGAGGCTTTGCGAACCAGACGACCGCTGGCCGCCGCGCGCCGTCATCGGCAGCGTCCGGATTTCGCTGGCGGCTTCTGCTCCAGGTTTTGCTCCTGGTGGGCGCGGGAGTCTGGGCCTTTTCCCCGGCGCTGAACGGTGCGGGCTTGTGGGACGATGATGTCCTCGTCACCACGAACTTCCGGCTGCATGATCTGCGCGGGCTCTACGACATCTGGTTCAATGTCTTTTGGACCGATTACTGGCCGGTTTGTTACTCGCTTTTCTGGGTGGAGTGGCATCTCTGGGGCAACGCGCTTTTGGGCTACCACCTCGTCACGCTCGGGCTGCATCTGCTCGACGGCCTGCTGGTGTGGCACGTCCTGCGCCGAATCGGGGTTGGCTGGGGCTGGCTGGCCGGGCTGCTCTTCGTGCTGCATCCCCTGGCCGTCGAGTCCGTGGCCTGGGTTGCCGAGACGAAGAACACGCTCTCGGTCCTGCTCTGCCTGCTTGCGGTCGAGGCATGGCTCGATTTCGACGCGGGACGGCGCGGCGGATACTTGCTATCCGTCTTTCTCTACCTCCTGGCCATGCTGGCGAAGAGCTCGGTGATCATGCTGCCGTTGGTGCTCCTGCTCTATCATGGGTGGAAGCACGGGCGGATAGGGCGCCGGGATTGTCTTCGGATCGCGCCTTACCTGGTCATTGCGATCGTGCTGGGCCTGGTCTCGACCTACCTGCAGAACCGGCACCCCGCCACCATCGGCGCCAATGTTGTGCCGCAGGACACGCCGGTGCATCGCCTGGTCGGACTTGGCGTTGAAGTCTTCTTCTATCTTGGCAAGTTTTTCGTCCCCCTGGGCCTGCTCCCGGTTTATCCACGCTGGAACCTGGATCATCCCTCGCCGGCCGAATGGCTGGCGCTGCCGCTGCTGGCCACGGCGCTGGGCCTGATTTGGCATTTCCGACGTCGCGCCTGGTGCCGCCATGTGGCGCTGGGGCTGGGGTTTTTCCTGATCATGGGCCTGCCGACCTTCGGGCTGGTCTCGATGCTCTACTTGCGTTTCAGCCGCGTGGCGGATCATTTTGTTTACCTGCCGATGATCGGGCTGATCGGGCTTGTCGCCGCAGGGCTGGAAGCGGGCTGGCGCCGATTGCCCGGAACGGCGCAGCCTCTTGTCCCCGTCATCGCGGCGACGGGGCTGGTGCTTTGCGCGCGCGAAAGCCACAGCTATTCCGCCTGCTTCGTCGATCAGCGGACGCTCTGGCTCTACACGGTCGCGCGCAATCCGGACGCCTGGCCGGCCCAAAACGATCTCGGCCTCGAGCTGCTGAACCAGGGCGATCTGGCTGCAGCCGCCGTGCATTTCCGGGAGGCCTTGCGGGTGAAGCCCGATTACGCCGAGGCGCATAACAACCTGGGCCTGGTCTACCTGCGCGAAGCGCTCCAGGCGCCCACGCCATCCGGCCGCTTCGAGGCCGCGGTGCCCATCGTGCCTGGCCGGCCGGCTCTGCCCGTGTCGCCGCCCGGCGGCGAGCTGGCCGAGGCGGCGGATGAATTTCGGACGGCCCTGCGCATCAACCCCGATTACCGCGACGCGAGCAGCAACCTGAATCTCGCGCTGCAGCATAGCGGCGAGCCGGGCATCATCGGACAATACCAGGCGGCGCTGCAGACCAAACCGAACGATGTCGACACGCGCAACGACCTCGGCCTCGCTCTCCTGCAGGCCGGCCGGGTGCCGGAGGCGACGGCCCAGTTCCAGCAGGTCTTGCAAGCGCGGCCCGCGTACATCGACGCGCGAAACAATCTCGGCCTGGCGCTGCTGCAGACCGGCCATCCCGCGGACGCGGTCGGCCAGTTCCAGCAGGCGCTGCGGATCAAGCCGGACTTCGCGGAGGCGCACAACAACCTTGGGCTGGCGCTGGCGCAAATGGGCCGGTACCGGGAAGCAATCGCCCATTACCAGCAGGCGCTCCGCTTCAAGCCCGACTATCCCGACGCAAAAAACAATCTATACCTCGCGCAGCAGCTGGCGTTGCGGCAAGCTGCGCTGTCGAAGAAGTAGGCTTAGACGCTGTAGCGGCAGTTGATGGCCGTCGCAAAAATCGGCGCAACGCGCCGCGCGGTATGGTGTGGCACAAGAGTCTCGCGCGAACTCTCCCGCTCCGCGCCGCTGGCGCGGAAAGCGCGGCGGCCATAGACCGCCGTTACAGGAAGGCTATGCCTTGGCGGGCTGGACCGGGTCGGACTTGGTCGTGGCTAGGACGGCTTCCTTCTGCGTGTTGGCAGGCTTGAGGGGCGCGACCTTCCAGAAATGCGGCTCGGACTTCGGCCAGTCGGCGAGGATTTCCTTGGCGACGGCGCTTTCGGTCAGCTCGAGATGGCGGTAGATCACGCCCTTGAGCTCGTTGATCTCCTCCGCATCGGCCAGGCGCTCGATACCGCACATGGCTCGATTGCAGCGCTGCTCGAAGAGCTGGTTGGGATCGTAGACGTAGGCGACGCCGCCTGACATGCCGGCGGCGAAATTCTTGCCCGTCGCGCCGAGGACGATGATGCGCCCGTTGGTCATGTACTCGCAGCCATGGTCGCCCACGCCCTCGACCACGGAGGTCGCGCCGCTGTTGCGGACGGCGAAACGTTCACCCGCGCGGCCGCGGATGAAAAGTGAGCCGCCGGTGGCACCGTAGAGCACGGTGTTGCCTGCGATGGAATTGAGCGCCGGGTCGAACTTTGCGCTGGGCGAGGGCACGAGGATGATCTCGCCGCCCGACATGCCCTTGCCAACGTAGTCGTTGCTCTCGCCCGTCAGCTTGATCCGCACGCCCTTGACGAGGAACGCGCCGAGGCTCTGCCCCGCGCTGCCGCTCAGGTTGAGCTCGAGCGTATTGTCGGGCAGGGCGTCGTCGCCGAAGCGGTAAGCGATCTCGCCGGAGAGCATCGTCCCGACGCTGCGGTTGGTGTTGCGCACCTTGTAGCTGAGTTTCTGGGCGCGCTTGGTCTGCAGGCAGCTCTTCGCGTCCTGAAGAATGACCTCGTCGAGCGGCCGGTCCTCCAGCTTGTCGTTGCGTTCCCACGTGTGGAAGCGAGGCGTGATGTCGTCGACCTTCGGCATGGCGAGCAGGCGCGAAAGGTCGATCAGGTTGGCCTTGGGGTGATCGGGAATGTGCCGCTGCAGGAGGAACTCGGTGCGGCCAATGATCTCGTTGAGATTGCGCGCGCCGATGCTGGCGAGGTAACGCCGCACTTCCTCGGCCACCGCGTTGAAAAAAAGCACGACATTTTCCGGCGTGCCCTTGTACTTGGCGCGCCATTTCTCGTCCTGGCTGGTCACGCCAACGGGGCAGGTGTTGAGATGACACTTGCGCACGTAGACGCAGCCGGTGGCAATGAGCGCGGCGGTGCCGAAATTAAATTCCTCCGCGCCGAGCATCGCCGCGATGAGGATGTCGAGGCCGGTCTTCATGCCGCCGTCCGTGCGGAGCGTGACGCGATTGCGCAGACCGTTGAGCAGAAGCACCTGATGCGCCTCGGCCAGGCCAAGCTCCCAGGGACCGCCCGCGTTTTTGACCGAGGAGAGCGGCGACGCTCCCGTGCCGCCGTCGTGACCGGAAATGAGCACAATATCCGCGTAGGCCTTGGCCACGCCCGCGGCGATGGTGCCGACGCCCGCCTCGGCCACCAGCTTGACGCAGACCTTGGCGCGCGGGTTGACCTGCTTCAGGTCATGGATGAGCTGCGCCAGATCCTCGATGGAATAAATATCGTGGTGGGGCGGGGGCGAGATAAGCGTTACGCCCGGCGTGCTGCGGCGCAGCTTCGCGATGATGCCGCTGACCTTGTGGCCCGGGATCTGGCCGCCTTCGCCCGGCTTGGAGCCCTGCGCCATCTTGATCTCAATCTCGGTCGCGCTGGCCAGGTACTCGGCGGTGACGCCGAACCGGCCGGAGGCAACCTGCTTGATCCGGCTGTTCTTCGAGTCGCCGTTTTCCATCGGCGTAAAACGGGCGCGGTCCTCGCCGCCCTCGCCGGAATTGCTCTTGCCGCCGATCCGGTTCATCGCGATGGCGAGCGTCTCGTGCGCCTCGGGCGACAGCGCGCCCAGCGACATGCCCGCGGTGGTGAAACGGCGGCGGATGTCCTCGATCGGCTCGACTTCCTCGATCGGAATGGGCGTGCCCTTTTTCAGCTCGAGGCACTGTCTTAAGGCGACCGGCGCGTTCGCTTCGACCGCCTTGACGTACTTCTCGTAGTCCTCCCACTTGTTCGCCTTGTCGGCGCCCTTGATGCCGACAAAAGTATGGAAACTTTGGAGCACGCTGGGAGTCCAGGCATGCATCTCGCCGGCCTGGCGGAAGCGGTAAAAACCCTCGTCGCCCAGCTTGGCGTCCGGGCTGAAGGCATGGGCGTGGCGCAGCAGCGAATCCTGCGCGATTTCCCTGAAGCCCAGCCCTTTCACCTGCGAGGTGGTGCCGACAAACGCATAGTCGATCACCTCCGGCCCGAGGCCGATGGCCTGGAAAATCTGCGCACCGTTGTAGCTGGCCAGGGTGGAGATGCCCATCTTGGACATGATCTTGAGCAGGCCCTTCTCGAGCGCCGCCCGGTAATTCTTCGCGGCCGCCGCGGGCTCCGTGATCTTGAGCGCGTCGATCTCGAGTTTTCCCGCCGCCAGCAGGTCCGCAATCGTGGCGAAGGCGGTGTACGGGTTGACCGCCTGCGCGCCGTAGCCGAGGAGGCACGCGAGTTGATGGACCTCGCGGCACTCCGACGTCTCGCTGATGATGCTGGCCTTGGAGCGGCGCTCCTGGCGGATGAGATGGTGGTGCACCGCGCCGACGGCGAGCAGCATGGGCATGGGCGCGTTCTGCGCGTCGGCCGTCCAGTCGCTCAGGACGATGAGGCCCGCGCCCTCGTCGACGGCAGCCTTCGCCTCGGCACAAAGCCGGTCGAGATGCTTTTTCAGGCCCTCGGGCCCCTCGCTCACGGGGAAGGTCGCGGCCAGCGTCTTCGAGCGGAACGGCCCGTCATTCAGCGCAAGGATCTGCTGCATTTCGGGATTGGTCAGCACGGGCGACTGGAGCCGGAGGAGCTGGGCATGCTGCGGCGTTTCCTCCAGCCAGTTCTTGTGCGGACCGGCGAGCACTTCCACGGACATGACCAGCTTCTCGCGGATCGGGTCGATCGGCGGATTGGTCACCTGCGCGAAGAGCTGCTTGAAATAGGGGTACAGCGGGCGCGGCTTGCGCGAGAGCACGGCGAGTGGCGCGTCGTCGCCCATCGAGCCGATGGCTTCCTCGCCCGTGACCGCCATGGTCTTGAGCAGCGCGGGCACGACGTGGATTTCCTCCTCGCTGTAACCGGCGGCGATCTGCTGCTGGAGCAGCGTGGCCCCGGGCGCGGACTGGCCTTCCAGCGACGGCGTCGGGGTGATGTCGCGGAGATTGTCCTTCAGCCACTGGCCGTAGGGCTGGCCCTTGGCGTAGTGGCTCTTGATCTCGTCGTTGCGCAGCAGCTTGCCGTTGACCAGGTCGATGGCGATCATCTCGCCGGGGCCGAGCCGGCCCTTCTCGATCACCTTGGCATCGTCGAGCTGCATGGTGCCGACTTCCGAGCACAGGGAAAAAAATCCGTCCTCGGTGATCTTGTACCGGGCGGGGCGAAGGCCATTGCGATCGAGCGAGGCGCCCACCGTGCGGCCATCGCTGAAGACGAGCGCGGCGGGTCCGTCCCACGGCTCGTTGAGGGTCTGGTGATACTCGTAGAATTCCTTCACGTCGGCAGGCGTGCCGGGATCGCCCTGCCACGCGGCGGGGACGAGCATGAGCATGGAATGAAGCAGGTCGCGACCGCCCATGACGAGCAGCTCGAGCGCGTTGTCGAGGCTGGAGGAATCGCTGCCGCCGGGCTGGATGATCGGGCGCAGCTTCTTGATCGAGTCGCCGAAGAGCGGGCTCTTGAGGTCGGCCTCGCGCGCCGTCGTCCAGATGCGGTTGCCGTGGACGGTGTTGATCTCGCCGTTGTGGCACATCATGCGCAGCGACTGCGAGAGCGGCCAGGTCGGGAAGGTGTTGGTCGAGTAGCGCTGGTGGAAGAGCGCCATCGAGGTGGTGTAATTCGGGTCGCGCAGGTCGAGGTAGAACTTCTCCAGCGTGGTGGGCGCCATGAGGCCCTTGTAAACCACGGTGCGGCTGGAAAAGCTGGGAATATAGAGATTCTTGATGCCCTGGCTCTCGGCCATGTCCTCGATCTGGTTGCGGACGAGGTAGAGCTTGCGCTCGAACTCGTCGTCGCTCATCGCGTCGGGGTTCGGGCGGCCGACCAAAATCTGCTCGATGTCGGGACACGTCTTGAGCGCCTTTTCGCCGAGCACGGAGGGATTCACCGGCACGACGCGCCAGCCGAAGATGAAGAGCTTGTGCTCGTTGAGCACTGTCTCGGTGATGTGCCGGCAGCGGGCCTGGGTGTAGGGATCGTTCGGCAGGAACATCATGCCGACGCCGAGGTCGGAATCCTGGAACAGCGTGTGGCCCATCTTCTGCAATTCGGGCCGGAAAAGCTTGTAGGGAATCTGGGTGAGGATGCCGGCGCCGTCGCCCGTCTTGGCGTCGGCATCCATCGCGCCGCGATGGATGAGCGCGCAGGCGCAGGTCAGCGCACTGCGCAGGATCTTGTTCGACCGCTGGCCGTTGATGTTCGCGACAAAGCCCACGCCGCAGGCGTCGTGCTCGTGCGTCGGACTATAAAGTCCCTCGAAGCCGGAGAGCTGATCGTGGATGGCCTGGTTTAGCGGCATGGGCTATCAAGTTTAAGGTCGCTGGAGAAAAGTACAAGGCGATGTTGCACCGCCGGCCGCCCTGCACAACCTGGATGCCCTGCATACCTTATCCGACCTATCTTTTTAGGTCGCGTAGTCTCGACACCGCCTTCGCGGGCGGCAAGTTGGACCTGGCCATGAAAGCGAATCGCCTCGACGTCGAAATGGTCGCGCGTGGCCTGGCCGAATCGCGCGAGCAGGCCCAACGATTCATCCTGGCGGGAGAAGTCTGGGTGGAAGGTCAAAGGTGGGACAAGGCGAGCAAGCCCTGTGCCGCGGGCCTGCGGATGGAAGTGCGCGGACAGGACCGCTACGTGAGCCGCGGCGGGCACAAGTTGGAGGGCGCCCTGACCGGTTTTTCGCTCGATGTTACCGGGCAGCGTTGCCTCGATCTTGGCGCCTCCACGGGCGGGTTCACCGACTGCCTGCTGCAGCATGGCGCGCGCACGGTGGTGGCGATCGACGTGGGCCAGGGCCAGCTCCACTGGAAGCTGCGCAACGACCCGCGCGTGACGCTCCACGAGGGATTCAACGCGCGGGAACTCGGCGCCGCGACGCTCGAGGGCGTGGAGCGCGGGAGCTTCGACCTGGTGGTCGCCGATGTCTCCTTCATCTCGCTGCGACTGGTCTTGCCCCCGGCGTTCGATCTGCTTCACTCCGGCGGGCGGGTGGTGGCGCTGGTCAAGCCGCAGTTCGAGGCCGGGCGCGAGGAAGTGGGCAAGGGCGGCATCGTGCGCGACCCGGTGGTACGGCAGCGCGTGGTGGACGGCCTGGTGCGGTGGTCCGGCGCCTTCCCGGTGCGCAGCCGGGGCGTGATCCCCTCGCCGCTGCCGGGCCGGGACGGGAACGAGGAATTTCTATGGCTGCTGGAAAAAAAATGAAGATCGGCGTGGTCGTGAACCGGTCCAAGCCGGGCGCGATCGAGGTGCTCAACCAGCTCGTCGAGTTTTCCGTGGCGCACCCGAATCTGCAGCTGCTTTTCGAGAAGCGAACCGGCGCGCTGATCAGGAAGCCCGGCCTCAGCGAAGTCGAGCTGGCCAGGCGCTCGGACCTGCTCCTGGTCGCGGGCGGCGACGGCTCGCTGCTCGACGTGGTGGGTGCGGTTTACCCGACCGACGTGCCCATCCTCGGCGTGAACATCGGCAGCCTCGGTTTCCTCACCGCCGCTTCCGAGTCCGAGGTGGACACGATCCTGCCCTGCCTCGCAGCCAACGACCTGCTCCTGAGCAAGCGTCTGGCGCTGGAGACGACCTTTCACCGCATCGGCGGCAAAAGCCACGTCATTCCCTGCGCGCTCAACGACGTGGTCATCTCGCGGGTGAACATCTCCTCGCTCATCCGCGTGCGCGTGGAGGTGGGAGATTATCTTATCACCGAATACGTCTGCGACGGGTTGATCATCGCGACCGCGACCGGGTCGACCGCCTACTCGCTGGCGTCGGGCGGGCCGATCCTGAGCCCCGACGCCGAGGGGATTGTGATCAATCCAATCTGCCCGCACACCCTGACGAATCGCGCCGTGGTGGTTGGCACCGACCAGCCTATCCGCGTGCATCTGGTGCCGAAACGGGGAGTGTCGGCGCCCGCGGTGCAGTTCGACGGCCGCGCCGGCGGCACGATGCGCCCGCACGAATGGCTGGAAATCCGTCCCGCGAAATCGCCGGTGCACCTGGCTTATTTGCCCCACTCCGACTTCTTCCGCGTGCTGCGCCAGAAGCTGAAGTGGAGCGGCGCGAGCGTGTGAGGGTGAATTTTTAACGGTTGATCGATCGCACCTGTTCGCTCACACACAGCGGCCCAGTGGTAGCCGGGATCGGCTCGATCCCGGAGCGAGCGTAGCGAGCGGAATGCCTCCCTGACTCTTCCCCCGACGATTCCGCCGCTGCTGCGGCTCCGGCATCGAGCCGATGCCGGCTACCTCGGAGATATTCGCCTGGGCTTTACTTGCGGGGAATCAAGACTCGCATCGGGAAAGCTTCGTCGAGCACGGCTACCTCTGAGCGGCGTCACCGTAAGATTTTACGCCAATTTTTCTTCGACTCTACCCGCCCCGCCCTCGCGCCAGGCCCGGTACCATTCCCGCAGCTGCCAGTACCAGCCATTATTGATGGCCAGCCAGTGCAGGCCCACCGCGAGGAAGATCATTTCGGTCAGGCTCACGGCTACGAAGGGCGGCAGGCGGTCGTACTTTCCCGCCGCCATGAAGATGCTGTTCAGGACGCTGAAACCGATCAGCACGCCGATGGCGATGCCGATGCCGGCGGCGGGACTGCGCCGGTCGCTGCGGCTGCCCTGCGCCAGCGCATAGAGCATCAAGATGATTGCACTGAATGGATAGAGGATGCGGTACCACCATTCCGTGCGGTACTTGGCGATCAGCCCCGCGGATTGATGCGTCCCGGCGATGTACTGCGAGAGCTGGCCCAAGGTCAGGTCCTCCGGCTCGGAAGCGATCAGGGCCAGCTGGCTGGGGGGGGTGGTGACGTCGGAGAGGTCGAACTCGGGATAGTTTTGCTGGTTCTCCACCGCGCCATCGACGTTGTAGGTGACCTTCTTGGCATTCACCAAGCGCCAAAACTGGCCGGTCCAATGACCGTTGTCGGCCACATACTCGGCAATGTCGTGGTCCTGCGGGTCCTGCTGCACGACCTCGATGCCCGTGGCCTTGGCGCCGCCATCGCTGCCGATGCGAAGGTCCTGGAAGTACCAGGCGCGGTGGTTGACCTCGTCGATGTAGGGGAGATTGATGAACTCGTTCGCCCCCGATCCCATGCCGCGCACTTCCTTGAGGATCCGGTCGCGCATGACCCCGGCGCGCGCGGCGGGTCCGCTCATGTCGTACATCAGCACCAGCACGTTGATCGCGCCGAAGAGGAGGAACGGCGCGAGCAGCAGCAGCGGCGCCAGTCCGCCGGCCTGAAGCGCGACCAGTTCGCTGCGGCGCTTGAGGCTCAGAAGGGTGAAGAGCGTGGAGAACAACACCGCGGCCGGGAGCACCTGCACCAGCATGCGCGGGAACTGCAGCGCGTAAAACCGGAGGAAGAGGATGAACTTCACCTTGTGCTCGATGAAGTCCTCCATCGTGCCGTAGACGTCGGCCACGATCCACAGGATGGACATGGCCGCCACCGTATAGAGGAAAGGGACAAGCAGGCGCAGGAAGAGGTAGCGAAAGAAAATCTTGATCACGAGGCCGCGCGCGGGCGCATGGGGAAGTAGACCGAATCGCGCGCCGCATCGCGAACTCAAAATGCGCTGGCGGACTTTCGAGGTGGCGCAAGGAAGCGCATTTAATAAGGCGCTCAGTTAGGTAGCCGGCGCTCTCCGAGCGCCGGTCAGTTGCGGACACGTGTTCTTCTCGGACCGGCGCTCGGAGAGCGCCAGCTACCGGGCTGAGCGCCGCTTGCCGCGCCGTAATTGTCGAAGAGGTTGAAGCGGCCGCAGGCGCGTGCTAGCCTCCGCCTCTTTATGCTCAAGCGCTTTCTGATCCTGGCGGTCTGCCTGGTTCTCTTTGTCACCGCCTTTTTTGTCCACCAGTGGGTGGTTGACGCCGGCATCGAGGGGCGTTTCCGCCAGGAGCGCGATAAGTTCCAGGTCGAAGGGCAGGACCTGGTCACCGCGAACCCGCCCGGCATGGAACCGGCCACGCCCACCCCGCCGCCGCTGCCGGTCATCTCGACCGGAAATCCCGGGGCCCTGGCGCCCGCCGTGACACCTGCGACGGTGCCTCTCGGCGGATCACCGGCCGTGGATGAATCGGCCCGCCCGGCCGCCCCGCTTGATTCCAACACGCTCATTGGTCCCGTGCCACCGGCCGGCACGCCAGGCGCGACGCCGATGGACACTAATGCGCCCCCCGCGCCGGCGACCAACGCGTCGCCCGATTCGACTCTGCTTTATCCCGCCCTGCGCCGCCTGCCCTTGCTGCTGCTCGGGGCTTATGGTGAGGGGCAGGCACAGGCGGCCGGCGCGGTGTCGCCGACTCCCGCCGGGCTTGCCGAGCCGGCCTCCGCCGCCTCGACGCGCGCGACTTCCACCAATGCATCGCCCGTGCCAGCACCTGCGCCCATGCCGGCTAGTGCGCCAGAGCCTATCATCCACGCCAAGGAGCCGGCCAGCGTCATCGTGCTTGGCTACCACCAGTTTACCCCGCCGGGCGTCCGCGCGGGCGGGAAGATGATCTACACCATGCCGCAGGACGTTTTCGAGACGGAGATGAAGTATCTCGCGGACAATCACTACAACGTGGTGCCGCTTTCCGACGTGGTCGCCTTTGCCAAGAAGGAGAAGACGCTGCCGCCCAACACAGTGGCGATCACCATCGACGACGGATATAAGAGCCCGCTCGTTTTCGCCGCGCCGGTGCTCAAGAAGTACGGCTTCCCCTGGACCTTTTTCGTCTATCCGGCGTTCATCGGAAATCATCCCACCTCCACCTACCGTGGTGCGGCGAGTTGGCCCGAGCTGCTCGAGCTGCAGAAGGAGGGCGTGGACATCGAGTGTCATTCCATGACCCATCCGCAGTTGACCCATCGCGGCGGCAAGACGCCGGAGCAATATGACGCCTGGCTGACCAACGAGACAGTGACCTCCAAGGCCATCCTCGAGCAGAAGCTGGGCAAGACGATCAAGTACTTCGCCTATCCCTACGGCGAGTATAACAAGGAGGTCGAGGCCAAGACCATCGGCGCCGGCTACGAGGCGATCTTCACTGTGGCCAACAACCCGATCCACCCCGGCACGAACCTGTACGCGATGGGCCGCTACATCATCACCACGCCGGTGGAAAAGGCCTATGTTTCCTACCTCCACGAGGGCGCGCTCGGGCTGGCCGACATCGTGCCCGCGCCCGGGTCGACCGTGACCGATGCGCGCCCGGTGATCAGCGCCGCGCTCGGGTATGACGGCAATATCAACCCCAAGTCCATCGTCGCCGAGGTCAGCAACATGGGCGAGGTGCGTTACGACTTCGACCCGAAATCGCTCATGCTTCGCCTCTACCTGCCGCGTGACCTGATCGATCCCGCGGTGAAGGTGAACATCTACGCGAAGGACGCCGACACAGGCAAGACGATGGTCGCCAGCTGGCGCTTCAATTACCAGCCAACCGCCACGGGCGTGCATGCGCCGATTGGGGCCACGCCCTCGACCAATGCGCCGGCACCCGTCGCCACCCCGATCACGACCCCAACAGCCATAGCGCCGGCGACGGAGGCTGCTCCAGCGAGCGCGCCCAAGGCCACACTGGCCGCGCCAGCCCCCGGCACGGCCACGCCGTCGAATGCCGTTCCCGCTGTGCCCGCCTCGACCAACGCAGCACCGTAAGAGTTGCGCCCCGCCCAGCCCTTCCCTCGCCATGAATTTGATGGCGTTAAGAGGTCGGGAGGGTAGAGGTTAAAGGCCCAGCCTTTTCCCGCTATGGCCACCATCGATCATCAACTGCTCATGGCGCTGATGGATACGATCCCGGACCGGATCTATTTCAAGGACCGCGAGGGGCGTTTTCTATCCGTGAACAAGGCGATGCGGGAATTCATGAAAGCCCCGAGCACCGAGGCGATGCTCGGCCGCACCGACTTCGATTTCTTCCTGCCCGCCCACGCGCAGCCGGCCTTCAACGACGAGCAGTGGGTGATCGCCACCGGCCAGCCCATCGTGAACAAGGTGGAGCGGGAGGACCTGCCCGACGGCCGCATCACCTGGGCCTCGACGACGAAGGTCCCGATGCGCGATGAGCAGGGCAACATCATCGGCACCTGCGGTATCTCCCGCGATGTGACCGACGAGCACACCAAGACCGAGCAGTTGGAGGAATACGCCGCCATGCTGGCGGAAAAGCAGGCACAGACCGAACGCGACCTGATGCTGGCCCACCAGGTGCAGCAGGCGATGCTGCCGCAGGCTTATCCCGTGGTGCCGCGCGGCGCGAAGCCGGCGGAATGCGCGCTGCGTTTCGCCCACCGCTACATCCCCGAGGCCATGGTGGGCGGCGATTTCTTCACCGTGGCCACCATCTCGGAGACGCAGGTGGGCGTGCTCATTTGCGACGTGATGGGCCACGGCACGCCGGCGGCGCTGATCACCGCGGTGCAGCGCGTGCTGGTGGAGGAACTGCAGGGGTTTGCCGCCGAGCCCGGGCGGTTCCTTACGGAACTGAACGCGCGGCTGCATCACTTTTTCGACCCGCTGCCGACCTCCATGTTCGTCACCGGGCTCTACGTCACCATCGACACGGCCACGGGCCTCGTGCGCTTCGCCAACGCGGGTCACCCGCGGCCCCTGCGCATTTCGCGCCATACCGGCGAGGTGCGGATCATGGGCACCGACCAGCTCAAGCCGCCGTTCGCCTTGGGGGTCATTCCCGATTCGGTCTACGCGGTGGAGGAGGAGAAGATCGGCCCGGGCGACATGCTTTTTCTCTATACCGACGGCATCTTCGATCTCGGCGAAGGCAAGGAGATGGCGTTCGGCGACGCCAGCTTCCTCGAGATGGTGCGCGCCGCCGCGGCCCACACCGGCGGCGCGTTCCTCGACAACCTGCTGGCCAACGCCCGCGCCATCGCGGGCAAGACGACCTTTGAAGACGACGTCTGCCTCGTGGCCATCGAGTATTCGCCCCCCGGCGGGGACCGCCGCACGCAGCCGTTGCCGGTCGTGCAATAACGGATCGGCGCGACGGCACCCAGTCAGGTAGCCGGTGCTCTCCGAGCGCGCCGGCTACCTGTTTCTGTTGACGATGTCGTCATCGAGGGCGAGTGCGACTCGGGCGGGACGCCTTCTTTGCCAATCCGATTCCGCCGCTGGCGCGGCTCCGGCAACGGGCCGATGCCGGCTACCTGTTTCTGTTGACGATGTTGTTATCGAGGGCGAGTGCGACTTGGGCGGGATGCCTTTCTTTGCCAATCCGATTCCGCCGCTAGCGCGGCTCCGGCATCGAGCCGATGCCGGCTACCTGCGGAGGTTTTCGTCTCGCCGCGACCTCGGCGCTCGGTCAGGCAGCGGGCGCTCTCCGAGCGGCGGTCCGAGTAGAACACACGTCCCTAACTGACCGGCGCTCGGAGAGCGCCGGCTACCTGGCCGAGCGACCCGCGACCGGGGTACCTAGAGCGCGGGCCTGTCCTTGTCCGCCATGTACGCGGCCAACAACCGCGCGGCTTGGGCTTCTATCCGGTAACGCTGCGCGATTTCCCACGCTCCCTGCCGAAGCTTTTCGCGCTCGCGATGATTCTCCAGCAGATGCGCGAATCCCTCGCGGATCGCCTCGACCCCGGGCGCGACCACCAGCCCCCCCTCGCCGCTGCGCACGAAATCGAGCACCCCGTTGGGCCGCGCGGGATCGTTCACCACCAGCGCGGCGCAGCCCTGCGCCATCGCCTCGAGCGTGGCGATGGAGAAACCCTCGCGCGGCGAGGCCAGCAGGAAAACATCCGCGGCCGCAAGCAAGCCGCGCTTGTATGTCTCGGCAACCTCGCCGTGGAAGGTGACGATTTCCTGCGCGCCCGCTGCCGTCACCATCGCCTCAAGACGCGGCCGCTCGCTGCCGTCGCCGACGATATCGAAATGAAACCGATGCGGCAGCTTCCGCAACGGGAGCAGCGCAGCCAGGATCCGGTCGACGCTCTTGATGGGCGTCAGTCGCCCGCACGAAATCGCCCGCACAGGCCCTCCCGCCGCGTGCGGCGCAGGCGGATCGGCCGAAATCGCCTCGGGTTCCAGCCCGAACTCCACCGTGTGGTGTGCCGGAAACCCTTCGCGTTCCAGCGCCGCCGCCGTGCGCACCGAAACGGCGATCCGCCTTGCGAAAAGCGCCATGCCCGCGCGATAGACGAGGGCCAGCACCCGCGCCGTCGCGGCCGCCCGCCCGCGCCGTACCTGCCCGCGTTCGCGGACGTAATCCGGCAGCGCGTCCAGCAGCGCCTCATGACAGGTCAGGACGGCCGGCATGCGCTTCCACCACGCCACCAGTGCGGCGGACGGCAGATGCACAAACGGCGTGGCACAGACATCCAACACATCGAGTTCGCCGCGCCGCACCCGCACGAGCAGCCTCAGGACGGCCATGGCAAAGAGCAGATCGGCCCCGCCGCTGCGCACCCCGCGGTCATTGAAAAACCGGCGTGGTGCCGCCAGCCGCACGAAGCGCACGCCGTCGAGGGTCTCATCCCGCGGGCACGAGGTGTAGATGCGCACGTCGTGCCCCTGGCGCGCCAATTCGCGGGCAAAAGCCCAGGCGCGGCGCTCGTAGCCGCCCCGGTAAAAGGGTTCGCAGGTGTTCAGCAGGAACCCGATCGTCATGAACTGCGGTCACGATAGCCGCGCGGCAAGGCAGCATGAAGCGCTTTCTCCTGGTGAGAACAGCCACGGGACAAACGCTTCGTCCAAACAAACATCGCGCCTCGTTCCTGGCTGGCCTTTGGCAGGTAGCCGGGATCGGCCCGATCCCGGAGCGAGCCCAAGCGAGCGGAAGGCCTCCCTGTCTTTTCGGACCGATTCCGCCGCGGCCGCGGCTCCGGCATGGAGCCGATCCCGGCTACCTTCCGAGGCCTGCCTGACGAGCCAGCTCCGCTTCGGGCTGACCGTGGTTTCTACAAGGCAGGCCGCCGCTGCATTTAGGGTTTGCCCATCCAATCGCGGTCGTTAGGTTGAGGAGTTCTTAACCGATTCACCTCCTACCGACGTATTTCATGCCCGCACCCACCGCTGATATCGCCCTGATTGGCCTCGCCGTCATGGGCCAGAACATCATCCTCAACATGAACGACCATGGCTACGTGGTCTGCGCCTTTAACCGTACCGTCAGCAAGGTGGACGAGTTCCTGGCCAACGAGGCCAAGGGCACGCGGGTGATCGGCGCCCATTCGCTCGAGGAGATGGTTTCGCTGCTGAAGAAACCCCGTCGCGTCATGCTTCTGGTTAAGGCGGGCAAGCCGGTGGACGAGTTCATCGACCTGCTGACGCCGCTGCTCGAGGAAGGCGACATCATCATCGACGGCGGTAATTCCTATTTCGAGGACACCGTCCGCCGCTACGGCAAGCTGAAGGAAAAGGGCATTCTCTTCGTTGGCTCCGGCGTTTCCGGCGGCGAGGAAGGCGCGCGGCACGGCCCGTCCCTCATGCCGGGCGGCGCGGTCGCGGCCTGGCCGCACCTCAAGAACATCTTCCAGTCGATCGCGGCTAAGGTCGAGGGCGGCGTGCCGTGTTGCGACTGGGTGGGAGAAGGCGGCGCGGGCCACTTCGTCAAGATGGTCCACAACGGCATCGAGTACGGCGACATGCAGCTGATCTGCGAGGCCTACCAGCTTCTCGCCGCCGGGTTGGGCCTGTCCAACGACAAGCTTTCGCAGATTTTCACCACCTGGAACCAGGGCGAGCTCGATTCCTACCTGATCGAGATCACCTCCCACATCCTCAAGTTCAAGGACGACCAGGGCGGTGACGGCTACCTGCTCGACAAGATCGTCGACGCCGCCGGCCAGAAGGGTACCGGCAAATGGACCGTGCTTTCCGGCCTGGACAACGCCGCGCCCGTGACGCTGATCGCCGAGGCGGTGTTCGCACGCCTCATCTCCTCGCTCAAGGACGAGCGGGTCGCGGCCTCGACCGTGCTGGCCGGTCCGAACAACGCGAAGTTCGACGGCGACATCAACGCCGCGGTGGAGGACATCAAGCAGGCGCTCTACGCCTCGAAGATCATCTCCTACGCGCAGGGCTACATGCTGCTCAAGAACGCGAGCGACAACTACAAGTGGAACCTGAACCTCGGCGGCCTCGCGCTCATGTGGCGCGGCGGCTGCATCATCCGCAGCCGCTTCCTGGGCGACATCAAGCAGGCCTACGACCGCAACCCGGCGCTGACCAACCTGATGCTCGACGCCTTTTTCACCGAGGCGCTGCGCAAGGCCCAGGACGGGTGGCGGCGCACCATCGCGCTCGGCGCGAAGCTTGGCATCTCCACCACCACGTTCTCCAACGCGCTGGCCTTCTACGACTCTTACCGTTGCGCGCGCCTGCCCGCCAACCTGCTGCAGGCGCAGCGGGACTACTTTGGCGCCCACACCTACGAGCGCACGGACAAGCCGCGCGGCGAGTTCTTCCACTCGAACTGGACGGGCCAGGGCGGCACCGTCGCCTCGAGCACCTACAACGCTTAATCCGCGCGCCCGCGCGTCTCCCTTCATGTCCATCTGCAACGTCGATCCGGCTGACCATAACACGATCGCGCCCGCCCCCCGCGTTCCGCCAACCATTGCGGTGATTTTCGGCGCCACCGGCGACCTGACGCATCGCAAGATCATCCCCGCTTTTTACCACTTGGCGAAGAACGGGCTGCTGCCGGATGATTTTGCCATTATCGGCTTCGCGCGCCGGCCGAAGAGCGACGACGAGTTTCGGAAAGATCTGGAGAAGGCGCTGCTCGAATTCTCCCACACCAAGCCGGTGGACATGGAGGTCTGGAAGAAACTCGCCGCGCACATCTACTACTTCCAGGGCGAACTCGACGATCCTGCCGCCTATCAGAAGCTGGCGGAAAAATTGAAGGCCATTCCCGAGGCGGCCAAGATCGGCGAGAACTACCTTTTCTATCTCGCCACCGCCCCGAATTATTTCGGCGAGGCGGCGAAGAACCTCAAGGCGGCTGGCCTTTCCAGCCACGCCGGCACGCGCCATCGCCTCATCGTCGAGAAGCCCTTCGGCGAGGACTTGGCCAGCGCCCGCGATCTCAACGCCACGCTGCAAAGCGCGTTCGAGGAGCGCGATATCTTCCGCATCGACCACTACCTCGGCAAGGAGACGGTGCAGAACCTGATCTATTTTCGGTTTGCCAACTCCATCTACGAGCCGCTCTGGAACCGCATCTATATCGATCACGTGCAGATCACCGTGGCGGAGCAGGTCGGCGTGGAGAGCCGCGGCGGCTACTACGACGAGGCCGGTGCCTCGCGCGACATGCTGCAGAACCATCTTTTCCAGCTCTTCACCCTCACCGCCATGGAGGCGCCGGCATCGCTCGATGCCGAGTCGATCCGCGACGAGAAGGTGAAGGTTCTGCGGTCGATCCCCACTCCTTCCCTCGACTCGCTGGCGAAGAATGTGGTCCGCGCCCAGTACGGCGGTGGCTTCATCGGCGGCAAGGCGATCCCCTCCTATCGCCAGGAGGAAAAGGTGGCGCACGATTCGCAAACGGAGACCTTTGTCGCCGCGCGCTTCGAGATCGACAACTGGCGCTGGCACGGCGTCCCGTTCTATCTCCGCACGGGCAAGGCGCTGGCCGCGCAGTTCACCGAGATCAACATCATCTTCAAGCAGCCGCCCAGCGTCCTCTTCGCCGCGGGCGCGGAAGGCCATCCGGGCCGCATGCAGCCCAACTCGCTGCGCATCCGCATTCAGCCCAACGAGGGCATCGGGCTGAGCTTCAACGTCAAGGTGCCGGCCAAGGCCGAGGCCGAGCCGGTCGACATGGACTTCCTCTACAAGAGCGCCCAGTTCGACCACTACCTGCCCGAGGCTTACGAGCGGCTGCTGGTCGATGCGCTGGTCGGCGAGTCGACGCTCTTCACCCGTTCCGACGAGGTGGAGCAGGCGTGGCGCCTGGTCGATTCGCTGCACGAGCTGTGGAAGAAGCAGTCGGTCAAGAACCTGCCGCTCTATGCCTGCGGGTCGATGGGCCCGGTCGAATCGGACCAGTTGCTGGAACGCAGCGGCCGCGCCTGGATCGTGCCGCCGGAACTCAAAAAGTGAAACGGGCGCTCGTTGCCGGATCGTGGCTGGCCGTGCTGGTGTGGTCCGGCCACGCCGCCTACGCCACACCGGCGGACGACACCAACATCACTATCGACCCGGCCATCGCGAAGGCCAGCGCCGAGGCGGATGCTGACGCCGGCAAGCCCAACGCGCCCGCGACGCCGCCTGCCGCCTCTTCCACGCCGCAAACCCCCTACGAGCGCGCGCTGCTCAACTACAAGGCCGGCAAGTATGACGCTGCCAAGCTGCTTATCGACGAGGCCGCCGAAACCACGCCCGGCAACGCCGCGATCGAGATGCTGAAGGTGCGCATTCTGGCCGAGCTGCACGATTTCCACGGCGCCCACCAGGTGCTCAACTCCCTCTACGACCGCAGCGATCTCACGCCAGCCTACGCCGCCGCGCTGACGCTGACCAACGGCGACCTCAACCTGCGCGAACGCCACTTCGAGGAAGCGGCCAAGGCCTACCAATCCTACCTGCAAACCCGGCCGGACGACGCCGACGCCAAGCTCAAACTGATCTACGCCAAGCTCAGCCTCGGCGACATGATGGCCGCCGGCAAGCTGGCCAGCGAGCTGAAGCCCCTGGATACCACGACGCCGGCCTATTACTTCGCGCACGCCGCGCTCGCCCATGCCGGTGCCACCAGCGGCGACGAGGAACAGGATCTCGAGCAGGTGCGGACGATCTACGGCATCACCATTACCAATCGGTACCTCAAGACGTTCCTCGAGGTTTTCTCGACCCAGAAAAATCCGGCGGCCAGCGGCCCCGCCTCCAGCGCCGTCAAGCCCGCCCCCTCCGGCAAGGCGCAGTAATCGATCGCCTCTAGCGGCGGTCGCTCGGTGGAAAAGATCGCGGATCGCCAGCGCGCAGCATGGCGCGCGTGGCGGAGATGCTTTCCTTTTCCGAACCGGACTTGGCTGCTGCGGCGGCTTCGGCCCCGGGCCCACGCGCGCGACCTTCGGATATTTGTCCGCGCTCACTCAGGCAGCCGGCGCTCTCCGAACCCGCGTCCGCAACGGACCGGCGCTCGGAGAGCGCCAGCTACCTGTTGTCTCGGCCCCCGCCCGGCCGGCTGGCCCGATGGCTCAAGCGATCGTTCGTTCCGGCATTGGACCCATCCCGGCGAGAACGAAGTCCGATCCTGGAAGATTCTATAAAACCAGTGGCGATCGATGACCGTCGCAAAATCGGCGCAATGCGCCGTCACCTAGCATTCGCGCGATAGCTCTGGCGCGGACCTCCGCCGCCACGCGCTGTAGGCGATGAGTGCTTCGGTCATGGACCGCCGCTACAGCTGGATTACCGATTGCTGAGCACGTTGCGTGTGCCGCTGTGCAGCCGCAAGTGCGCGGAAGCGAGATGGCGCTGCCAATACGCGAGCCGGTCGTCCTCGACGATCAGGTAAACCGGGCCTTTTCCCCAGGCGGTGTCCAGGGCGCTCTCGTCCCAATAGTAGGCACGGCCCAGCCCCAGCCGATTCTGCGCGTACTGATCATCGAATGGCGCGTTGACCCAGTGCACGCGGGCATTCAGGTAGTAGAGCAAGCTCGACGCGGTGTTGGGGGCATCCTCGCAGGCGATGAGCGCATCGGGTTGCGCGGCAAGTTCGCGGTTGAGGACTCCCGCGCTCTCCGCGAGGGAGAAATAGGGGCTCATGATGGAGAAGCCGCGCGCCGCGAGGATGATCGGCACTGCCATGGTCGCGGCGAGAGTCAGCAGGGCGGATAGATCGCGCCGGCGTTGAGCCAGCGCGGCGGCGCCCATCCCCCCCGCCAGCAGCGCCGCGCCGAAGACCAGGAAAAGCGGCAGCAGCTTCTTCCACAACGCGGGCGAAATGCCGGAAAGCGCATCCATGAACGTGTCGCGCTGGGCAATCGGCGCGGCCAGCGCCGGGCTTGCGGTCGCCGTGTGGGCCAAACAGGCCCCGAAGCCGAGCGCGCCGATCCCCACCAGCGCGAGCAGCAGGGCCGGCGCGAGAAGGAACCAGCGCGGCACCCGCAGGTGGGTGGCTTGGCGCAGCGTCCACGGATAGACCAAAAAGGCGGCGACTACGCCCCAGCAGCTCATGCTGTAATAGTCCTGCCGCGTGGAGAATGCCACGGAGGTGAGCACAAGAATGCTCCAGCAGCCCAGCAGGCGCACGGCATCGACCTGCGCCTCCGTCCACGCCATCGGCTCCGTCGCATGTGCCTGGTGCGTCGCCAGGCCGACGCCCAATCGCTGCCGTGCCTGGGCGATCCGTGCTTCCGGTGAGGAGGGCGCGACTCTCCGCGCGGCCCAGATCGCCGCCGGCAGCAGCAGCGTCCACGGCATCCAGAAAAGGAGATGCTGGGCGTAAAACTGGAGGAGCGGGAGCTGCTTGGCGTCCGGGGGCCAGCGCGTATCGAGCGCCGCGCCGATCTGCTCGTTGACGAAGTGGGCTGCCAGAAAACCGGGAAATTTCGCCGTCATGTAGGCGTACCACGGCACCGTGATGACCGCGAAGAGGACCAGCCCGCGAAAGGTCAGCAGCGGCCGCAGCCACGGCCGCCACGAGGGAAAAAACAGCGCCAGCAGGAGCACGACGCCCAAAGGCCAGACCGCCCCATGCAGCCCCTTGCTCATCGTGCCGAGCGCCAGGAAAACCCAGCAAAGCAGGTACCAGCCGTGCGCCGGCCGCGCTTCGCTGCGCGCCTCGACCAGGCACCCGAGGCTAAGCGAGATGAAGCAGGCCAGGAACGGCTCCGGCTGGACGAGGTGGGTGAAGATCCAGACGCCCAGCATGGAGGCGAGCGCGGCGGCGGAAGCGAGGCCGAAACGCTCGCCGCCGATGCGCCGCATGAGCAGGTAGGTGGCGACGATCCAGCCTGCCGTGGCGAGCGCATTGGGCAGGCGCAGGGCAAACTCGTTTTCGCCCAGCACGCTGGTGGAGACCAGCATGGTCCAGTAAACCAACGGCGGTTTTTGCACGCGCGGAAAGCCGTTGCTCATCGGCACGAGCCAATCGTGCCGTGCGTGCATCTCGCGCACCGCGCCGGCGTAAAGTCCCTCGTTGTCGTCGAAGATCACAGGCGTGAAGGAGACGCCAACGTAGAGGAGCGTGATGAACGCAAGCGCCAGCCATGACCCGCGCGAACTGATTCCGCCGGGCGCAGTGGCGGGCACGGCGCCGGCGAACCGGGAACTGAGCTCCAACCGGTCCGGCTCCAGGTCAGGCGACCGCATGCGCTACTTCGCCGGCTCGACCGTTCCGGCCTCGCGCAGGCATTCGTCGATCCAGCCGAGCAGCTCGACGATGTTCTCCGTCGTCTCGTCGCCCATGGTCGAGATGCGGAAGCTGGTGCCCTTGATCTTGCCGTAGCCGCCGTCGATCACGCAGGAATGCTTCTTCTTGAGCAGGCTGTTGAGCTTCGGCAAATCGATGTTCTTCGTGTTCTTGCAGCAGGTGAGCGTGATCGATTCGTAGCCCTTTTGCGGGAAAAGCTCGAAGCCGCGCTTGTCCGCCCACTGCCGCGTGATGCGTGCGTTCTCCAGGTGCCGCGCATAACGCGCCTCCAGCCCCTCGGCGAAGATGTCCTCCAGCTTGCTTTGCAGCGCGTAGAAGTGCGAGATGCTCGGCGTGGTCGGCGTCATGTCGTTTTCCTTGTTCTTGCGGAACTCGAGGAAATCGAAGTAGTAGCCGCGGTCCTTGATCGTGGCCGCCTTCGCGTAGGCTTTTTCCGAAACGGTGAACACCGCCGCGCCCGCCGGCAGCGCCAGCGCCTTCTGCGTGCCAGCCAGCATCACGTCGAGCCCCAGTTCGTCGAACGGAATCTTCATCGCGGAAAAGGACGAGACGCAGTCGACGATCAGCAGCACGTCGGGGAACTTCTTCACCACCGCGGCGATTTCCTTGAGCGGATTCAGCGTGCCGGTGCTCGTCTCGTTGTGGATGAGCGTCACCGCGTCGTAGCCGCCCTCGCTCAGCTTGGCCTCGACCATCTCCGGCGTGATCGCGGTGCCCCACTCGACCTGCAGCGGCTCGGCCGTCTTGCCGCACTTCCTGGCCACGTCGAACCACTTGTCGGAAAACGCGCCGCTCATGCAGTTGAGCACTTTCTTGGAAACCAAATTACGGATCGCGCCTTCCATCACGCCCCAAGCCGAGCTCGTGCTGACGAAGACGGGCTGCTGGGTGTAGAAGAGCTGCTGCAGCCCCGGGTGAATGTCGGCGTAGAGCGCCTGAAAATCCTTCGAGCGATGCCCGATCATCGGCTTGCTGAAAGCGCGCATGGTTTTTTCCGACACCTCGATCGGACCCGGGCTGAAGAGCTTGATGTGGGGCATGGGGGAAGCTTAGAGCGGGGAAGGGAGAACGTAGAAGTATGAAGTTAGACGCGAGGATGCTCGGTAAAAAAGATCGCCGATCGTCGCCAAGGAGGATGGCGCGCGTTTCGAATTACTTTCCTTTACCGCACCTAATTTGGCCGCGGCGGGGGCTCCGGGCTCGGGCCAACGCGAGCTACCTGCGGATGTTGGGTCCGCGTTCGGTCAGGTAGCCGGCGCTCTCCGAGCGCCGGTCCGAATAGAACACGCGTCCGCAACCGACCGGCGCTCGG
>CAZZYY010000004.1:35845-43548 GCA_964658475.1 uncultured Candidatus Methylacidiphilales bacterium | reverse complement strand
TCCGGAGCCATTTTGACCTTTGGTAACATCGTCGTGGACGCCGACTCCAGCGTGGCGACCGATCCCCTCGGGACGGTCAGTCTCAACGGTCAAACGGTATCGGTTCAGGGAAATATATCGGCGCCCGGTGGAAAGATCACCATCACCGGTGCTTCAAATTCGGACGTCATTTTCTATAACTCCGATCCCACGCAGCCTCTGCCCACGGTGGATATTGCCGGCACGCTTTCGACCGCCGGCACGGTGGAGCCCACCTTCAATGTTTATGGCTACGAGACGGGCAGCGTCCTGCCCGGAGGCACCATTTCAATTTCCGGAAATATCGTCGCGGAGGCAAGCGCGAAGCTAAATGTCGATGGTGCGTCAGGCACGCTCGATGTTCCTTCCGCCGTCGCCGGAGAAAACCCGTTTCAAACCGCGGCGGATGTTCCCCTCACGGAATATAGCAATGCGGGAGCGATTGTGCTTCAAGGCGCGCAGGAACTTTACTCGGATGCCTCGTTTTCAGGCCTGCCTGGTGGTGCCGCCAACAGCAGTCTGGTCAATGGAGGCAGCCTGAGCGTTTCCTGCGGCTTCTACGCCACGAATAACAGCTTTCAAGATCCCGCCGACGCAACTTTGGCGGTTACGGCGGCAGGAAAGACGATTCAGTCACTGGGCCAAACCGTGATAGGGAACGTGGTCCAGGGAACCGGATCGCTGAACGATCAGGACGGAGCTCCTATTTATGGATATTTCTCCAGCGCCCAGTTCGCGAGCAACGGCCTCGGGGCCACGGGACTCGATGCGTTGACCTTAGGCGGGACCACCGAATTTGTCGGCCCTGTGACGATCAATGCCAACCGGAGCATCTCGGTTGCCGGCAAGGGCTTCTTCTTCGCCAATGATAGCGTCACTCTGAACGCCCCACTTGTCGCGGTGGGGACGGCGCAGGCGTCGCCCGCGGCGCAACAAGCGGAAGAGGTGCCCGGAGTCACGGGAAAATTGGTCCCAATATTTACCTACAACGGCAATCCCTATTATGAAGCTCCCAAATATGCCATCAGCGGCGTCAGCGGAATTCTGAATATTAATGCCGGTGATCTGCTCAATCTCGGAAACCTATCCCTGCAAGGTGTCGGAACGCTTAATGTGAACCAAGGCCTCGGCGAGGCCGGGGACGTTCGTGGCGACGGCATCGTCGATGTTGCGGGCAATATAAATATCTCAGCAGCGCAAATCTACCCCACAACGGAAAATACCTTCACGCTGGCGGCGTTTTATGACTCCAGCGCCGGGTCAATCAAGTCGGGCAACATCGTAATATCCCGACCGGTGGATGCCGAGACGTTGCCGCCGCTGCCCTACTCTGCGGGAGGTACGCTCAATATCTTCGCGGACAATATCACCCAGGGCGGGGTTCTTCGGGCCCCCATCGGTACGATCCATTTGGGCGCTGCACCGGATACTACGGACTTCCTCTCCCCCGCGGGTACGGATTACGACTTGGCGCAAAATATTAATCTCAAGTCCGGAAGTGTGACGTCAGTGTCGGCCGTCGATCCCACCACCGGGCAAGGTTTGATCATTCCTTACGGTCAAAACGTCAATGGCACGGAATGGCAGGACCCCGCAGGCAATGACATCACGGCCAGTGGGAACGGGGCGGAGGGGATCCCGGAAAAAGGCGTCACGTTGACCGGTCACAACATCACAGATGATCGTAACGCGACCATCGATATCACGGGCGGCGGCGATCTCTACGCCGACCGTTTCGTTACGGGCACCGGCGGCACAGTCGATATCCTGAGCACCCAAGCCAACCTGCCGGAATCAAGCTTTGCCGTCATTCCTTCCTTTGAGGCGAACTACGCTGCCCTCGATGCCACAGACGGGTACGTCAGCGGGAGCAACCTGAGCGTGGGAGAACAAGTCTATCTCAACGCCAGCAACGTTTTGCCTGCCGGTAACTATACCGTTTTGCCTGCTCGGTACGCGCTGTTGCCCGGCGCGTTTCTGATTACTCCTCAAACCGGGGCGGCAGCCTCACCGAGTGTCAATACGAGCATTGCTGAACCGGACGGCTCCAGCCTGGTTTCGGGGTATATTTATAGCGGACTGGGCAGCGCCCGCGCGAGTGGTCCTGCGGCTGGCTATGTCTCTTTTAATGTCGCACCCGAATCGGTCGTCCGTTCTCGGGCTGAGTATGACGATTCCTTTGCCACTTCGTACCTAAGCCAGAGCGCAGTCGCCCAAAATCAGCCGGTACCGGTTTTGCCCAATGATGCAGGGCAGGCAGTATTTAATGCGAGCCAGTCGCTCACTTTCAACGGCACTCTCCTTGGACAACCGGGCACCGACGGCCGCGGTAGTTTGGTGGAGATCAGCAGCTCCAGCGACATCCTGATCGATGGCACGGGCGCAACGCCGAATGGTTTTGCCGGCTTGGTCTTGGGCACGAACCAGCTCGATTCGTTGAATGCCGGCAGCTTGTTAATTGGAGGCACGCTGGCGTCAAATGGGTCGGATGTTGATACCGCAACGAATTCGATTGAAGTCGATGACGCGACAAATCCCCTGACCGGAAACGATATCACTCTCGTCTCCACCGGCAGTCTCACCCTCGACAGTGACGCCGTCATTCAAACGGTTGCGTCGGCCGTATCCAGCCAGGCACCGGCTTTTGCGGTGGAAGGAGCAGGCACCCTGCTTCGAATCAGCAGCAGTCAGGACGTGCAGACGACCCGGATTAATCCTGACATTGCCGATGCCGCGCCGCTCTTGACGATCGGCGACGGCGTCATCCTGGAAAGTGCCGGGAGCACCTCATCCTCTCCGGTGCCGGCTGGAACGCTGACTCTCGACTCCAGTGCGGGAATCAACCTCTCGGCCAGCTTCACGCAGTCTCCGTTACTCAGCGGCGAGACGCTCAATTTTGACGGCGGCTCGATCAGCGTGGTGTTTTCGGACTTCACGGGCGCGGGTAACGTCGCGCCTACCAGCGGATTGGTCCTGTCGGGGTCGATCGTCCAGGCGCTGCAGCAAAATGCCACCCGGCTTTCGTTGTTGAGCTATTCGTCGATCGACTTTTATGGAGATGGCTCTTTGGGTGCCGACGAATCGGGAACGCCGATTATAGACGAATTGTCGCTGCAGGCCGCGGGAATTCGCGGATTCACCGCGGTGAACAACGCAACCAACCAGGACATCATCCCCGCTCTTTCACAACGGGGCGTAACTCTTAATGCCACCAACTCGATCATTTTAAACGACGGCGGCGGCTCAAGCTTGCCTAGTTCAGGCTCTAATCCAATGGTGATCGCAGGTCAGTTAACCTTGAATGCGCCGGTTTTGGAACTCGGGGGTGGAACGGGCACTGGTCCAAGTAATGCGGTTACGATCGATGGGTTCGGCCAGGTCAATATCAACGCGAGTCAGGAAGTTCTGGTGGCCAGTTCAGCTTCGGTCACAAGTGCTGATACAAGCGTGACCCCGGGGCAAGCCAGCCTTGATCTTGTCGTTACCAGTTTCCATTTAACGACCCCGCTCATCACGGGCGTTACCGGATCGTCCGAACAGATCAACGTCTTGGGCGGCAACGCGCTTATTTCGTCTGCCGGCTCGCCCGATTCTTCTCTCAGCAATGGATTGGGGGGCGCCTTTGGAGTGCAGGCCGACAGCATCTCAGATTCGGGAAACATGGTTTTCCACAGCGGTCAGGTGACTCTTGATGCGACGGGAACCACTTCAGGTAACACGGACCTCATTGTCGATGGGACGATAGACGTCAGCGGCATCTCTCCTCATCTACCAAATTTGACTGCCACTCAATATACGAGTGGCGGCACAATTACACTTGCCTCCGGGCATGGTGACGTCGCCCTTGAGTCGCAAGGCGCTCTCAACGTCTCCGCCGCGTCGGGGACGGGCACCCCGGATAGCCAGGCGGCGAATGCAGGTACCTTGGTGGTCCGCGCATCATCCGGCGCTTTCACTGCGGCGTCAGGATCGAACCTTGAAGGGCAGGGTGGGACCGTTGCGGCAACCGCCGGCGGAGCAATTCTGTCGCAGGGTCAAAACGGCAACTTCGTGCTCGACGCGGCAACAAACAACTTCAATGCGGCGAATGACACCAATGACTTGACCCCGCTCGAGCATCTACTCACCACTGCCGGTTTCTCGCAATCTCAGAATATTCGCATCCGCCAAGGCAACGTCGAGGCTGTCGATGCCGGCGCAAGTTTAAGCGCCCATGCCTTCACTCTTTCAGCGGATAGTGGAAACATTGTGGTCGATGGCGAAATCAATGCATCGGGCGCGACAGGCGGTGCCATCACCCTGGACGCCACGGGGGGGATCAATATTGCGTCGACCGCCGATTTGACGGTTGAAGGTCAGGCTTTCAACGACGCCGGTCAGGGCGGCTCAGTTTCACTGAACGCGGGTTCGTTCGTTGTGGGAGGATCTGTTTCGAGCGCCGACGCGGTAACAGTCGCCGGCACGATCAATCTGCTGGTCGATTATCTCCCGCTCGAGCTGAACAACCCTGTTTCACCGACCAGCCCGACTGGAGATTCCGTCGCCATTTCCAACCCCGGAAGCACGATAGCCGGGGGAACTTTCTATCTGCCCGCCGGCACGCCGGGAAACGATGTCCTGCAAATCAGTGGCGGCGGCGGTGGCACCATCACGACCAATCATGTCACCACGGCATTCACGAGCTCGAGCCTGAGCGACATCCCTCCGGGAAGCACCGTTACCCTCAACAATCCGGAGGCGACCGTCTCGTTCGCCTCCGGGACCGGAGGCCCCGTTCCGCTTGACCTGGCCTCGGACGCTATCTTCTCGGCTGCCGGGGCAACCAATCTTACGGGTGGCGCTGCTCTCCCTGCCGCCTTTGCGGGGGACGTGAGCGGCACCCTGTTGCTAAGCGGCCGCGCCCTGTCAAATGGCCAGGTCGTTCCCATGAACGTTGGCGGCGCAAGTGAACCCCAGCCTAATGCCGTGGCGGTCGGCGCGATCACGGGGAATATCATCGATCCCTCGAGCATCACCGTCGTGGGTAATCAGGTTTACGAACCTAGCGGAGGCCTCATCGATTCCGCCGTCGAGAATGCCGTCTCGGCCAATGGCGCCAGTTTGGTCGCGAACACGGCAACCATTGTTGATCATCTATACAGCGGCAACGCCGCCAGCGCCCTACTATCGGCGCTCACTGCCGTCGAACCTGGCGCTGAAATCATCAACCCCACCGGTGATCTCACATTGGAGACTACCTGGGATCTCTCCCAGTTGGCGACGAGCGTCGATTCAATTCCCGTCTCTAGCACCCCCTTCCATTTTGGCCCGAATAACGTTCCAGGCGTCCTGACGCTCCAAGCCGCCAGCAATCTGATTTTTGCCGCGAGTCCCGACGGATTCACCCCTGGCGGGAGTCTGAGCGATGGCTTCGACAACTCCGATGCGGGCAATCCCTCAGGGACACTCTGGACGGCACCGCTTCTCCCTAACGGCATCCGATCCTGGACCTACAATCTGGTTGCGGGAGCCGACTTAACCGCCGCCGAGCCGCTTCAGGTTAAGCAAGGAGCCGGCTCGCTTCAGCTTGGGCTCGGCAGCGCGGATGTGGACAGCACCGCCGTTGCCTCGCAGACGGACACCGGCACCCTCCTCTCCCAATTCTACCAGACCATCCGCACGGGAACGGGTAACATCAATATTTCCGCCGGCTCAAATGTCGAGTTACTGAACGCGGTGGTCACAATCTATACGGCAGGCTCCCAAATCGCCGACCCCGCAACTGTCCTTTCTCCGAACGACTTTGATGTGCCTCGGTTTGATTATCCGAGGGTCTCCAATCTCGGGGGCAATCTTGGCGATGACTATCCCGCGCAATACAGCATGGAGGGGGGAAACGTCACGATCAACGCGCTGCAGGACATCGGACATTATTATAGCCCGGATGACGGCGCGACCCTGCTGCCCGACTCCTCCCGGGAACTTCCGACCTCGTGGCTCGATCACCGTGGATTCACCCAAAACGGGGTTTTTGCCTCCAGCCAGACCTTGTATGATGGCATCAACGAGATTGCCTCGACCTCTTGGTGGGCCGATTTCAGCAATTTCCTGGAAGGTATTGGCACGCTGGGCGGGGGAAACGTCAGCGTGGTTGCTGGGCGCAACATTAGTAACATCGATGCGGTCGCATCGACGAATGCCCGCATGCCCGGGCTCAACGCCATGGGGGACCCCGTGGCGCCAGATGCTAGTGCCTTACTGGAATTGGGGGGCGGCGACTTGATGGTAAGCGCCGGCAGCAACATTGATGGAGGCGTCTATTACGTCGAACGCGGTCAAGGAACTCTGGTGGCGGGAAACAGCATTATCACTAATAGCACACGTGCTTCCGTCACCCAGAGCGCGCTGCAACAGCTTGATACTGTAGAGCCCGATCCGACGACTTGGCTGCGCACCACGCTATTTCTCGGGGTGGGAAGTTTCGACGTCGTGGCGGTAAACAATGTTTTACTGGGGCCTGTCGCCAATCCCTTTCTGCTGCCAGAAAATGTCAATAATAGCTTTTTCGATAAATCCTATTTCTCAACCTATTCATCGACGGACGCCGTTAATGTTAGTTCGCTGACGGGCAGCGTCGTGCTCAAGGAAGATACAAACTCGGGCGATGGCTCCCTTGACGGTTGGTATGAGCATGATCTGAATTTTTCCGATGATACCTCGTCAGGGATAAGCTGGTCTTTCTATGAGAAGTGGCTCCAACTCGACGAAACCTTAACGATTGGTGCCACGGTCGATCCATTTACCACACTCTATGAACTCATGCCGGGGACATTGCGCGTTACCGCATTTTCCGGCGACATCGACTCCTCGGGGCAATTCACTTTAGCACCTTCTGCCACCGGAACAATTGACCTTGTGGCCGCTGGCTCCATTAATGGCCTGCAGCCAAACGTCGTCTCCAATTCCGCCGTCAGCGCCTCTTCGTCGAATCCGATCAATTGGGATACCACCACGATTGACCTCTCGGATGCGAACCCTGGTTCGATTCCGGGAGTCGCAACGCCCTATTCATTGGCCGCGCCGGCCGCACGAAGAAACGATTCCCTCTGGGTTGCCACCAGTTCCGATCTATTTGGTAACCTCGATGCGTTGTTTGCTGCGACTGGAGCAACGGGCTTGCTCTTGCAGAATCAGGAAACCCTTCACGCTGATATCAATGGCCAAACCTTGCATGCCGGCGATTTCAATCCGCTTCAGGTGTACGCCGGTACGGGCGACATCTCCGGCCTTACCCTCTACGCGGGCAAGTCTGCCGACATTATCGCAGGTCAAGACATCACCAATATTGGAGTCTATATCCAAAACAATCAGCCCAACGATATCAGCGTCGTGTCGGCCGGAAGGAACATCCTCCCCTATGACGCGACTTCGCCGCTGTCGCTTGAGTTGGAAAAAGCCCTTCCTCAAGAGAGCAGCCACCCTCTCGCTGGCGACCTCCAGATTTCTGGACCGGGTACTCTCGAAGTGCTCGCGGGCGACAATTTAAATCTTGGCGTCAGCACCTCGGTGAGTGCCAGTGGGGCCAACACCAACGGTCTAGGGCTTGGCATCACCAGCATCGGTAATCAGAGCAATCCTTACCTGCCGTTTACCGGGTCCGACATCGTCGCTGCGGCTGGCATTGGCGGTTCCGGTGGGCTCGATTC
>CAZZYY010000004.1:4238-35745 GCA_964658475.1 uncultured Candidatus Methylacidiphilales bacterium | reverse complement strand
CGCGACCACACCGCGAACGGCACAAACTATACGACCGGCTATCAGGCCATTGCCGCATTGTTCCCGTCCTATACTGGGCACGGTGACATCACGCTCACATCGCGTGAGATCAAGACCGAGGACGGGGGCAACATCAGCCTGCTGGCTCCAGGCGGTCAACTCACCGTTGGCCTGCCGGTCGCCGGAACAAATGCCATCGATCAGGGCATCCTGACTGTCGATGGCGGCAACATTTCAATCTTCACCGGAAGCAATGTGAACGTGGGCACGTCTCGTATTTTCACCTTGAACGGCGGCAACGAAATTGTCTGGTCAACCACCGGAGACATTGCGGCCGGCGCCTCGTCCAAGACGGTGCAATCCGCCCCTCCCACCAGGGTCATTGTGAGTCCCCAGAGCGGAAATGTAGAGACTGACCTGGCCGGCCTGGCCACCGGCGGTGGGATCGGCGTGCTCGAAACCGATATCGGCGCGCCACCTTCAGACGTCGACCTGATCGCGCCTCAGGGAACCGTCGATGCCGGCGACGCTGGTATTCGCGCCTCGGGTAATCTTAACATCGCGGCTGTCCGGGTTCTTAATGCCTCCAACATCAGCGTCGGAGGCAAATCGTCCGGTGTTCCGACAACGGCGTCGGCAAATATCGGCGGCCTTGCTGCGGCCAGCGCCGCTGCCGGCGCTGCCAATAACGCGGCCAGTGAAGTCGCCAGCAACAGCCAGCGTCAAACTCAGCCTGCGTCCGCGGAGTTGCCCTCCATCATCACGGTTGAAGTTGTGGGCTATGGAGGCGGCGACACAGATTAAGAGCCTTCGAGTCGACGTCCCTCGCGATGTCGTTTCCCAAACGTCACAAAAGGGCAGCTAAGCCTGTCACATGCTTATGGGAAATAAAGTAACGAACGAGCAAGGATCAGCGGATAAAATTCTCGCAATGTCTCCGTAATGTCACTCCTCGTCCGTGAGATCGCGTCTTACTTATCGATAATAGTCCTGACCGAAGGGAAACCTTCAAAGCCCAACCAAACAACTAACTCATCCAGCAGTACACAATGAAAAATAAATTCCTCAAGACAATGGCAATGGCGATGGCCGGCGTGGCCTTGCTCGCTCACCCTGCGAAGGCCTCGACCTTCACCGTGGGCAACGGCGATTTGGTCCTCGGTGTCGAGGCGACCGGCAGCGGCAACGGAGTGTCCGCCTCGGGTGCAACCCAGGACTATATGGCGGACCTCGGTAACTTCAGCCAGTTCCTTCCGACGGCTACCATCAATTTCGGAACGCTGGGCACGGTCTCAGCTTCTGATATTAATTCGATCTTCAGCTCCAACACCGGCGCCAATTCCGCCTTCACGTCCAACAACCTCGAATTCGGAGTTGTCGGTGTTTCAGGAGCCGATCATGCGGCAGTAAACGGCGGCGCCCCGAATGGCATTAATCAGACCTTCATCAATACCTTCTTCGCCACCCAGACTTCCGACTCCGGTCCTTTGTTGAATGGTCAGGTGGGAACCAGTGCTTCCAATATTTCACAATTGGAAAATACCTATACACGTTACACCATGGCTGGAGCGGAAATCAGTACGAGCAACGTAAATAGCTTCACCTACAACGAGACTGACGGCGGGAATAACCCTGGATTCTTCCAAACGCCGTCGCCCGGAGAGGTGACCCTTGGCAGCGGTTCGACCCTGAGTCTCTATGAATTCAGCCCGACTGGTGATCCGCGCGTCCCCAGCGGCTCGACGGGAACAGAAGAATTGCTGGGCTCGTTCAGCTTCACAAATGGTGATCTAGTGTTCAACGGCGCTGCTGTGACGGCTCCCGAGCCTTCCACCTATGCGTTGTGCCTCGGCTCCATCGCCCTGTTGTGGGTGCTGGCCCGCCGCCGCGCCCTGCTGAACTAACCCCCCTTCAGACTCAGTAAACTGACAATCACTTCAACCCTGGCTGCTATTGCAGCCACGGGTCACGCCCAACTACGCAAACCTAATCTACCAAAACTCAAAATGAAATCGTTTACCAAATTAATGTTGTCGGCCGGAGCGCTTCTCGCCCTGGTCGCGACCTCTGCGCAGGCGCAGGTAACTGCCCCTGTAACTCTCCATATCACCGGTTCGACGGCTTATCGCGCCGCCATGACCGAAGCCATCGTCCAGATCTTCGGTGGGTCAGTCAATGCGGCGTACTATCCCAGTACCAAAACCTTGGCGACTGCCGGTCAGGCGGTCTTTCAAGGCACCCTGAATGGTCAAACGGTGACGATCGAAACCGATTGGACGGGATCCATCTCGGGCATCAACACCGTTGCGACTGGTGCCGTGCCTGCGCCTGCGACGGCCGATACTGGAACGGGCGCCAACCATGGAACGTCTCCTTGGCTCTCGCCCTCCAACCTAAATGGAACTACGGCGACAGCAGGTACCCAGACGATCACCAATGGCGACTTGAGCAACGCCCAGTTCTACTCCAACTTCGACCTCAACGCAGGTCCTGGCGGTGGTCTTGGATTAGCGGCAAATTCGACGGCTGTTTACGATGCGCCGGTAACGGCCGACTGCTGTATGTCGGATTCTTTCCAAAGCTCCACGCCACTTAACACAGCCAGTGGTACGACACAGCTGGATGGAATCACGGGCACGAGCGTATCGGCCAACGCGCTGAGTTCGAGCAACCACGGTTTCAGCAACAAGCCAGGAACCGGTGAAGTTGTCGGCGTTATCCCGTTTGTCTGGGTCAAATGCGCTGCGGAGTCAACCGATACAGATTATCAGACTTGGACGAGACTGACCAACATCACCAATCTTCAAGCCAAGTATCTATTGGGCAATGGCTATGGGACTGCGAATCTGTTAACCGGTAGTTCGGCTGATGCCAACGTATATGTCAACTTGACCGGCCGTGATACCGATTCTGGCACTCGTTTCAGCGAATTGGCCGAGACGACCTACGGAGTTACGAGCACTGCGAATCAGTACACGCTTCATATTTCGGGCACCGCAGGAAGCCCTGCTCACTCTAGCGATAGTACAACGAGCCCGTTGCTTCAGTCCAGTAAGCTTCAGATTCCTCTTCTTGCTAACAACGTCGGTGGCTACAACAGCGGCGGCGGGTTATGCTCGGCTTTGTGCGCTCCTGGTATCGATGCTGATTTCGGCGGCTACGTCATCGCTGAAGCCGGTATCTCGGATGCTGATTCGTTATTGGCTCCCGATGGCCTTCCCGTAGCTAACAATAGTAGCTATCCGGCCAACTACCAACCCGGTGTAGCTCTCAGCTACAATGGCGTGAATCCGAATGGTGGCAACCTTCTTACGTTGATCAAGAACGGTACCTATCAAGCTTGGGAATATGAGCACTTCTACACCCTGCCTTACGGCACCAACACGGAGAGCACCAGTGCGCTCACGGTCATGAGCAATCTCGTCGCCGAGCTCGAGAACACCAACGTCGTTCGTCCCGGCGCGCCCTACAGCTCCGGCAACGCGAACGAAGTCACGGCTCATGTGGCTGGTTATCTCAAGTCGGAGATCGCTCCTACGGTCAAGACCTCCGAGGGCGGCGTCATCACTCCGTAAGTCTGACGTCAATCGTCCTGAATTCGTCTGAATTTGGGCAAGTAACAGTGCGGGTGGTAACACCCGCACTGTTTTTTTGTGCATCTCTCGTTACCGCTTTGCGATAGGGATTTACGTTCGCCAGCTTCATTCAGTGATGAATCCTGCGCCTCGAGGCCGATTTAACTTTAGCTTTTCCTACGGATCCGTCGTGATTCGAGCCGCGCTGATTGTCGGTATCGCGCTTTTAATTTACGGACCTTCCTTTCATGCCGATTGGATCGGCGACGACACTTGGTACGTTCCAAAAAATCTGCTGCTCCGGGACCCGGACGTCTTATGGAAAACCTGGTTTGTGCCCGGCAGTTGGGTTGAGTTTTATCCCATCACCGAAACGGTCCAAGTGGCGCAGTGGGACCTTTTTCGCGAAGACACCTTTGGTTATCACGTCACTAATTTCGCTCTCCATCTCATCAGTTGTTTTGGGATTTGGCATCTGTTGAGCAAGCTTGGGCTGCGTCTCGCCTGGCTCGGCGGGTTGCTCTTCGCCATTCATCCCGAAGCGGTCGACTCGGTGGTTCCGGCTTCAGAGCTCAAGAACACACTTTCGCTCCCCTTCTTTCTCGTGGCCGTCTGCTGCTACCTTAACTATGAAAACACGAAGTCGGCGAGATTCTATCTGTGGACGCTCTTTTTCTTTCTTGTGGCGATGCTGTGCAAAATTACCGTCGCGCCTTTCCCATTATTCATGCTTCTTTACGTTTGGTGGAAGCGGGGTCGAATTGGCTGGAGCGATCTAAAGGCCAGCCTTCCCTTTTTTGTAATCTCCGTCGCTTTGGGCTTCACCACGATGGCAGTGGGCGACCTTTACACACACTCGATTGCGCGGGACTGGACCCCTGGGGTAAGTCCCATTGGAGGGTTTCCGTTTCAACTAGTTTTGTTGTGGCAAACGCTGGCATTTTATTTCACCCGGTGCGCATGGCCATTCCACCCCATGCCGGTCTACCCAAAATGGGTGGTCGATCCATCCAACGGTGCGCAATTTATCCCTTTGTTGGTCCTTGTAGCTATCGTTGCGTGGCTTTGGAGCAGGCACCAAAGCTGGGGACGTCACGCCTTGCTCGGGTTGGGATTTTTCTGCTGTTTCCTATTTCCTTTTCTCGGATTCCACGCTGTCTCTTACATGCATCTCACGTGGGTGCTTGATCATATTGTCTACATCCCCATCCTTGGGTTGATCGCGCTCTTGGTGGCGGGTCTCGAAGACATTCAGGCCAAGGTAGCTCCTTCTCTCCGTTTATGCGGAGCAGGGTTTGTTGCGCTCTATTGTGCCTCGCTGGCAATGCAGAGTAATCTTTACGCGGGCAAGTTCGTCAATGCCGAGACGCTGGACCGCTATGCCTTGAGCATCACCCCTAACAACAAGGTTCTACATTTTTTCCTGGGATCGGCCTTGCAGGACAAAGCTGATTATCCTGCGGCGATTGAGGAATTTCAAATAGCGTTGCATCTGGATCCTAGCGACGGCGGCAGCAAGGTTGCCTCAGACCAGAGGTGGAACGTAGCCTCCGACGACGGTCCCATTCACGCGCAGCTGGGCGATGTTTTTCGAGCGGCACAGCGTTATCCTGAGGCGATCCAGGAATATCAGGAGGCGATTCGTCTTCACCATCAGCCCGTCGAGATGATGGTCAATGAAGCAACCTGCCTCATTCGTGAAGGCAAGCTGGAGGACGGCACTACCCTCTTAACACAAGTGGTAACAATGGATCCAAGCTGCGCCCTTGCTCAGTACAATTTAGGCACGGCCCTATGTCATCAGGGCAATCTTGCCGAAGGCATTGAACGATATCGGCTGGCAATCAAGCTTCAGCCCGACTATGCCGACGCCTATAATAACCTGGGAGTAGCCCTATTTGCTCAAGGTCATGTTGCTGCAGCCGAGGACGAGTTTATAAAAGCCTTGAAGATCGATCCGGATCTCGCGGAAAGTCGGGGTAATTTGGCAAGGCTGGAAAGTCGGCGTAACGGGTCTGCCTATAACAAATAGGTAAAGAATCTATAAACATCGGAATGCGGCCGGAGACGCAAACGCGCTTCTTGGATTTACCCGTGCGAGGTGCCGCACGCACAGGTGACCGCGGTCTCCCGGGGGTTGAGGGGCGCCGGATTCTTTTCGGGATCGTAGGAGAGGCTGGGGGCCAGCCATCTTTCGATTTCCGGGACAGGCATGCCTTTGCGCTCGGAGTAGTCGTCGATCTGGTCGCGGTCGATCAGGCCGACACCAAAATACTTTGCTTCGGGATGCGCGAAATAGAAGCCGGAGACGGAGCTTGCGGGGTCCATGGCAAAGTTTTCGGTTAACACCACGTTGGCGTTTTTCTCCGCCTGGAGGAGTTCGAAGAGAAGCCGTTTTTCCGTATGGTCGGGGCAGGCAGGGTACCCCGGGGCAGGGCGGATGCCGCGGTATCTCTCCCTGATCAAATCCTCGTTGCCGAGCTTCTCGTCCGCACCGAAGCCCCAGGCGATGCGTGCCTGGCGATGGAGCCACTCGGCACTGGCCTCGGCGAGGCGGTCAGCCAGGGCCTTCGTCATGATGGCGTTGTAGTCATCGTGGTCCGCCTCGAACTCGCGCGCGATTTCAGCAACGCCGAGCCCAGCAGTAAGCGCGAAAGCGCCGAAATAATCGCCGCGCCCGCTCGACTTGGGCGCGATGAAATCGGCCAGGGCGTAGTTGGGCTGGTCCGCCGGCTTGTCCATCTGCTGGCGCAGGGTGTGGAGGGTGGTGAGCACCTGGGTGCGCGTGTCGTCGGTGTAGAGCTCGATGTCGTCGCCGATGCTGTTGGCAGGGAAGAAGCCGTAGACGGCCTTGCCGTGGACGCGGCCGCCGGCGAGCAGTTTCTCCAGCAGCGTCGTGGCGTCGTGGAAAAGTTCGCGGCAGCGCGGACCCTGCTCGGGATCATCGAGCAGCGCCGGATAGCGGCCGCGGATTTCCCAGGCGTGGAAGAAAGGTGACCAGTCGATGTAACTCGCGATCTCGCGGAGGGGCAGCGGGTCGATGACCCGAATGCCGGTGAAGGCGGGCACCGGCAGCTCGGCCGTTTTCCACTCGGGCGCGAAGGCGCGGCGGCGAGCCTCGGGCAGGGAAAGCAGCGGCTTGCTCGGGCGCTTCTTCTCGTGAGCGAGCTTGGCCCGCTCCTGGTCGGCGCGATTTTTCTTCTCGAACTCGGGCCGCTGCGCGTCGCTCAAGAGCGCGCCGACGACGCCAACGGCGCGCGAGGCGTCGAGCACGTGGACGGTGGCGTTCGAATAGTGGTGCGCGATCTTCACCGCCGTGTGGGCCAGGCTGGTGGTGGCGCCGCCGATCAGAAGCGGAAGCGTGAACTTCTCGCGCTCCATCTCGCGCGCGACGTGGACCATTTCGTCGAGCGATGGCGTGATGAGGCCGCTGAGACCGATAACGTCCACGCCCAGTTCCCGCGCCGAGGCGAGAATCTTCTCGCTCGGAATCATGACGCCAAGGTCGATCACCTCGTAGTTGTTGCAGGCCAGCACGACGCCCACGATGTTCTTGCCGATGTCGTGCACGTCGCCCTTGACCGTGGCGAGCAGCACCTTGCCCTGCGCCTGCTTGTTGCCCGTGCGGCGCTTCTCCTCCTCCATGTAGGGCAGGAGATAAGCGACCGATTTCTTCATCACGCGCGCGCTTTTCACCACCTGCGGCAAGAACATTTTCCCGGCGCCGAAGAGGTCACCCACCACGCTCATGCCGGTCATGAGCGGGCCTTCGATCACCTCCAGCGGCGTGGCATATTTCTGCCGCGCCTCCTCGGTGTCGGCGTCGATGAAGTCGACGATGCCCTTGACCAGCGCATGGCTGAGCCGTTCCTCGACGGGCAGGGAGCGCCACTGCGCGTCCTCTTTCGCCTCGACCTTGGAGACTTTCTTGAAGGTCTCGGCGAAGGTGACCAGCCGCTCCGTGGCATCAGGACGCCGGTTGAGAATAACGTCCTCGACCCGTTCCTTCAGCGCAGGCTCGATCTCCTCGTAGACGGCGAGCATGCCGGCATTGACGATGCCCATGTCGAGTCCGGCGCGGATGGCGTGGTAGAGAAAGACGGCGTGCATGGCTTCGCGCACCGGGTTATTTCCGCGGAAGGAAAATGAGATGTTGCTGATGCCGCCGGAGACGCGCGCGCCGGGCAGGTTCGCCTTGATCCAGCGGGTCGCCTCGATGAAATCGACCGCGTAGTTGTTGTGCTCCTCGATGCCGGTGGCGACGGTAAGGACGTTCGGATCGAAAATGATGTCCTCCGCGGGGAAGCCGACTTCGCGCACAAGAATGTCATAGGCGCGCCGGCAGATCTGAACGCGCCGGGGCAGGGAATCAGCCTGGCCTTTTTCATCGAAGGCCATGATGACGGCGGCGGCGCCGTAGCGGCGCACCAGCGCGGCGCGCTCGCGGAAGACGGCTTCGCCCTCCTTCAGGCTGAGCGAATTGACGATCGGCTTGCCGGGAATGCAGCGCAGCCCGGCTTCGATCACGCTCCACTTGGAGCTGTCGACCATGATGGGCACGCGGGCAATTTCCAGCTCGGCCGCGATGAGGTTGAGAAACCGGGTCATCGACTTCTCGCCATCGAGCATGCCCTCGTCCATGTTGACGTCGATGATCGCGGCGCCGCCCTCCACCTGCTGGCGCGCGACCGCCAGCGCCTCGTCGAACTTGGCGTCCAGAATCAACTTCGCGAACTTCGGCGAACCGGTGACGTTGGTACGCTCGCCAATGAGGGTAAACGGAATCTCCGGCCGAAGCGCGAAAGGCTCCAGCCCGGCGTACTCCGTCCTCGGCGCGGGCGCGGGCAGGGCGCGCGGCTTCACTTCCTTCAGCGCGTCGGCGATGCATTTGATATGCGCGGGCGTATTGCCGCAGCAGCCACCCGCGATGTTGAGCCAACCCTGCTGGGCGAAGTCGAGCATGAGCGGCCCCATGTCCTCCGGCAGCAGCGGAAAGCCCGTGGGCGAAAGCGGGTCAGGCAGGCCGGCGTTCGGGTAGCAGCTAAAGTAACAGGTGGCCAGGCGCGAAAACTCCTCAATATAGGGCCGCATCTGGTCGGGCCCGAGCGCGCAGTTGATGCCGACGCTCAGCGGCTTGGCGTGCGCGATGGAGATCCAGAACGCCTCCAGCGTCTGCGCGTTGAGCGTGCGGCCCGAATCGAAGATGGTGACCGAGATCATCAGCGGCACGCGCCGGCCGAGTTGCTGGAACGCCTCGTCGACGGCAAAGAGCGCGGCCTTCGCGTTAAGCGTGTCGAAGATCGTTTCGACAAGCAGGACATCGGCGCCCCCTTCGAGCAGGCCCAGCGCCTGCTGACGGTAGGCGTCGACCAACTCGACATAGGTGACGCCACGCGCGCCGGGATCGTTCGCGTCGCGCGAGATGGAGGCGGAGCGATTGGTCGGGCCCATCGACCCGGCGACGAAGCATTGCCGGCCGGGATTCGCCGCCATGAACTCGTCGCGCACGCGCGCGGCAAGCCGGGCCGCCTCCACGTTGAGTTCGGTGACGATGTGCTCGAGATCGTAGTCGGCCTGCGAGATCGTCTGCGCGTTGAACGTGTCCGTCTCGATGATGTCCGCGCCCGCCTCCAAAAATTGGCGGTGGATGCCGGCGATGACATCGGGCCGCGTCAGGACGAGCAGGTCGCCATTGCCTTTAAGGAGCTTGTGGTGGTCCTTGAAGCGCTCGCCGCGGAAGTCCTCCTCTTCGAGCTTGTACTGCTGCAGGGTGGTGCCCATCGCGCCGTCGATGATGACGATGCGTTGCTGCAGCAGGGCTTCGAGAGGGTGAAGGTCGCTCATGGGTTGGAAGGAGAATGGCGCAGTAACGTCGGAATGTCAGCGCGGGACCGCTGGAGGAACCCAAGAACATATCGACGTATGTGGATGCGTCAATGGGATTTGTTGGGCGAGACGTGTCGGAAGCAGGCCGGCGCGTCTCTCAAAACCTGAAAGCGATCACGCCGGTTGCCGTTCGGCTCGAAACGGAAAGCGGTTCCGGGGGTTTCATCGGGATGCGCAGATTTACCCCGGCACTTTTCCCTGTGGCGGCACTGGCAGGATGGCTGGCCCTCATGGCGCCCGCCCAGGCCGCAAAGCATCCATTTGAAAAGGATATCCAGGCGTTTGAGGCCGCGGATCGGGTGAATCCGCCCGCGCCAGGCGCGATCTTGTTCGTGGGCGATTCCCAGTTTACGCGCTGGAAGGCGTTGCCGCAGGACTTGCCCGGGTACCGGATCGTTCGGCGTGGGTTTGGCGGATCGAGAATGTCCGATTTGCTTTATTACACCGATCGCGTGGTGCTGCCGTACCGGCCGCGCTTGATCGTCGTCAACGAAGGCGGGAACGACATTCACTCCGGCCGCACACCGGAAGCGGTGCTTGCCGACGTGAAGGCGTTCGTGGATCGGGTGCGAGCGGCGATGCCGGACGTGCCCATCGTCTTCGACGGATTGACCTCGAGCCCCGCCCGCGCGGCGGAAAGCATTCCACGGCTGCGATACAACGCGATCCTGAAGGCCTATCTGGCGGGCGGGAAGAAGCTTGGGTATGTCGATCTTTACGCTGCGTTTTTAGATCCGAGCGGAAAGCCCGATGCACGATTATTTGGGCCGGACGGCCTGCACTGCAATGCCGCGGGATACGCCGTGCGGGTCCGGATCATGCGCCCGTTTCTCGGGCCGCCGGACCTCGCAAAGACGACGGCTTCTCCGTGAAGCGCGGGCTCCGTTCTCGGCGTCAGGCGCACCCTAAAACTGGATCCGGACGCCGGCCTGAATAGACTGGCCGAAGTAGTTCGCCTGGCCCACCTGCGTCATGTATTCGGCAAAGACGGTGGTGGTGTTGCTTACCCCGGCCGTCATTCCGGCATCAAGAAGCGCAAATTCACGTTGAGGCGTCTCGGTGCGGACAGTGAAGGAAGGCAAATCCTCGCCGTCGAATCGGCTGGTGATGCCGCGCGCCTGGTCCATGAATTCGTGCTGCCAGGTGGCGGCCAGGTGAGGCCTCAAAACGATGTTGCCCAAACACCACGTGTTTGCCGCCTGGGCGCCCAGGCGGCTGCGCAGCGAGTCGGCATTCTGGGCGTTGACCTGGAGGTCAGCCAGTGAGCCCGTTTCGTTATATCCGTTGAGCGAGAGCCGGGTGTACTGCAGCCCGCTGACCGGCCCGATGGTCCAACTTCCGCCCGAGAAGTCGTAACCGCCATCCAGGTCAACGAGACCTTCGTTGCCCTTGGGAGCGCTCGACGCGGTCTGCCCAAGGAAGGTGACGGCGCGTGCCTGCGTGTAAGAATGGTACGTATAGTCACCGAGAAAATTGGCGTGCCAGCCACTGTCGGCATAGGCGGCGTACAGGCCGCCGGTATAGCCGTCGTCGGTCGCCGAACTTTGATCGGCATCGAGCGTGGCGTCGGTGTGGCCGTAACCACCCTTAAGACCCGCGAGGAAATGCGGGGTGATCAGCCGGTCGGCGCCAACCATGACACCGGTGGTCGTGTCGTCGAAGTGACCCACATCCCGCTGGGAGAACCCCTGCGCGAGCGTGACGTTCCCGCGGACGAAGACGTTCCACCGCTGGCCCGTGGGCGTTTCGGAAGGCAACGCGCCGAAGAGTGGCTCGGTGTCCGGCACGGAGGCTCGGTCGGCCACCGCAAGTCGACTGCGCAGGCCCGGTAGAATGGGCTGGCCTTCCGCGGAATGGATGTTAAGGCCGCTGAAATCGAGACCGTGTCCAGGCCGGAAAGAACATCCACAGGAATCCTGTCGCGAGGCGAGATAATCGTCCATCGCCTGGACTTCAAACGTGGCATCATTGAAAACCGTCTCGGAGGCAAAGCGGCCGAACTCCTCGGGTGAAAGCTGGTCGAGAGCTGCCGGGTACGCGCCGGGATTCGTGGTCAGGATGGTATAGACAGGATTGGAAACCGCATTGAGCGGACCCGCGCTGAGATCGTCCGCGATCGCCTGTTGATTGGGGGTCAATCCCACAGTTGAAAAGCTCGCCTGTACCAGAGTGAACGTAATCGTATCCACGGCAAAATCGTTGCCGCCCCCGGTGGCGGTCAGGTTGGTGAGCGCCAGGGTCACGTTCGTTGCATTGCCCACATTGTAGGAAAAGCTGTAGGGTTCCAAAACGTTCGTATGCACGGGCACAATCGGGCCGCTCAGGGCGACGCCGTTGATCGTGGGAACGATCTGCGGCAGCGTGCCGATGGGGGTGAAGCCCAGGTAGAACGAAAGTTGATAGACCGAATGCGGCAGGACAGGAACGTTCGCCGTGGAAAAAAACGTCCCGGCATAGTTTGGTCCCGAATTGGTATATTCGCCCAGCAAATAGCTCCCGCTGTTGGGTGTGATGCCACGGTACGACGTGCCAATCACGCCATCCCGGGTTACGGGATTACCGGCGAAACTGCCGCCGGTGGTGACGCCGTTTTGGGAACTGCCGTCATTGATGCCATTGTAGTTCGCGCTGGTACCAAAGTAGACATTACCTTGGGGCGATGTCGGGCTGTCGAAGTCTTGCGCATAAACGAGCGATTGCCCTTGTCCGACACCCGTACCGAGGGCAGAGAATGTGAGCAAGAGCGCAGACGTGGGCCACAAGGGCGCGAGTGTACGGGTTTTCCTGAAAGCCCGAACAAGCGCGGTCAGGCAAACCCGGAGAGATTCCGAGTTGTGCATAGAAGCGGCGGGTCAGCAAAAGGGATTCCGGTAAGATATTTGCGCCTAAGAATTACGTCGCTATTGTAACTTTGTACGCCATCTTGTTCATTGCTTTCCGTTAACAGTTAACTTAACACGACCCAAAGTAAGTGCATGCAAAAGAGATGAATGAGATTTTACTTTAGGAAAATATTCTCGCGATGGTAGCCGTAAGGTCTTGAAGAGACATAGTTTTCAGATAAAAGTTTTCCGCCAGTCCGCTTCGACTGGTATCTGAGGCGAATGAACCGATCTTTTTTGCCGGATAAACGGCGGAGATTGCTGATCAAGAAGAGTGTACAGTTGAAAGAATCAACCTTTCTGCGCAAATGAGAAGGGTCCTGAGATGAAGGCAAGCACTGCGGGGCAGGTCTTGTCAGGAGCATCTGCGTGGGGCACGCTTGGGCCATAACATGGCCCGGCTGCGGCTTGTCATTCTTGTAGGCCTGGCGTTTCTGCTGGGCGGACTCGCCGGGTGGCGGGGAGCGAACCTGTCGGCCGACCCGGCGCCGACTCCGGGGCTGGACCCGAGCTACCAGTACATGTTGCTTTTCGCGCGCGTACTCCAGCTGGTCCGGCAGGATTACGTCGACCCCGCCAAGGTGGGCTACAAGGAGCTGACCTATGCGGCCCTCCGCGGGATGCTGGCGTCGCTCGACCCGCACAGCCAGTTTCTCGACGAGGAGGACTTCGCTGACCTGCAGCGCGAGACCCAGGGCGGGCCGTTCAGCGGGCTGGGCATCGTCGTGGGGGTGAAGGACGGCACGACGGTGATCGTCTCGCCGATGGAAGGCTCGCCTGCCGGACGCGCGGGGCTCTTGCCGGGCGATCGGATCCTGAGGATCGACGGCCAGAGCACCGAGCACATGTCGCTCGACACGGTGGGAAATTTGCTCAAGGGACAGATCGGCCAGAAAGCGACCCTGACGATCCTGCGGCCGAGCTCGCCCGGCGCGATGGAAGGCCAGGTCTTTGAAGTGCCGCTGACACGCGAGGTGATCACGCTGCACTCGGTCAAGGACCCGCACCTGCTGCCGGAAACGATGGCGGGACACGACAAGGTGGGCTACGTGCGGATTGAGGAATTCGGCGCGCAAACCGGCCGCGAGTTCGACGACGCGCTCGACAGCCTGGAGGCGCAGGGGATGGACGCACTGGTGGTGGATCTGCGGAACAATCCAGGCGGGCTGGTGGATGCGGCCGTGCAGGTGGCCGGCGAATTCGTGCCTCCCGACACGGTTATTGTCACCCTGCGCGGGCGCGACCCACAACAAGACCAAGCCTTCCGGGCGAAGGGGGATCGCCGGCGGTCGGGCTACCCGGTCGCTCTCCTGATCAATGGCTATACGGCCAGCGCGGCGGAAATCGTCTCGGGCGCGCTGCAGGACCTGACCCCGACCGTCCTCGTGGGCGAGCAGACCTTTGGCAAGGGAGTCGTGCAGACGGTGCAGGCGCTCGGCGATGGCATCGGGGTGAGGATCACGACGGCGAAATATTACACACCGAGCAACCGCAGCATCCAGGAGATCGGAATCACGCCCGCCATCGAGGTACCAATCACCAACGCGGAGGAGCGGCGAATCATCCTAGCCGAGGCGAAACGTGCGCTGACGCCAGCAGAGCAGGCGGAAGCAGCGAAGGCGGATGACCGGCAGTTGACGCGCGCCGTGATCGCGCTCCGGACAGTGGAGGCGGTGACCAAGAAAGCTAAAAGTGCCGGTGACAAGGCGAAATGATGTCGGGAGCAGTTCGCTCGCGCTTGAGACTGCCCGCCTGAGCCATCAATCGATCTGGAAGCTTTCCGGGGTCGTTGCCGTCAGCCCAGCCCAGATGATCAGGGTGTAAGTTCCGTCGGTGTCCAGAGCGACGCCCTGCCGAAAATCCGGTCCTGGTGATTGAGCGATGCCGTTGATGGTAAGATGGGCGAGGGCGTTTCTGCCGCGCCAATTCTTGATACACAGACAAAGGTGGTGAATCGGGCTGGCCTCCGAAGCATCGATCTGAAAAGTCAGGGGCCCGTCGCCCAGCTTGAAATGGTAAGCCCGTTCGCCCTGTTGGTACCCGTCACTTTCTCCGCCCGAGACATGACTAACCCCTGGGGCATGGAGCCACGAGTTGGCGAGGTCTGTCAGCGAAGCCGCGGGTTGGTTTGTCATGCCCTCGAGCAAAGTCTTTTCCTGGTAGCCGATGTCACCCTTTTGCTGGCCGCTGAAAGGCCAGAAGAGGTGAGAGATGGAGGAGTGCGCCGCGCGGTCCGGAAACATCGCGTTCCGTCCGGAGGAGTTGATCTGAGCCGTCGGCCAGTGGTTCCATGATGGAAAGACCGAGTACCAGGTGCGTTCACCCCTATAGATATCGCCCCCATTGAAAGCCTGGATCGTGAACGGAGAGTATTGACCCGTGAGATGGATCATCTGGATTATTTTATCGCGATAGGCTGGCTTGGGCGGATTGGGATTCCAGTCATAGTCGGAGGCGTTTCCGTTCCCGTCCACCAAGGTCATGACCGGCACCTTATTGATGACTTCTTCGGGACGCTGGCCTTCGCCAAAGACGACTATTTGTTCATCCCACTCGTGCCAGGTATCGGGCCGGGAGGAGTAACAACGCATTTCCTTGGACATCACGCCGTCCGGATAAATGTAGCAATACCAGTCGGCAATGTCTCCCCAGCCCGTCTTCTCATCATAGTAAGCCCACTGGTGATCGGGACTCGCCAAACGATAGCGCCAGTGAATCACCACCCGGGCCGGGTTGTTTTCAATGAGGCGGACGTGTGAATCGAGACACGGCTTGTCCGACATCGGTTCGAAATCCCCGCGCGCGTCCTTGTTGAACCCGGTCTCGTTGAATTCATTCATATACCACTGATTCGATTCATTCACCATCAGCGGCATATAGTTGGTTCCCCGCCAAAAGACTAATTCCATGGGGCTTTCGTCGAATTCCACCACCAGATCGGAATACTTTCCGACGCTCCATAGATTGTCCCACGTTTCATAGTAGGGCAGATGTGTGTAAATGGCCTGAAATTTCCCATCGCCGGCAAACTTGGGAAGATGGCGTTGCTGCATGTCGGGAGCCGCAACCACCGGCGCGCCCGGATCGAAGCTTTCGAATGACTTGGAAATCTGGTCTGCATCCAATGCTTGGGGATAGATGCGGACTTCGTCGATGAGGCCGTCCAGGCCGAAGTCGCTCGGTTTCGTGTCATGAGTTCCATTTGTCGGTTTTCGGAGAATGCCGGCTTTGCCGATGCGCACGTCGGCGTCGACTGTCTGCACGCCGCCCGCACCCACAAGCTTGCTGGCTACCTCCTTCCCGTTCACATAGAGACGCATCATGCCATCATCCTTGTTATAGGTCCCCGCCAGGTCATACCAACGGGACAGTTCCAGGTGATTCGCATCGGTATATGGAGGCGCACTCGGCACCGTGAGTTTCTGCCAGGCTCCATTGACTTCGACCATGAATCCTGGGTAGCCATGACTATCGATGCCCAAAAAATAGCCCCGATCGTCACCTTGCTGCACAACGGGCGCCCAGTCCCAGGGGTAAGCCCCCAGCGCAAACCATCCTTCGACCGTCAGGCTGCCTTGGGAAAGATGGGGCGTTTGGGCGGCCGGAAAAACAACGACGCTGTTATAGCCGTCGAATTCCAAGGCCGTACCGGAGACTCCCTTTTTCCAAAGCGCCTTGGGACCGGCAATGGGCAGAACCGCGTGGGTGACACTTTCAGTCGTCATGGCTCCCGTCCCCTCATCGAATCTGAACCACAACGCAGGTTCGACCACATTCTGAGCATGGACCGGATTGCCGACGACTTTTCCCGTTGAAGCCGAAAGCGCCGGGTTTTTGCGGCCCAGCTCGACTATGCCGTCCTTTGTCAGTTGAAGGTCCTGTTCGAATTGGTTCAGCGGGTCATTCCAGTCGTCGATCTTGTCGGTTGCCTTCTTGACGATTCGAATCACCTTGCCGTCGGGCGTGATGGTAAAAGTCTCATCGACGAAGTTATCCAATTTGACATTTCCATTCGGATTGCCCGCCGTGAAGCTGGACAAGTATCTCCAGTATACGATCACTTCCTGCGCCGTATTTTCGACGACCTCCACGTGGGAATAAATATTGTTCCGGTCCGGCATCGGTTCGGCACCATCGCCCGTGCGGGGAACAATCTCCTCAAGATTCCATTGGCCCTTGTCTGTCTTCCAGTAGGGGAGGTAACTATTTCCCCGCCAAAAAACCAGTGATCCTCCAGCGCGCGCTACATTCACCACCACGTCTGCATACCGACCAGTGCGGGAAACGGTTTCCCAAGGTTGACCCATCCGCAACTGAGTATAATAGGCGCCGAAATCGATTGCCTTGTTCGCGATTGCGATCGTTGACCCGGGAACGTCTCCCAAAGACGCCGCCGATCGGACGTTTCCCGAAAGAACAAGGGCGGTCAACGCCGCGGTGAAAAGAAAGGATAGTGCGGTTTTCATATCGGTTCCGATCCACTCCACGAAGCGCGAACGAATTTCAAGAGCGCTAACGGGAACGATCGCCGCCGTAGCATGGCACGGCGGACTTCTTTGAAAAACGCTACATCCCGTTCGCGTATAAAAAAGTAGCGTTTTGCTTCGCGGCTCGATCTTACCTATCTGGACGGCGCGCTCGTCGCCTGCCCGGAACACGGCATCGCTCACCAGCCAGCGACGTAACGCGCATGGGCCGAAGGTCGACGGCTCGCGCCAGGGGAGATACAGTGTCCCATGCGCATTCTGGGCATCGAGACCTCCTGTGATGAAACGGGCGTAGCCGTGGTGGAAAGCAATCCTCGCTCGACCGACGTGCTGGCCGAGGCAATCAGTTCACAGGTCCCGCTCCACCGGCCGTATGGTGGCGTCGTGCCGGAAATGGCCACGCGCGAGCATCTGCGCAACCTGCCTCTGCTCGTTCCCCGGGTGATGCGCGAGGCGCGGCTGGAGCTGGCGGCGCTGGACGGGATTGCGGTAACGTCCGGCCCGGGGCTGGCCTCGTCGCTGCTCGTCGGTGTGTCCTACGCGCGCGCCATGGCCGTGGCGCTGGCCAAGCCGATCATGGGCGTGAATCATCTTGAGGGCCATCTGTACTCGCCGTTTCTGTCCGAGAAGCGGCCGGTGGAATTTCCTTTCGTCGGCCTCATCGCGAGCGGCGGGCACACCCTGTTGGTGCAGGCCCTGGCGTGGAACCGCTACGTCAAGTTGGGCTCGACGGTCGACGACGCGGCGGGCGAGGCCTTTGATAAGGTGGCCAAGCTGATTGGTCTGCCTTATCCCGGCGGCCCGGAAATCGAGAAGCTGGCGAAGATGGGCAACCCGGAAGCGTACGGCCTGCCCCGCAGCTTCCCCGAGCGCGACAACTTGAATTTCAGCTTCAGCGGCCTGAAAACAGCCGTGCGGCTTTTCTACGAGAAGACGCCACACGTGCAGGCCGACCCGGTTTGGGGATATGACCTGTGCGCCTCATTTCAGAAAGCCGTGATCGACGTGCTGGTGCGCAAGACGGTGCAGGCGGCCCTCGCCGCGCGCGTGCGCCGCGTGGTGGCGTCCGGCGGCGTTCTTTGCAACCGGACGTTGCGCGATGAACTGGGCCGCGCGTGCGCGGCGGCCGGGCTGGAACTGCTGCTCGCGGCGCCCGCCTTCTGCACGGACAACGCGGCCATGATCGCGGGGACGGCGGCCGAAAAAATGGAGGCCGGCCTCGAGGCCCGGATCAACGACGACATCGACCCGAACCTTGATCTATTCGCCCCCGAGCCAGGCCGGGACCTCGCCCGCGGCCTCGGCCGCGCGATCGATCTCAAAAACCGGAAGACCAAGGAAGTCCTGCAGTACAGCGGCATTGGTGCGACGCGCGAGCGTTAGGCCGCCGGGTTCCGCGCCGGGATTAAGGACAACGCCGGCGCAGGGCAGGCCGATGGCGCGGATGCTTTCGCAGGTGAGCAGCGTGTGGTTGAGCGTCCCAAGTCCCGCCCGCGCAACCACCACGACGGGCAGGCCCAGATCGCGCGCCCAGTGCCGCACCTCGCAGCCGGGGCCCAGTGGCACGCGCCAACCGCCGACGCCTTCCACCGCCACGTGAGAATGATGCGCCGTCAGGCGGAGCACGGCCGTGTTCAGCGCGGCGAAATCGATCGCGCGGTTTTCCTCGCGCGCGGCGACGAGCGGCGCGGCGGGCTCGCGCAGGTGGACCGGATTGATGAGGTCGAGCGTGAGCGTGCGGCCCGAGGCGGCCTGCAGCAACTCGGCGTCCTCGCGTCCGCCCGCCCCGATCGGCTTGAGGCCGATGGCATCGTGGCCACGCGCGCGCCATTGGCGCACGAGCCAGCAGGTGAACCAGGTCTTGCCCACGCCGGTGTCGGTGCCGGTGATGAAGAGGCGTTTCATGGGAGATCGGGATGGGCGCGGCGCAGGTCGTCCAGGTTGTGCTGCGGCTTGTCCCAGCCCGGCGAAAGACGAAGCGCCTCGCGAAACTCGGCCGCGGCAGAGGCAGGTCGGCCCAGCGCGCTCTCCACAACGCCCAAGTTGTTGTGCGCCTCGGGCAAGGCGGGATCAATCCGGAGTGCGGCGTTAAATTGATCCGCGCCCCGCTGAAGCTGGCCGGCATTGACATACGCCTCGCCGAGATCGATACGGGCGCGGGGATTGTCCGGATAGCGCGCCACCGACTGCTCCCAGATGGTGACGCCGTTGACGTAATCGGCGTTGCGCAGGAAGGTGAGCACGAGCAGCGGCGCCGCGAAAAGCGCCGTCCAGCGCGCTCGCAATCCGGCGGTGTCGAGGCCGAGCGCCACGGCCAGAACGACCGCGGCAAGCGGAAGATACATGCGGTGCTCCGCGATGGTTTGTTTCGCCAGCGGCACGACGCTGGAGCTGGGCGCAAGGATGGCGAAGAACCAGGCACCCATGAACCCAAGCGCGGCGCGACGCCATATATAATAGAGCGTCGCCATCCCCAGCGCCGCGAGCAGCGCGGCCTCCGGCCAAACGGCGCGAAGAGATGTGACCGTGGTGGTGCCGTAGTCAAAGGTGAGCGGATGCGGCCAAAGGGCCAGGCGCAGGTAAAGCGCGATCGCCCGGCACTGGGTCAGCGCGTAATGCCAGGAGTCAATCTTGAGCCCGGGTCCGACGGCATTTCCGCGGTTGCCGACATGAATCATTTCTGCGGCGAGCAGCAGCCATGTGCCGGCAAGAGCGGCGTAATAACCCGCGCGCTGACGCAGCGCGGCCGCAAAACTTCCCGTCAGGAAAGTGCGGTCGTAAAGCAGGGCGAGCAGCGGAGCGGAAATCATCACTTCCTTGCTCGCCATACCGGCGAGACATGCCGCCAGCGACGCCGCGAGCCAGCCGCGACGGTTCATGGAAACAGCGCGCACCAGCCCGTCGAGCGTGAGAAGGTAAAAAAGTCCCATGAGCGACTCGGCGCGCTGCGCAAGATAGCTGACCGACTCGGTCTGGAGCGGATGCACGGCCCAGAGCAAAGCCACGGTGCCGCCGATCTCAACCGCCGATGCACGGACCCGCGGCGCAAGCGCGGGAAGTTCAAGCGTGCGGCGCAACAGACTGAAGAGCGCGAGCGCGGCAAGGAGGTGGATGAGCAGGTTGGTGGCGTGATAAATCCAGACGCTGGTGCCAGCGAGCGCATAGTCGAGGGCGAAGGTCAGATTGACCAGCGGCCGCCCGCTTACCGGCGTGCCGTTCGGCGCGGGAAAAAACGCGGTGGGAAATTGCCGGATGCTCGCGTTCTTGGTGATGCAGCTCGCATCGTCGAAGAGATAAAGGCCGGAAAAGTTGTCGGCGTAGGCAAGAAAAGTGAGCAGCACAAGCCCGAGCGCCACGCGCCTTGCGGGCGAGAGAAGGGGGCGGGCGGCGGCAGTCATGATGGCGGCAGCATGCCGGGACGGGCGAAACTTGCCAACGTTGCGGCACGCATGCAGCTTCGGCGCGATCATGTGGAAGTTGCTTCTCGGCGCGCATCTCGCCAAGCGGGTGGACATGCTGGGCACCTACGCCTCGGCGCTGGCCTACAGCTTTGTCCTTTCCGGAGTGCCGTTCATGGTCTTGGGCTTCGCCCTCACGAGCGAGTTGGTGGGAAAGCTCAACGCATGGACCTACCAGCACACGCTGGAGAGCGTGCTGCCGCTGGCGCCCGACGACGTGCTTCTCAAGCACATCATCACGGCGCTGCAGGCGTTCGAGTACGGCTGGGCGCGCGGCGTCGGGCTCCTCTTCGCGGTTTACACCTCGTTCAATTTGATGAACCAGATTGTCCGCACGCTGCTCTTCATTTTCGATGATACGCGGCGCGTCTTCGAGTGGAATTGGCGCGTCTTCAACAAGACCGTGGCGCTGCTCGCCGTGTGGACCTTTCTTCTCCTCATCCTGATGGTGTCCTCGGTGCTCCTCGTCATCGTGCATCACAATGCCGCGTTTCTCACCGGCCCGTGGCGGGTCGCGAGCGATCTCGGGATGGTCGTCTCGCTCTTCGGCGCGGTCTTTGCCACCTACTATTTGGTACCGGGCCGCCGTCCGCGGCTCCGCGCCGTGCGGGACGGGGCGTTGATGGCCTCCGTCGGGTTGATCGGGTGCGCCCTGGTGTTCGCGGATGTCCTGCCGAAATTTCTTGGCGCGAACCTGGTCTATCAGGCGCTCGGCACGATCGTGATCATCCTGCTGTGGTCGCAAGCCTGCGCATGGTCCCTCATCATCGGCGCATGCTGGATGGTGCGGTTTGGCGGGCGGAAGGGCAGGTAAGTACGCGGGAAAGCATCATTCGGTCTGTAGTGCCTGCGGATGTTTGGTCCGAGCCCGGTCAGGTAGCCGGCGCTCTCCGGGGGCCGGCTATTCTCAAGCGGTCGTCCAGCACCGGACCGATCCGGGCCAGTTTAAAAGTCCGACCCTGGAGATTTCTACAGAGCAAGCGGCGGCCGATGACCGTCGCATATATCTCGGCGCAATGCGCCGCCACAGGGGAGCGCTACCCGCTGAGATACTGCACGGCATCCGCGGCGGCGCGGTGGCCATCCAGCCAGACATCCTCGACCGTCGATTCGCTGTAAGTGTCCCCGCAAAGAAAAGCGCCCGGCGGCAGGTCCACAATGCTGCGCGTCTCGGGTCGTGGCCGGCCGTAATGCCAAATGTGAGCGGACCGGGCGCGGCAAAGTCCGGAGGGCAGGTGCCACATGCGCTCGTGTTCCGCCGCCAGAATCGGCAGGTAATCCTCCGGATCGGCATCGGCATGCGCGACGCTGAAAGCGGAAGCGGCATGAACGACAAAAACGGTCTTGTTGCCGATGATGCGGCCCGCCTTGTGGTTCTCGCAATAGCTGGAGGCAACCAGAGGGTTGTCCGGCGCGGCGATGCGGGCGTAGCACTGGCGCGCATGATCCTTGTCGTCGGGACCGTACTCGAGCAGGGCGGCGATGCATGGCTCGTACTCGACGGGCGAGGCTTCGAGACGGAGCAGCCGCGCCGCCTGCGGACCCGGCAAGGCGCAGACCACCGCCCGATACGTGATGCCCAGGCAGCGGAACCCGTCCGCATGCCGCACGATCTCCTCGACTTCGGTGCCGAGGCACGCATCGACCCCGTGCGCCAGCACATGAGCGAGATAGTGGTTGCCTTGCAGCACGTAAAAGCGCGGCCCGGTTCTGCTCACGACAAGCTTGTCGTGCTCGTCCAGGATCGGCGTGATAATGGGCCGGAACTGGCGCAGACGCGTGAGGAGCTCGCGCTTGAAGGGGGCCGACTGGGCCGTGAAGTATTGCACGCCAAGATCGATCAGGTGGCCCTGCCAGAGTCGGGTGGCGCAGCGGCCGCCCAGCGCCGCCGCCCGCTCGATGAGGTGGACGTCGATCCCGGCGGCGTGCAGCGCGTGCGCGCAGCTCACGCCCGCCACGCCCCCGCCGATGACGGCCACAGGCCCCGGTTTTTTCACGCCGTCACGCTAGGGTTGTTCGCGGCGGGAGACAAGGGGATGGGAAAGAACGTGGAGGACGAGCCAGGACCCAGCCCGGCACCTTTGCTTTGATTTTTCGGGCCGCAGGACTATCATCGTCGGCTATGTCTCGAATTGTCATGAGCGCAATCCAGGTCGGATTCGCCGCGGGTTTCCTGGCGCTTTCCTCATTCGCCGGCCGGGCGGCGGCTCCCGAGCCGATCCAGGGGCAGGACGTCGACGGCCATGCCGTGGCCGTGAACGGCAAGGGGCACTACACGGTGGTGATGTACACCAATCCCGATCTCGAGGACGAGTCGCGCGCGATGACGCTGGTGATGGATCCCTATCGCTCGCGGTCCGATTTTTCGCTCATCCGCGTCGTCGATCTCCGGGGGGACGTGCCGCCGCAGATGCGCGGAATGGTTCGCGGCCAGATCCGCAAGGAGATGGCGCGCGAGAACAAGCGGCTGAAGGACCAGCGTGGCATCGCCAATGCAAGCGCCCGCGCGCCGATCATCCCCGATTTCAGCGGCTCCACCCTCTCGGCCCTCGGCTGGGACAGCACCTATTCGCAGGTGCACCTCGTGGTCTACGACGAGCATGGAAAAGAGATCAAGCGGCTCGCCGACGTGAGCGATCCCAAGCAGGTGGCCAGGACGCTCGACGCGATTCTCTGACCGCGCCTGGCTCGCGTCTCGCGCGGGGCGCATCGACGCGCTAGCTTTCTCCCGACCTGCCATGCGTTTGCTTTTTCTCCTCGGCTGCGCGTTGGCCTTGACGGCCACTCTACCTGCGGAACCGCCCGCGGGCACGCCACCGGAGCCCGGCAAGCCCCCCGCGCCCTGGGAGGTGGCGGACGGCCCCTGGGCGTGGTCCTTCCCGCGCGATCACGGCGCGCATCCTCCCTTCAAGAGCGAGTGGTGGTACTTCACCGGCAACGTGCGCGACCCGCACGGGCGGCGGTTCGGCTATCAACTCACCCTCTTTCGGCAGGGCGTGCAATTCAAGCCGGCGCAACCCAACAGCCACTGGAGCGTGCGCGACTTCTACTTCGGACACTTCACGATCAGCGACATCGCGGCAGGTCAGTTCCACGTCGAGGAGCGGGTCAGCCGTGGCGCGCTGGACGAGGCCGGCGCGGCCACCGGCCGCATGGATGTGAAGCTCGGTTCCTGGACCATCCAGCAGCAGGACGCGCTTGAGGACTATAAGCTCTCCGCGCATTCCGCCGATCTCGACCTGCATCTGGAAGAGACGCCGCTCAAGCCGCTGGTGCTCGAAGGCGTCGCCGGCCTGAGCCGCAAGGACCAGGCTCGTGGCCAGGCCTCTTACTATTATTCATATCCGCGCCTCGGCACCACCGGGCAGTTGCGCGTCGGCGGCACGACCTACCAGGTCACGGGCGAGAGCTGGTTCGATCACGAGTTCAGCACCTCCTCGCTCGGGCCGGAGGAAGTCGGCTGGGACTGGTTCTGCATCCAGCTCGCCAGCCATGAGGAGATCATGCTCTACGTGCTGCGAAATAAATCCGGCGCGATCAGCCCGGTTTCAGAGGGCACATGGATTGCGGCGGACGGCCGCGGGCAGCGGCTCCCGCCCGGCTCGTTCACGGTGGAAAAAACCGCGGCGTGGCGCAGTGCGGCAAGCGGTGCCATTTATCCGGCGGGCTGGCACATCGTCATCCCGGGACACCAAGCTGACCTGACCGTGACGCCGGCGCTCGCCGACCAGGAGTTGCGCCTCACCAGGATGGGCGCGCTCGATTATTGGGAAGGCGCGTGCGACACGCGCGGCACCATCGGAGGCAAGCCAGCCACCGGCGAGGGCTACACGGAACTCACCGGCTACGCGGGCGCGTTGAAGGAAGGTTTCCAGTGATAAAGGCGAAGGTGCCCGTGTTCGAGGTGAATGACCTGCGGGTCGAGCGCGAGGCGGTGATCCTGCGCGATCTCACTTGGCGCGTGGAGCGCGGGCAGCACTGGGTGGTCCTCGGCGCGAACGGCTCGGGCAAGACCTCGCTGCTCAGTGCGGTGACCGGTTATCTCATCCCCACACGTGGCACGATCCGCATCGGCACGGACACGTTCGGTACGACCGACTGGCGCGAGGTACGGCAGGCCGTTGGCCTGGTAAGCGCGAGCCTTGGCCACCATATTGAGCCGGGGCAGACGGCCAGCGACGTCGTTCTTTCCGGGCGCGACGCACAGATCAATTTCTGGGGCCGCGCGGGCCGGGCGGAGGCGGCGCAGGCGCGGCGCATCCTGCGGCGCGTGCAGGCCCTGCACCTGCGCAACCGGCCGTGGCGCGTCCTTTCCCAGGGCGAAAGGCAGCGCGTGCTCATCGGGCGCGCGCTCATGGCGCGGCTGCGCATCCTCTTTCTGGACGAGCCGGCCGCGGGGCTCGACCCGGTCGCGCGCGAGGATTTCCTGCACTTCCTCACCGAGCTGGCGAAGCAGCCGCTCGCGCCCACGTTGGTGCTGGTGACGCATCACGTGGAGGAAATCATGCCGCTCTTCACCCACGTGCTGCTGCTGCATCGGGGCACGGTCCTCGCCTCGGGTCGAAAAACGGAGGCGCTCAATTCCAGGAACCTGTCGGCAGCCTTTGGCGCGGCGATGGTCCTCCGAAACGAGGCAGGACGTCACCGGCTGAGAATCCGGCGCAGATCGGATGCCGGCTTCACCGCCCGCCGGTGAACACGCAAGAAAGCAATGGAGCTGTCTGCTGTAGCGGCGGTCTATGACTGCTGACGCCCGACTAGAATCCAGCGGAACAATTCATCAACTCCCGCCGCCACCAACCGCCCCGAAAGAAGCCGCCGCCATTGGTCCGATCCTCCCAGAAGCCCAGTGGCCAATGCTCTCCAAGCACCGTACGATAAAAGAGCATTCGCCGTCCATCCAGAGGTCAACGGCTACCGCGCCGGCCGTAAGTGGAGATCCGTCACCACCGCCGAAGCCTCGGAATCGCCCGGCGCCAGACGGAGAAGATCCTGCTTCATCGAGGCGACCCAGCGACTCTGCGCATCGACTTCCCGCTGGAGCTTGAGGGTGCGGTCATACTGGTCCATGAGCGCGAGTTTCCTGCCGTGCACGGTCATCATCTGATCGATGTCCATCGCGGCCACGGCGATAAAAAAAATGAGAAGCGCGGTGAAGGAGGAGTAAGCGCGAGGCGGATTCATGGGGAGGGGGGGTTGACGGCAGTGGGAGCGGAGGAAATTTGCGACCCGAAAGCGGAGAGCGGAGCGGCCGCCGGTTCCGCGGATGCAGGCGCGACGCTCGCGGGCTTGATCTTGAGGGCAATGCCATACTTGAAGAGAAGATCGCGCAACGCCGGGTCGCGCGCAGCTCCGACGGCGGTGCGTTGCACCAGCGCGCGAATCTGCGGCTCGTCCTGTTGCGCCTGAAGAAGGGGCGCCTGGGCCTTCCCCACCAGCGTGGCGACGTGATCGAGTTGGTGGACCATCCAAATCTCGGTCCCGATCAACGCCGCCAGAAGAAGGCTCGTGGCATTGAGGATCCAGTACTGGAGGCGGGTCATGACTGGAGAAATCGGCAGGCAGAAGTCAGAAGTAAGACCGAACCTCCGTTAGGTGTAGCCACTTGCTCTGTAAAAATCTCCAGCATCAGACTTCAGTCGAGCCCGGATCGGTCCGATGCCGGGACAACCGCTCCGTCAGGTAGCCGGCGCTCTGCGAGCGCCGGTCCGAGTCGAACACGCGTCCGCAAAAAACCGGCGCTCGAAGAGTGCCGGCACCCGACCGGACGCGGGACCGGCATCCGCAGATAGCGCGCGTTGGCCCGATTCGCCCTCTTCGATGTCTACGACCCACGCGGGACGCCCATCGGCCGTCCTTCATGCCGCCCATGCATTCTTAGTTCTGCGTTCGCACCACTTCGTTCTAGGTTCATCCCATGTCCGATGCCTGCGCGATTCGTGATTTGGTGAAACGCTTTGGGACCAACACCGCGGTCGACGGGTTAAGTTTCCGCGTGCCGCGCGGGATGCTCTACGCGTTTCTCGGTCCGAACGGCGCGGGCAAGACGACGACCCTGCGGATGATCGCCGGTTTGACCGGCCCGGACGCCGGCAGCATCGAGGTGGACGGGATCGACGCGATCGCGGAGCCCCGCCGGGCCAAGGCAGCGCTCGCTTATCTGCCGGATGACCCTGTCCTCTACGGCAAGCTGAACCCAATGGAACAGCTGGAATTTGTCGCCGGGCTCTGGGCGGTCGAGCCCTCGGTGGCGCGGCGCGAAGCCCAGGCGCTGCTCGAACGCCTCGGCCTGTGGGACCGCCGGCACGAGTGGATCGAGTCGTTCTCGCGCGGCATGAAGCAGAAGGTGGCGCTGGCCAGCGCGCTGATTCATCGGCCGCGCCTGATCCTGCTCGACGAGCCCCTGACCGGCCTCGATGCGGGTGCGGCGCGCCTGGTGAAGGACATGCTCGCGGAATTTTTGCGCGAAGGCGGCGCGGTGATCCTGACCACGCATATCCTCGAAGTCGCTGAGCGGATGGCGGAATGCATCGGGATTATCGGCCAGGGCCGCCTGCTGGCCGAGGGAACCATGAGCGAGCTTCGCTCCTCTTCCGGCCAGGCCACCGGATCGCTCGAGGATATCTTTTTGCAGTTGGTGGACGAGGGAGCAGAGAGTTGAGGGCAAGAAACGCGTCGCTGCGCTGCACGCGGCGATAGCGGCCGACTGCCGAATGGATCAACCGTGAGCGCGACCCCTTTTTCTTCTCTTGGACACGCCTGGCGCGTGGCGTTTTCGCTGATCGCGATCGACCTCAAGCAGGGGTTGCGCAAGCATCTGGCCGGCGGGTCGGTACGGGGTTGGTTTCTCAAGTTCGGGGGGCTGCTCTTCGGCCTCGGCTTTTTCGCGATGCTGCATGCGGGCGCGTGGGAACTTGTGGCGCTGTCGCTGCGCAGTGGGCCGGTTCCCCCGGCGGAATTAAGGACGGGGCTGAGCGCGGCGCTCTGGGGCTTTCTCCTTTTCGTGATGCTGAGCGGCGGCCTCGTCCGGGCCATCGTGGTGCTGCACGAGCAGGATGACAGCAATCTGCTCCTGAGCTCGCCCATCTCGCCGCGCGCCGTGCTGGCCGCACGCCTCTTCGGCAACGCCCTGCAATCGTGCCTCGTGGATGGGTTCATCATCGTGCCGTATCTTGACGTGCTGATTTTTGGCTTCGGCGAATGGCGGTTCCTCTGGGGATTCGTCGTCTGGTTCGCGCTCGCAGTGGTGGTGACGTGCCTGGACGGGCTGTTCTCCTTTGGGATGATCCGGTGGTTCGGCCTGCGCCGCGCGCGAACGCTTTCGCAGGCAGTCCCGTTCATCCTCATCTTCGCGGTCACTTTCGGCGCCGGCTCGCTCAGTGTGTCGATCGCCAAGGCGAACGCCGACCACGGCGGAAACGCGCTGCCGCCGGATATCCAGCATCATTTCGTCGCCCTGGCGCACTCGCCGCTGGCGCCGCTCGCCCGCGCGGGTGGGGGTGCTCCGCTGGATCTCGGTGCGCTGCTCCTCATCACGGCGCTGCTCGCGTGGGCAACGCTGCGTCTGACGGAGCGCGCCTTCGTCAGCGGCACGCAGGATGTCGCGGAAAACGCCGCGGCCGCAACCTCACGCCGGCGTAATCCTCCCTTCCGCTCGCACCCGCTGCTCCTGGAGGTGATAAAGTGCATCCGGCTGGTCACGCGCACGCCCATGATGGCCGTCCAGTGTCTCGCGCAGGTGCTCACGCCGGTCGGCATCGCCTTTGTGCTGGGGCGCGACGATATCCCGACCGCGGTTTCGTTCTTCGTGATCTTCACCGCGGGCGTGCTCTCCGGCATGTTCACCATCGCGGCCGGCACGGTGGAGGAAGCGGACGACCTGCTGCGCATGGCGCCGCGCCCTCCGCTGCTTTTCCGCGCGGGCAAGATGATCGCCGGTTGCGCCGCACCGCTCGCGCTTGTGCTGGCGACCGCGCTGGTGCTTCTTGCGCTCGGCCATCCACTCGAGGCCTTCGCCGTCGTGACGGCAGGTCTGCCGCTGGGGGTCACCGCCAGTATCGCCGGCGAAACCTTCGCCACGCCGGTGCGACCCGGCGTGCGCCCGCGCCTGCTGAGCGACCCGATCATGATGATCCCCCTACTCGGCATGCAGATCGTAAGCGGCGCGGTGGCAGGCGCGGCCAGCTTTGCCGCCGCCTACGCACCGTCATTTCTTGGACTGGTGCTGATTGGAAGCGGAGTCGTTTTCCTCATCGCGATCGGATTGGCGCAACTACGGAAGCCTCTTTTCTGAGCGGCAGCTTTTTCCTTTTGGGGAAGGATTTGCCGGGTTTTAGCGAAGTTCGACGCGTCTAGACGGATAGCCCAAAAATTTGTTGAGATTTTTTTTTGAGGTCAGGCCGAGTCGAAGGCGCCACCGTGGAAGGCAGGGACCGCAGGCAGCCGGCGATCTCCGAGCGCCCGAAGCACCCGTAGGCGCGTAGACCAGTGAGTTCGTGTCCCGACAACAGCCCGCTGCTGGCTTGCATCCTCGGTCGACTTCCGTAGACTGTCCTACTCGACCGACTCTGTTATATGCACGCTCCCCGCCACGACGTTACCTACCTCGACAATAATGCCACCACGCGCGTCGCGCCGGAGGTGTTCGAGGCCATGGTGCCCTTCCTGACGGAGTACTACGGGAATCCCTCCAGCGCCTATAGCTTCGGCAAGCGCGTCGAAGGGCACCTGAAGGAAGCGCGGGAAAAGGTCGCGGCCCTGCTCGGCGCGACGCCCAAGGAGATTATTTTTACCAGTTGCGGCACGGAAAGCGACAACGCGGCCATCTGGTCCGCCCTCCAGACGACCGGGAAGAAGCATATCGTTACCACCCAGGTGGAGCACTCTGCCGTCATCAACCAGACAGAGTGGCTCGAAAAAAACGGTTACGGCGTGACCCGGCTCGGCGTTGCCCCGGACGGCACGCTGTCTCTTGCCGAAGTGGAAAAGGCGATCCGCGACGACACTGCGATCGTTTCCATCATGTGGGCCAACAACGAAACCGGCGTGATCTTCCCAGTCGAGGAAATCGCGGCGCTCTGCAAGCGGAAGGGAGTTCTTTTCCACACCGACGCGGTGCAGACGCCGGGAAAGGTCGATCTGCGCCATGTCGCGAAGAGCGATATCACCTTTCTCTCCCTTTCAGGCCATAAGCTCCACGCTCCCAAGGGGGTAGGAGTTCTGTATGCCAAGCGGCGAACCGTTGTCGTGCCCTTCGTTATTGGTGGCGGGCAGGAGCGCGGCAAGCGTGGCGGGACGGAGAATGTCGCCTCCATCGTCGGCTTGGGCCGGGCAGCCGAGCTTTCGCTGGAACATCTGGCGGAAGAGGGCGTTCGGGTCAAGGCACTGCGCGACCGGTTCGAGAAGACGCTGCTGGAAAAGCTGCCCCACCTCTACGTGAACGGCAACCGCGAACAGCGCCTGCCGAACACGTCAAACATCGCATTCGATTTTGTCGAGGCGGAGGCAGTGCTGATGAGGTTGGACGCTTCCGGCATCTGCGCGTCCTCGGGGTCGGCCTGCACGACTGGATCGCTTGACCCGTCGCACGTGCTTGTCGCCATGGGCCTCCAGCCCGCCCGGGCCCGGAGTTGCGTTCGCTTTTCCTTCAGCCGTTATAACACCGATGCCGACGTGGATCGGGCGCTCGAAGTCCTTCCGCCCATGATTGAGCAGCTTCGAGCCATGTCGCCGCTCAATCCGGAGCATACGGATAACTTTGATTACGACGTGGTTGCAGCCCGGGAGAAGGAAGAAAAGATGATGGCTGCAACGATGGCTTCCCTCAACGAGTAGAGCAACGGCCAATGGCTGAGTTTTCCTATCTTGCCTAGGCGGGATTGCCCAGACGATTTCCCGTTTCATTCTGCAAAAAGTAGTTAAGTCGGTAAACATCACCTGCTTAACTCGGCCTGCGCATCGGGCAAAAAATGCGTGTGCTTGAAAAGCTGGAACACCGTCTGCTAAAACGGTGACCGCTGGCCCACTTCCGGTCAAATTGACCTACAGAAACCCGTCGGAAATGGCGAGATACTAAATAATTGCTTCAAAAGATTTGACCGACCCATTCTTTTTATACAAGAATGCGTGAAAATGCCGATGAGCGAGTAGCGGAGTGACGTGAAAAAGAAAAATAATTTCCTACCTTTCATACTGGCGGGCGTTCTTGCCATCGTTGCTCTTTTTGCGCTTTTCAAGTGGCAGCAGGCCAAGGATCAAGAACGCGAGGCCGCTCTGCAGGCCCAGCGTGACGCGGACGCCAAGGCCTTGGCCGACGCCCAGGAGAAGCAGGTAACCGTCGCGCCTACGCCGACCAACATGCGCTCGGTGCTCTACGCCACCCAGCCGGTCGAGCCAGGCGTGCGCATCAGCCCCGCGTTCTACGAGAAGAAGCTAACGCCGGTGGACATTCTCCCCGACGCATTCACGGACAAGGACGACATTACCGGGTGGGTGGCCATTCGCCACGTGGAAAAGGGCGACCCCCTGACTCCACGCAACATCGGCAAATCCTTGCCGTATCTATCGCAGCGGATTCCGCCGGGCATGCGGGCGATCTCGCTTCCGGTCTTCAACGCCGATTATAACGACACCGGCGGGTTCATCGTGGATGGCGACCGGGTCGACCTGCTCTACAGCGTGAGCACGCCGAATGGCGACATCAAGATCAACACGCAGACGGTGCTGCAGAACATCAACGTGCTTTACGTGCCCGGCCCGCCCACCAAGACCGACACCACGGACGGGCTGACCCCAGCCCCGCCGCCCGGCGATACGATCGCGGTCACCTTCGTGGTGACGCCGGAGGAGGCGCAGGAGCTGATTTACCTGAGTCAGGCGAAGAATGGCCGGTTTGCGATGATCCTGCGTTCGCGCAAGGACAATTCGGAAATCAAGATCAAGCCCTTCAGCGGCGAAGATTTGGACCTGAGCAATCTTTCGAAAGTGCAGCGCACAGCCGATAAGAGTGAGCAGCGGGTCAAGGCGTTGGCCGCCCAGATCGCCGCTCAAGAAAAGGAAGAACAGGGAAACACGAATGAAACCAACACTCCTCCGGCGGCTCCGTAGTCTCGCCTGGGTGGCGGGCGTGCTGGCGCTGACCGCGATGGCGGGCCGCGCGCAGACGCAGGTCGCCCAGCGGGTCGACATCGATTTCGGCGAGCCGAAGCTGCTGACGAGCG
>CAZZYY010000004.1:0-4228 GCA_964658475.1 uncultured Candidatus Methylacidiphilales bacterium | reverse complement strand
CCACGACTTCTCGATCACGCCGGACAACGTGGTGCGGGCGGCCAAGGTGGACGGCGCGCTCAACGAGCTCCAGCTCACCGGGCTGACCAACGGCAACGCGACGCTCACGGTGAAGAGCGACGGCCGCACGCTGCTGTACGACATTGCGGTGAGCCCGGCCCCGGAGCGGCTCTACATCAATCTGGACGAGTCCAAGCGCTTGACCTTCCCGAGCCCGATCGACGACACCAACCTCTCGACCCCGGGCATCGTCAAGGTGATCCAGCCCGACACGGCCGACAACGTCCTGCTCATCGAGGCGGACACCGCGGGCAAGACGACGCTGACGGTCTACGACAAGGGCCAGATCTACCGCTACTTCATCTCCACGTTCGAGAACCGCGGCGCGGACGTACTGGAGATTGAGAATGCCTTTTCAGCGAAGGGTTACCGCAGCCTCACCATCACCTTCGACAAGGACCAGGCGATCCTCGGCGGCAGCGTGCCGACGCAGGAGGAGCTCGACGACGCCGTCCGGATCGTCAAGCAGTACACCCAGTATGTCCAGGTGAAGGCCACGCTGGGCCAGGACGTCGAACAGAGCGAGTTCAGCGAAGAGGAGTCTATCATCATCAACAACATCCAGCGCATCGCCAACGTGCCGGGATTGACGGTGCGCGTGAAGTTCCCGGCGCCCCAGGTGGTCACGACCAGCACCTATACGAAGTCGACGGGGGACTACGTCGCCCCGCAGGTCACGACCACGCCCCAGGGCGGCACAGTGCGCGGCTCGGGCTTTCAGCCGCCCACGGCCGATCCCAACAGCCTGAACAACAACGGCCCGCTCGAGGCCAAGCCGCAGCAGAACACGACCGAGACGGTAACTACGACCAAGAACACCTCCATCCCCGAGAAAATCTTTCTTTACGGCGATATCGCCGATGATCTCCAGCAGGCCCGCGTCCTCCGGGTCGCCCGCACTTTTTGCCCCTTTGTCGTCGATTTCATGACCATCCGCGATCCGATCCAGCTTCGGACGGAAATCCGGTTCATGCAGATCAATCACTCGCATAGCAAGGACACCGGCGTCTTCTGGTCGGGCAACGGCCCCGAAGGCGGCCCGACGGTCACGCTCGGCTTCGGCAACTCCTTGTTCAACGAATCGCTGCAGCAGGACCTGACGAACATCTTTACCGGCCAGGCGGCGGTCAACGGCGCTCTGAGCGCCTCGGCGCAGCTGGAGCTTTTCGAAAGCCTCAACCTGGCGAAGCTCATGCGCAAGACGGAGCTCTTCCTGACCAACGGCCAGGCTGGGTGGTACTCCGAGGGTGAGGTTCGCTCCTACGTCTCCTCGTCCAGCATTTCAATCACGGACCCGCCGGTGCAGACTCTGACGCAGTCGGCGGTGTTTCTCGGCGTGAACATGGACATCGCGCCGCTGAACTACGTCAAGGCCGGCGGCACGGAGCCTTCGGGCCAGAAGATCTTCGGCATCCCCAGCAGCATCGGGTCCGGCACGGGCAGCTCGGGCTACACCCTGGAGCAGAACACCGACAATTCGGCGGACGCGGTCAGCCGGCTGACCCAGTCGATCCAGCAGGGCGGCGGCGGCACGCCCTACATCGACGATACGACCAAGTACGTCGATGAAAACGGGCTGATCGGCATGGACATCTCCACGCAGCTGTCCATCCCCAACGGCACGTTCAAGACCGTCCAGTTCGGATCGACCGGTGGCTTCCTTACCTTGCCGGACTTCTTCGTCCGGACGACCCGCACCCGGGTAAACCTGCGGGACGGCCAGTCCGTGGCGATCAACGGCCTGATCGACGAGCAGACAACCCGGCAGATCACCGCGGTGCCGTTCCTGCAGAACATCCCGATCTTTGGCGCGCTCTTCCGCAACCCGGTCGACTTCAACAGCAACGAGGAAGTGGTCGTCCTGGTGACGCCGCATATCGTCCGCATGCGGGACCCCGATTCGAGCCGCTTCCCGAAACCGACTTATCCCGAAATGATGGACCTGGCGCGGGAAAAGAACCTGGTGCCGATCATCAAGCCCGTGCGGTACGATGCGGAAGCCGTCGACCTGCGCCCCGAATCGAAGGATATGAAGGAGGCCGAGATGCTCAATACACCGGGCGCCACGGCCCACGCCGAGCCGGCCCAGCCTCCGCTTCGGCCTCACGTGTTCGGCGCGATGAAGCAGACCCTGCAGCCGCCCGCCGATTCAGCCCCGACGGTTGCGCCGGAGCCGGTTGCCCCGGTGGCACCCGCCACCCCCGCGCCCGCCCCCGCGGTCAAGCACGCGGCCACGGAGCCGGATTCGGCCAGCGGACTCTCCCCGAATTCGACGCTGCCATGATCGATGTCTTTGTCGTCCACGACGACCCGGAACGCAGCGCCGCCATCCGAGCCGCGGTCAAGTCGATTCCCGACATGGCCCTGGCCAGCGAGACCCAGACGGGTCGCGAGGGGTTGTTTGCCGCCGCGACCATCCTGACCGGCCATCCCCGCATGCTGATCGTGCGCCTGAACCTGGGCGACATGACCGGGTTCGACTTCATCCAGCAGGTGCGGCAGAAGGCGCCCGACATCTACATCATCCCGGCGCTGGAAGGCACGGAAGGCGGGCAGGTCTGGCAGAACCTGCTGCAGCTCGAGCTGCGCGACGTGCTGGTGGGACCGATCCCGCCGCCGGAGATCGCCAAGGTGCTGACCTCCGCCGGTCCTCGGGCGCAGCAGAAGTTCGATCACAACAAGGCCCCCGCCAGCATCCAGGGTGAATCGTTCGTGATGTCGGTCATTTCCGCCCGCGGGGGGGTGGGCAAGTCCGTCGTGGCCACGAACCTGGCCGCCGCCGTTGCGAAGCTGAGCGAAAGCGTGACGCTTTTGGACTTCAGCCTCACGCCGGGCGACTTCGCGGTGATGCTCGACGATGTGCCGCGCAACAACGTGATGGACGCGGTGCAGCAGGGTGGTTCGCTGGACGCGGAGTACCTGAACAACACGTTGGCGCCCCATCCCCGGCTCCACTTTCGCTACCTGGCCTCGCCCAACCAAGAGTTCGATCCCTCGGGCTTTGATTACAACGTGGGGCTGGCCATCATGCAGGCCACCCGGACCCTCAGCCAATATGTGATCGTGGATACGGGCATGGCCATGGCGGGCGCGACAGTCGCGGCGGTAGACGCCAGCGATGTGATCTTCCTGGTCACAAGCCGGGACGTGGCCCGGCTGCTTTCGGCCAAGAGCCTGATCAAGTTCCTCAAGACCGACCGGCAGGTGACCAACCAGAAGCTGAAGGTGCTGGTCAATGAAGCCGAGATCGGGGCAGAAATTTCCGAGGCGGAGATCGAATCGCTCTTGGAGCATCCCGTGGCCGCCTATTTGCCGTGTAACGCCGGGCCAGTGACGTTTTCGATCAACAGCGGAGCGCCCATTGTGATCGCCGAGCCTCATCATCCGATCTCCGTCGTGCTGAACAAGTTGGCCGAGCTGTCCTTCTATCGGTGGCAGGAAAAGCCGGCGGACGACGCCAAGAGCACCAAGCGCAGTCTCCTGGGTCATCGCGTATCCCAGAAAGTGGGTGTCCGCTAAGAAGGCGCGGGTTGTGCTCCGATAGACTGTAGGTACCTATGGCCCTCCCCCCTCCCGCCTTCAACCGACCCATGGCACCCGTTCCGGGGGCCATTCCGCGCCCCGGCGCCATCCCTTCCCGCGCTCCCAATGGAGCCCCGCCCCGTCCGGGTGGTGGAGGCATTCCACCCCGGCCCAACCCGACTTCGCCCGCCCCGGCAACCTCCGCGTTGCCCACGATCAACACGCCGAGCCCCGGTCATTCCGCCAACGGCAACGGCAACAATGGTCACGGCTCGACCCGCCAGACGGCGCAGCCGGATGCGGCGCAGGAATTTGTCATGCAGTTCAAGAAGCAGCTGCTGCCCTACTTGGTGCAGCAGCTCGACCCGAAGCTGCTCGAACGCGGCAATGAAGCGGCGCTCAAGCACCGGATCGAGGAGCTGGTCGACGAGCGGCTGACCGCCGACAAGGTGCCGATCGGCCGCCAGCTGCGCGTCAAGCTGCTGGGCGACATCATCGACGAGATGGTGGGCTTCGGCCCGTTGGAGCAACTGCTCAAGGACGACACCATCACCGAGATCATGGTGAACGGGCACTCGACGATCTACACGGAGCAGAAGGGCCGGTTGACGCTGTCGCCGATCAAGTTTCTGGACGTGGAAAGCTG
>CAZZYY010000003.1:23425-44596 GCA_964658475.1 uncultured Candidatus Methylacidiphilales bacterium | reverse complement strand
CACTGGAGATTTTGGACAACCTCACCGAAGAGAACTTTGAGCTGGATCAATACGCCATTCTCGAAGAAATCTAGGTAGTGGCCCTTATTCCGGCACCACAGCGACCGAGGAGTCTTTTATTACGTCTAGGTAAGATCAAAGATTTTAAGGCATTTAGAGCAAATAGGTCGCCTAAGGCTAACGCCTTTTGACCAGACTTAGTAAAATGGAAGCGATGAACACTACTTTCAGAAAGTTCCACTTCAAAGGCCCAGTAATGCCTCTACTGAACAGCGGAAGCTGGAATCCTGCCCTTCACCCGCGGGATCCATCTAATGGCGAATTTGTGTACACCAATGGCGGCCTTCATGGGAGACCTCCGGGTGGACGAGGAAGCACTAGCGGAAAAGGTTCGTTAAAAAAGTCTAAGAAGACCCCTACCTTTAATATTTTCCATGGGATTCCTCCTAACTCTCAAACTTTCACAGCACCGGATGGCCAAACATTTCTAGCACCTGCTGGTACGGACTTCCGAAAGATATACGAAGCCGGTCAGACAAACGGAACTTGGGGTATAAAAGCCGCTGTTGGACATTACGGAACTTATGATTTCCAGAGAAATGGCGGAGCCGGTGAACTGGACGCCAATACGTTTTATCCAGCTTATGAGAACGCATCAAATTACGCGGTAGGCGTCTACATGAATGGCGCGGGATACAGCTTAGGAGAAACCCACGACATAGCCGAAATCTATGCTATGATGCGTTCCTTAAATTTCGGATCGGCTGCGCAAGCGCAATGGCAGACAAAAGGATGGAACGCTGCACAGGCATATCACAGTAAATAGTCTGTTCCAATGAGAATGCATAATCTGATATTCGTTGTGGGGACTGTAATCCTGGGACTAATTGCAGGCATACTCTTCCAAGATGATATCTGGAAAACTTGTTATGTTGCCGTTGTTTATTTGGTTGTTGGGATACCCTTTCTTATTATCGTGGCTATTCTCATGTTGATTTATCCTAAAAAACTGCGTTTTGGAAGCTGGTCACGTCATCTTGTCCTAGTGATTTCCGCTTTGTCTCTCTTCGCTGTTACGATGGTCATTTCGATGTGCTTAATCAACAGGTGGAAAATAGGGGCTGTCGAGGCTTATGTTGTGCGGGCAGTCCCGGTGCTTGATCGGATCAAGGCGCAAACAGGTGGTTATCCCTCCCGCTTGCCCGTAAAGATAATTGGAGAACCGCCATCTCTCCTTCGCGACTATGGCACCTATACAGCCACCGCGACCGTCTTTTGCTTCGAGTATGTCAATGAACCGGCAGGATGGGCCGGTGGGGAAGGTGCCTTAAAGTTCGACAGTTCCACGCGGAGGTGGAGTGCTGACCGCGGAGATCAAAAATAGCATTAAAGGCGAGGGTCGGCTTGCGACTTTAGATGACCCGCTTCAGAGGAGGCCTTTTGGAAGTCCATTTTGCCAACTGAGGGCATCCAAGTCGAATACTAGCCGAGTTAAGTTCGATTCAGTAAAATACAAGGCGAGGGTCGGAATCGAACCGACGTATACAGCTTTTGCAGAGCCGTGCCTTACCACTTGGCTACCCCGCCGTGAAAGAGGAACGCTTACGCTACTGCCGCCGTCCGCAGGCGCCAAGAAAAAGTTCCTGACGTGGTGCCTCCGTGGCGCATACTCTTCGGTTTTTATGAAATTCTCGCTGCGCTGGCTGGAGCAATATTTTGACCTTACCGTGCTGCTGCCGGAGATGCTGGAGCGCCTGACGCTTTCGGGTACGGAGGTCGAAGGGGTCACGTCGACCGGCGTGGAAAGCCCGCATGTGGTCGTGGCGCAAATTCTTTCCTCGGTGCCGCATCCTAACGCCGATCGGCTGCGCGTGTGCCAGGTGAATGATGGATCGGGCACACGCCAGATCGTGTGCGGGGCGAAGAACTATCGCGAGGGCGATAAGGTGCCGCTGGCGCTGCCGGGTGCCACGCTGCCGGGTGGGCCGGTAATCAAGGAGTCGAAGCTGCGCGGTGAGCTTTCGCAGGGCATGCTGTGCTCGGCCAAGGAGCTTGCGCTGGCGGACGAGGCGGAGGGTCTGCTCATCCTGCCTTCGGATGCTCCGGTCGGTCGCAAATTCTCCGAGTATCAGCCGGGCGACACCATTTTCGAAGTGGAGATCACCTCGAATCGCCCGGACTTGCTTTCTTACCGCGGGCTGGCGCGCGAGATTGCGGCCATCGGCGCGGGACGGCTCAAGCCTGCGGATCATCCGTCAATCGAGTTTCCCCCGCGGGTTTCGGCGTGGACGGTCACGCTGGCCGATCCCGATCTCGGACCCTTTTACACGGCAACGCATCTCGCACAGGTGAAGGTTGGGCCGAGCCCGGCATGGCTGCAGGAGGCGATTGCGAGCACGGGGCATCGGCCAATCAACAACGTGGTCGATATCACCAATTTTGTGCTTTTCGAATTAGGTCAGCCGCTGCACGCGTTCGATGCCGCCAAGTTGGCAGGCCCGGAGATCGCGGTGCGACGCGCACGCGCGGGGGAAAAGATCGAAGCGCTCGACGACCAGACTTACGAGCTGGCGGCAGGCGATCTCGTCATCGCCGATGCGCAGGGTCCGGTGGCGCTGGCCGGCGTGATGGGCGGCAAGCCGACCGGCGTGGGTGAGGGGACGAGCGAGATCGTGCTGGAGGCCGCCTGGTTTCTGCCTGCCGCAGTGCGCCGCACCAGCCGACGTTTGGGGCTGATGTCTGATTCTTCCTACCGCTACGAGCGCCGGGTTGATCCAGGCGGTTTGCTGCTGGCCCGCAATCGAGCGCTCGCCCTGTTGCAGGAGTTGTGTGGTGCGGTCATTGTTTCGCAGCCCGCGATTGCGGGAGCGCCACCCGTCGCGCGGGATCCGGTGACTTTGCGCACGAGTCAAGTTCCGCGGCTGCTCGGCATTTCCATCCCAGCTGCGATGATACGCGAGCAGCTCGCCCATCTCGGCTGCCGCGAGGTTTCCAGCGATCATGAACAAACCGTCTGGCAGCCGCCCACGTTCCGCGATGACCTGGCGCGGGAAGTCGACTTGATCGAGGAACTCGCGCGGCTGCACGGGCTGGCGGGAATTCCCTCGCACCTGGTCACGGCCCCGCAGCCGGAATCGGCAGCCGACCGGGCCCATGATCGACTGGCGCGGCTTCGTCGGCTGCTGGCGGATCGCGGCTGGGACGAGTGCGTCACGGACGCCCTTGTGGAACGTCGATTCGCCACCGACCCGGGTGCCATCGCGCTCGCCAATCCGCTGAGCGAGGTGCAGACCCATCTTCGACCGTCGCTCCGCGCGTCGCTGCTGCAGGTGGCCTCGCGCAACCTGGCGAAGGGCGTGCCCCAACTGCGGCTGTTTGAAGTCGGCCCCGTCTATCGACGGGAAGGCCCGCAGACCGCCGAGCCGCTGCATCTTGGCCTGCTCGTGGCGGGCTTGGCGGAAAGCGCCTCGTGGGATCGTCCGGACCGCGCGGCGGATTACTTTGACCTGAGCGGCATGGTTCGGCTGCTGCAAGACCGGCTAGGTTTCACCCTCGCCGAGACGGCCGAATTCGCTCGTGTCGACGAAGCCGACGCCCGACTGCACGGCATCAAGACGCCGGTGTTCTATGCGGAATTCTCGCTCGCAAAATGGCTCGACCGTACGCCACAGCCGGAGCGGTATCAGCCGGTTGCCGCCTTTCCACCGGTGCGCCGGGATCTTGCGGTCGTGGTGCCGGCGGAACTCCCGCAGGTCAAGGTGGAGGAAACAATTCGTGCCGCGCGCGCGCCCTTTTTGGAAACCGTCCAGCTTTTCGACATCTTTCGCGACCAGAAAGGCGAGAAGATCGCCGCCGACCGGAAATCGCTCGCCTACGCGTTGACCTACCGCGCTCCCGACCGCACGCTGGTCGAGCGCGAGGTCAACGACGCGCATGAGCTGGTGCGCAAGAAGCTGGTGACAGAACTCGCCTGCACCTTTCGCGATAATTGAGGCGCTTGCCCACGGAGTGAGTTCTGGGCTGGCAGCGTCGCGCGGCCTTCGGCATGCTTCGACGCGATGCATCCGCTCGACCCGCTTCTGCGCAACAACCGCGCCTGGTCCGAAAAGATTCGGCAGGAGAACCCCGACTTCTTTCCCACGCTCTCGCGCCAGCAGGCGCCGACCTATCTCTGGATCGGCTGCTCGGACAGCCGCGTGCCGGCCAACGAAATCTGCGGGCTGCTGCCCGGCGAGGTCTTTGTCCACCGCAACGTGGCCAACATCGTCGTGCACAGCGATCTCAATTGTCTCTCCGTCATGCAGTACGCGATCGATGTGCTCAAGATCGAGCACATCATCATTTGCGGGCATTATGGCTGCGGCGGTGTGCGCGCGACGCTGCTGGAGCAGAAGTTTGGGCTCATCGACAACTGGCTGCGTCACGTCCAGGACGTCGTGAACAAGCATCGGCCGCACCTGACCTGCATTGCCGATACCGCCCGGCGCATCGACCGGCTCTGCGAGCTCAACGTGATCGAGCAAACGATCAACGCGGCGGAGACCACGATCGTGCAGACGGCCTGGGAGCGCGGCCAACCGCTCTCGCTCCACGGCTGGTGCTACGGCTTGGATGACGGACTTGTGCGCCAAATCGGCATCGATATTTCCAGCCCTGCCGAATTGAAGCAGGCGATCACCACCGATTGGGAAAAGAGCACGATCTCCCTTTATCGCCCGGACGACGATAAATGAGCGCGCTGGATCTTTTCGGCTTTATCTCCGTTTCATTCATGCTGCTCTTTTACGCGCTGGAACATCGTTCGCATTGGTGCGTCCTGGCGTTTGCGGCGACCTGCGTCCTCTCGGCGATTTACGGATTCCTGCAGGGCGCGTGGCCGTTTGGCTGCGTGGAGGTTGTCTGGACCTTCGTCGCGCTGCGGCGCTGGTGGACCCTGCGTCCGCGTTAGCTTTTGCTCACTCCCAAGTGGCGCTGGAGGAAGGCAGCCGCCTGCATCACCGAGGCCGGATCGTGAAAGCCATGGCCGCCACCCTTGATAATCACCAGCGTCGACTCCACTCCTGCCGTCTTCAAGGTGTCATGGAGTTCCAGGCTCTGTTGCAGGGGAACGATCGGGTCGCGGTCGCCGTGCAAAATGAAAAAGGGACAGGCTTGCGCCGTGACGTAGTAAACGGGACTTGCCTCCCTCGCGACCTGCAGCTCGCCGGCTACCGGCCCGTTATTCCACAGGGGCGTGCCGAAAAGATGCGTCACCGGATTGTCGAGATTCGCGCGCTGCGTCGCGGTCACTTGATTCGCCAGGGATATGAAGTCGGTCGGCCCAAAATACTCCACCACCGCTTGCACCGTACTGGAAACACCGGGATTACCCTCGTCGCCTTCGAGCTTTCGGTCATGGGCCGTCGTGCCCAGCAGCGCGGCCAAATGTCCACCGGCCGAGGCGCCCATCACGCCGATCCGGTCGCCCGCGTACCCGTACTTCGCCGCATTCGCGCGCAGCCGGCGCACCGCCGCCTTGCAGTCTTCAATCTGGGCGGGCCATCTCGCCGTCTGGCTAAGCCGGTAATCGATACTTGCGACCGCAAATCCAAGCTGGGTGAGGGGCAGTGCGAGCGGACGTTCCTTGTTTCCCGTTTCCCAACCACCGCCGTGAATCCAGATGACAAGAGGCGGCAATCCGTTGGCAACCGGCGGGAGATAGAGATCGAGCTTGAGGGGAACATTGCCGGGCGAGGCATACACGATATCGCGCTGCACGCTGATGGCGGCAGGAGACTGACCGCGGGCCGAGGAGATCACACTGGCAACAAGAAGAAAGAGGAACGAGAACTTCACCCCCGATCCTAGCAGAGAGAAACGCGGGTACAACCGGCAGAAAAGCTACGCCGGCGGGATCAACATGTTCGAGGCAAGTTCCTCCCGGGAGAGAAACGGAGCCATGTCTTCCAGCGCGGGTGTGGCCAGGGTGCCGTCGTCAAGGCGGCGCGAGGTCAGCTTGGGCTCGAATTCCTGGGTCGGATCGAACATGGCCTCGCAAAGCGCCGGACCGTCGATCGCCAGGAACTGCTTGAGCTGCGCCGCAAAATCGGTCTTCTCGATGCGCATGGCGGGCAGACCGTAGGCAGTGGCCAAGGCCACGTAATCGGGGAAGGAAATCCCGCTGCGTGGCGCCTCGCCGATAAATTGGCCCTTGAAGAACCCGCCCTGCGTCAAGCGCATCGAAAGGTAGCCGGCGTTGTTAAGGATGAAGATCTTGATCGGGAGCTTGTTGAACCGGATTGTCTCCAATTCCTGAATGTTGAAGTGCGCGCTGCCATCCCCCGCAAAGCAGACGACCCGTCGGCCCGGCGCCGCGAGCGCTGCCCCGATCGCCGCCGGGATATCGTACCCCATCGAGGCGCTGCCCGAGTTCCCGAACATCCGCATGCCGTCCTTCAGGAAGCCGGTCTGCTGCGGCACGATGTGCGCCGTCGCGTCGCCGCAGACGATGATCTCGCCCGGTTGCATAGCGTTGATCACTGCCTCGATGAAGGGATAGGGATTAAGCTGCTCGCTGGTGCGGTGCTTTTCCGTCACGCCCGGATAGCGCTTCACGCGCTCGCGGCACCACGCCAGCCACGCAGGCGCATTGGGCAGGGTGTAGCGCGTGTCCTCAACTTGCCGTGCGAGCTCCGGCAGGAAATCACGCAGGTCGGCGCAGATGCCAAGGTCCGGCTTTACCGTCGGCTTCGCGAGCTCCGCCGGGTCAACGTCCACCTGGATCTTGTAGGCGCCGCGCGCGAAGTTTTTCCAGACATAGCTGATCTGCCGGATGTTCAAACGCGATCCCAGCACAAGCAGCACATCCGCGTTTTGCACCACGAAGTTACCTGGCCGATCTCCGACCGTCCCGGGTCGGCCGCAGTTGACCGGATGGTCCGTTGGCAGTGCGTCCGTCGCGGTGAAGCCAAGCGTGACGGGAACGCCCAGCCGCGTGGCGATCTGCTCAAACAGATCGCGCATCCCCGAAATCCGCACGCCGCTGCCCACGAGAATCACCGGCCGCTCGGCCGTCTTCAATCGCTGCAAGACGTCGGCGACCTGCTCGCCCAGCTGCGCCGAGACCTCGACCGCGTCCTCCGCGGGATCGTATCCCGGCAGCGCCGTTTCATCGATCATCGTGGCCTGGACATCGACGGGGATGTCGAGCCAGCACGGGCCCGGGCGCCGATGGGTCGCAAGATGAATGGCGCGCTCGAGATGGTACCGGATGGTTTTCGGATCGTCGACCCGCACCGCATATTTCGTGATCGGTCCCACCATCTTGATGATCTCGACCTCCTGGTCGCCCAACTGGCGCAGGTCCGTCAGCCCATAGGTGGCCAGGCACGTCTCGCGTTTCGCCTGGCCCGAGATGATCAGCATGGGCAGCGAATCGGTGTAGGCGCCAAACACGCCGTTGAGCGCGTTGATCCCCCCGGGCCCGCCGGTCACCTGGACCAGCGCCGGCTTGTTCGTGATGCGCGCATAGCCTTCGGCCGCCATCGCGCAGGTCTGTTCGTGATGGCAGCAGGTATAATGCAGCCCGGCGCAACGCGAGATCGCGTCGTTCAGGTGCATGGCCAGGCCACCGGTGATGAGAAACACGCGCTCGATCCCCCGCCGCGCCAAGGTGGTGGTGACGTAGTCGGCGAGGCGCATCATGCGGGAATCGTAAGGCCTTGCCGTGGCGCGGCAAGCCAGAGACTCTTCATCATCGTAAGCCAACCGCTTTGGCAACCTTGTCTAAGGCTCGCCTGCGCCCTAGCGTTTGTCCCGCATGGGTAAATTGAAGAAGGGCATCATCCTGGCCGGTGGTGCGGGTTCGCGGCTTTATCCGCTGACCACATTCCTGACCAAGCAGCTGCAGCCGGTCTACGACAAGCCCATGATCTATTACCCGCTCTCGACGCTGATCGAGAACGGCATCTCGGATATCTGCCTGATCTCCAAGGCAGACCAGCTTCCGCTTTTCGACTCCATCCTCGGCGATGGAGAACGCTTCGGAGTCCGGATCGAGTACCGCGACCAGCCGCGGCCGGAGGGAATTGCGCAGGCATTTTTGATCGCCGAAAGCTTTATCGGAAATGAGAGCGTGGCGCTCATCCTCGGTGACAACATCTTTCACAGTTCTGCCGTGTTCGCCGGCGCCTTCCGCGACTTTCAGCAGGGCGCCTGCATCTTTGCCTACCATGTGCACGATCCGCAGCGTTACGGGGTCGTTGCCTTCGATCATGACGGCAGGGCCGTATCGCTCGAGGAAAAGCCCGCCAAGCCGAAAAGCAGCTACGCCGTCCCGGGCATTTATCTCTACGACAATCAGGTGGTGCGGCGCACCCGCGCGCTCCGGCCCTCGAACCGTGGCGAGCTGGAAATCACCGACCTCAACCTGGCCTACCTGCAGGACGAGGCGCTGAAAGTTTCACGGCTGCCGCGGGGCTTCGCCTGGCTGGACGCCGGCACCAGCAGCAGCCTGCACGAGGCTTCCAGTTTTGTGCAGACCCTGGAAAAGCGGCAAGGCATCAAGATCGGCTGTCCCGAGGAGGCGGCCTATCGTGCCGGCTTTATCGACCGCAGGCGGCTTTGCGCCCTCATCCTCGCCATGCCCAATTGCGAGTACAAAGACTACCTCGTGAAGTTCGAGGCCGAAATCGATATGGGAACCATTGTCCCATGATCTGGCTCATCGGCGCGAGCGGCTACGTGGGCGCGGCATTTGCCCGCGAACTTGCGCGACGCGGGCGTGAATTCAAGGCGGTTTCGCGCGCGGATATCGACTGCACGCATTTCGCCCCGCTGCACGCCGCCTTGCGCGAAGCTCGTCCGGAGTTCGTCATCAACGCGGCGGGCTTCACCGGCAAGCCCAACGTGGATGCGTGCGAGACGCAACGCGGCGAAACGATCCGCGGGAACATCGTGCTTCCGCAAACGGTGGCGGAAGCCTGCTTCGCCGCGGGAACGCGCCTGGGCACGGTCTCCTCCGGCTGCATTTACGCCGGGGCCAAAGTCCGCGAAGACGATGGTGCGGAGATGATCGAGGCGGACTTGAACGCGTCTCACCTGCAAAAACTTCTGCAAACCCGGTCGCCGCGCCTCCGCGGCTTCGTCGAGACCGATCCGGCGAATTTTTCCTTCGCGCAGAATAGCTGCAGCTTCTACAGCGGCACCAAGGCCGTCGGCGAGCAGGTGCTGGCGCAGTTTCCGGAATTCTACATTTGGCGCCTGCGCATCCCGTTCGAGGAGGAAGACAACAGCCGCAACTATCTTTCGAAGATCCAGCGCTATCCCAAGGTCTATCAGAATTGGAATTCCATCAGCCATCTGGGCGACTTCGTTGCGGCCTGTCTGGACACCTGGGAGCTCAGGCTGCCGGGCGGTTGCTACAACGTCGTCAATCCCGGCTACGTCTCCACCCGGGAGGTCGTCGATCTTTTTCGGAAACTCGTGCGGCCTTCCTGGGAGCCCGAGTTCTGGAAAGACGACGCCGAATTCTACGGGCAAATCGCACGCACTCCCCGGTCCAACTGCCTGCTTGACGCCACCAAGCTCGTGCAGGCCGGCGTAAAGATTCGCCCGATCGAAGAAGCGCTCGGGCAAACTTTGCGAAATTGGATTCCCGCTTCGAAATGACCATTGCAAGCTTGCGTGTCAGCTCGGTTCGATTTCGTAAGCACCGTGTCCGCCACTCACGGCGTAGGAATGATCAAGCTTCCTGAGTCTCGCCTGCCGCGCTTTCCGGCTTCAGCCGGGCGCGCTCTTGGTTGAGGCGCTCCAACGTCTGTCGGGCATTCACGTCGAGCCAGCCTACGTTGAGCCGGTTTAAATAGTGCTTGGTGCGGATCAAGAGGAGGCAGTTCACAATCGCCAGCATGGCGGTGAAGACAATCAAGCCGAGAAGGCTGCCGGGCATCGTGCCGGCCTCGCGCAGCACGAAAATGCCCTGGAAGACCAGAAGCAGGGCGATGGCCAGATAGAGAAGGGCGACCTGCCGCTTCAAATCCTGGTCCGCCTTGTGCAGATATTCTGGCGAACGAAGCAGATGCGCCTCGAGCTGCCGCTGTCGGATCGCCAGGTCGTCAAGCGGATCGACGGAGGACATCGGCAGCACGAGAGCGGGTTAGTGCCGTGGCGCGGGCTGCGCCGTCAGCCGGAAGTCGATCTGGTTGCGTGCGAGATCGACCGATGCGACCTCGACCGCCACGGTCTGACCGGCCCGATAGGTCCGCTTCGAGCGGCGGTCGAGCAGTTCCAGCCGCTGCGCCTGAAAGATGTAATCGCCCGATCCGGTCGGCACCAGTCCCTGCACCTGGAACTCCGGCAACTGCACCAGCAGGCCTTTTTCGCGCACTTCCAGGATCATCGCGGAAAAGCTGGCCCGCTCGCGCGCACGCGCTTGGATCTCGAAATACTCGAGCTTCTTGAGCTTCACCGATTCCTGTTCCGCCTCGGACGCCGTGCGCTCGCTGGTGGAAAGATGAAGAGCGAGGCGCGACAGCTCGTCGTACCCGCCCGCGCCTGCGCGCGAGAAGAGAATGCGATGGACCACCAAGTCGGAATAGCGGCGAATGGGTGAGGTAAAGTGGGTGTAGTTGATCTTGGAAAGACCGAAATGGCCCAGCGGCTTCGGGCTGTAGACCGCGCGCTTGAGCGACTTGAGCAGCCCGATCTTGATGGCGTCCTCGCCCGGCTTCCCGCGCGAGCTCGCCAGCAGCTTTTGGATTTCCCCCTTCTTCGTCAGGTCGCCGCAGGGAAAGCCCATGGCCTTGGCCTGCGCGCGGAATTCCTCAAGCCGCGTCGGATCGGGGTTCTCGTGGATACGGTAGATGCCCGGCCGGCTACGCCGCTTGATCTCAAGCGCAACGACTTCGTTCGCCAGCAGCATGAATTCCTCGATGAGCTGGTGCGACTCGTCGTACTCCATTTTTTCCAGTCGAACCGGGACGCCGTTCGCATCCAGCCGCACCTTGATTTCCGACATCTCCAGGTCCAGCGCGCCGCGGGCGAAACGCCGTTTGCGCAACGTCTGCGCCATGCCATTCATGGCCTGCACGTCGCGGCCCAGCGGAGTGCTCGCCGGCTGCCGCAAAAGCGTGAGCGCCTCCTGGTAGGTGAACCGTTTCTCGCTGTGAATGATCCCTTCCGCAAAGCGAAAGCTGCGGATCTCGCCGTGAGGATCGAGCGTCACCACGGCCGTTTTCACGAGCCGGTCGACATTGGGCTGCAACGAGCAAAGGCCGTTGCTCAGTTTTTCCGGCAGCATCGGAATCACCCGGTCGACGAGGTAGACACTATTTCCGCGCGAGCGCGCCTCGATGTCCAGGGGCGTGCCTGGCGTGACGTAATACGAAACGTCGGCGATGTGGATGAATACCTCGAACAGCCCGTCGGGGAGGATGCGGTACGACAGCGCGTCGTCAAAGTCCTTGGCATCGTCCGGGTCGATCGTGAAGGTGAAGATTTTCCGGAAGTCCTCGCGGCGCGCGATTTCCGCTTCCGAGATCCGGGCCGGGATGTCCGCCGCCTGCTGCTCCACCGCTTCGGGAAACGAGGTGGGCAGGTCGTACTTGTGGATAATCGAGAGCAGGTCCACGCCCGGGGCATCCGGCGCACCAAGCGCTTCAAGGACGTGCCCGGTCAGAGGCGCATGCGGGCTGTTCCATTCGTGCAGTTGCACGACCACCTTCTGGCCCACCGGTGCGGGATCGGCCGGAGCATCGACCCGCACATCGCGCGGGATGCGCGCTTCGTCCGGCCGCACGTAGAAGAACTGCGGATTGCGATTCAGCACCCCCACTAGTTGCCGCCGCTTGCGCTGCAACAGGCGGACAACTTCCCCGCGCTTGCGGTGATCGCGCCGGTCACGCGACGGCTTCAGTCGCGCCACGACCAGGTCGCCATGCAGGGCGTTCGCGGTGTCCTCGCCGGCGATATAGAAGTCGGCTTCCGCCGGATCGCTCGCCACGAGGAAGCCGAAGCCCCGCTCGTTCATTTGCAGATGTCCCACGCAAAAGCCGAGCGACTTGGGCGAAACCAGCCGCCCTTTCGCATCGCGCATCACGCCGCCGGTGCGCTCCTGCTCGGCCAGAAAATCGCGAAAGGCGGGGAGGTCGCTCGACGGGACGGCCAGTTTCCGAATCAGGCCCGTTTCATCCAGCGCGTGATAATTCGTCTGCGCGAGCAGCGGTGCCAGCGCGTCGCGCCAGTGCGCGGGTGCTTTCGATTCCACCGGAGGATGGAAACGGACCGGCTGTGCAGGAAGAGGGGGTGGCGTCTGCTTTCTTCTCCCGGCAAAACGTTGGGGGGAGCGTTGGACAGAAGGAGCGGGTGGTTTCTGCGAGCTCCGGTCGGCAGGCGGCCGAGGGGTGCGGCTTTCATTTGCCGATGGCTGCCCCTTGGAAGCCCGGCGCCGATGATCGTTCGAGCCGCCACCGCGAGGTTCCCCCGGATGGGAGTGCGCATGGCCGTCGCCGGGACGCCAGTCGGCGTCCTGCGACGGCGCGGTGTGTCTCGGCTGGGAGCCGCGAGATTTCTGTGGCGGAGGCGGGCTCCCGCTGGGCCGCCGCGTGGACGCGGGACGGGGAGAGCCGGATGCTGCGGGGGGCGCGGAAGCATCGTTGCGCCTGCGGCCGGGCCGCGAGTTCTTCATTCGCGTTATTACCGCACGCGCCGCCCTCAATGTCGAGGGACGAACCTCGGCTAGTCCGGCAGCGGATGATGCCGGAAAAAATCCCAGATGCGATCGGTTGCGGAAAACGGGTCGCGGATCGGACCCGAAAGAACCGGGGGCAACGGCTCCCGGCTGGCCGGCCAGTGATGACCGTTTCCCGTCACGATGGTAAAGATCACTTCCGCACCCCCGCGGCCCGGGCCGTACCGCAGCACGCGCACGCCGTCCGCGTCGCTGACGACCTGCGGCGCGGGCGGACAGGCGTCCAGCTTTGCCCATCGGTCCGCCGATTCCTGGACCGGCGGAGTGCGGCGAAGCTCGCCCCAGAGCAGGGTCTCGCCGCCGTGATATGGAATCAGCGGATCGGCCGTCCCGACGAGATAGTAGACCGGCAGAGGCCGGGCAAGCGCATCGACCGTGGAAAAGCTCTGCGAGCAAACCGGTGCGATGGCCGCGATCCGATTCGAGAAGTGGCCGCCCAGCGTGAAGGTCATGGCCGCGCCATTCGAAAAGCCGGTCACGTAAATCCGGCGCGAATCGATCGGCAAGACCGCCTCCAGCTTGTCGAGCAACGCGTTAAAATAACCGACATCATCCACCTGGCCGGGGATGCCCGCCCGCTCATCGCGCCAAACGCGTGGATTGAGAAACGAACTTGGCGGGGCGTCCGGACGTGTCCCCAGCCCCTCAGGGAAAACCAGGAAGAAGTGCTCCCTCTTCGCCTTTTCCACCCAGCCGTAAGTCCGGGCCGCCTGCTCCGCCGAACCGCCCGCCCCGTGAAAGAAAAACACGATGGGCCGGCCCGCGTCCCCCGCCGAACCCTCCGGCGTGAAAATGAGAAAGCTCCGGTCGCGATCTTCCCACCGCATCGTGCCGTCATGCCGGCCGGCGTGCAGGAATGTGTTGAAGTCGGTCACGTTGGTTTTGGCTGCGGTCGAGACCCAAGTCAGTCCCAGCAGAAGGAAGGTCGGTAAAGCGTGCCGCATCGCTTTCCTAGACGCGGAGCCACGTCACGAAGTTACGATCGGCGCCTTTTCGACCGCCCTTCGTCATCGACCCACGATACCAGTTCGGCCAGCGTGGCGCGGCCATCATGGTGCCAGCCGAGTGGCGGAAACTGCATTCGGCCGGCCGGGCAGAAACGCGACGCACCCAGTTCAAGAAAAGCGCGCCGGACCGGTGCGCCAAGCGTCGGCCCAACAGTCCCCACGGTCGAGATCTTGCCGTGTACGTCCGCCAGGTGGGTGATGAGGCGATCGGGCCGAGATCCCCGCAGGTAGATCACGCCATGCAGGGGGGAGGGGGCAAACGTCGGTTCCGGATCGTGGATCACCGTCCAGCCCTGATGCCCGCCCAGCGGCAACCAGATCCGGTGTCCCAGCGCCCGCGCCACGTCGCGCGCTTCCGCAATCCGGGCGCGCACGCCCAGCGGGCGGGCAGGTTTTCTCGCCATCGCGCGCCACGCGAGTTCCAGCGCGCGCGCGAGCCGGTTTCCAAGTTGCTCCACGTTGGCCGGAGACAGAAAATAGAGGGCCTGCGGCGAGAGACAGCCCAATTGGTCATAGGTCAGGACATCGACCGCGCAGGCCCGCGCTTGACGCGCCGTGAGCGTGTCGGGCTCGCTCAACCACAGCAGGCTGACGGCGTGGCCATGCCCGATGAACCGCTGGCTGCCGCGCACCTGGGCCCGCACCGCCGCCATGGTGGCGTCACTGCCGAACGCGATCACCACCTCTGCCTCCCGGAGGGATGTCTCGTCACGCGTGACCTGAAGCTCGACATGTTGGCGCAGCTTCCTCGGCAGTCCCCGTACGAATGCGGCGATCTCCCGTCGCGTCGCATCGTCTTCGCGGCGACCGGGCAGCTTCACGGTATTGCGCGAACCCAGGATAAGGCCATGGGCAATGCTCATGATCGCCGAGATCGCAAGATTACCCGCGCAAAGATGATGGATCGTGCGCGGCGCCCGCGCCTGGACCCGCACTCCGTCGCGTTCGGTCCAACGGTCCAACGCATCAAGATGCCCCAGTTGCGTCCGCACCCATCGCGTAATCTCGGCGCGAGGAAACCGGCGCGGATATGCGCCGGCCAGCAAAGTAATCCGTTCCCGTGTGGTCATCCTAGGGCGCGGCCAGCATATCCTCGACGCCCAGGGAACACCCGCGCGGCTCTGTGCGCGGCAGGCGGCCAAGCAACCGGAAGCCGGTGGAGACCCGCACCGCGCGGTCGAGCGTTTGCAGCGCCAGCACCGAGTCAATGTTGGCCAGATCGGTCCACCGCACCAGACCCTCCCGTCCCATCGCCACCTCGCGCCCGGTCGCCGGATCGACGACCAGCACTCGCGCCCAAGGCGGTACGTGATGTAGTCCCTCCGTTCCACGCGCGTAAGCCTGACTCGACAGCTCGCTCATCCCGTACTCGTTCCAGAGGGCACGGTCCGCCACGCCAAACGTCCGCGACATGGCGGCGTAGAGTTCGTCCTTCGGAACTTCGCGCGAACGCCCCTTGAAGCCCCCGGTCTCGAGCAGCCAGCTGCCACGGGGCAGGGAAATCCGCGCTTCTCCCAGAAAATCAAGGAAGTGGACGAAGCCGAAAGCCGTTCCTGCCAGACCCACCGGTCGGCGCGTCGAGCCCAGCCGCTTTTGCAGTTCCGCAAAAGCCGCAGGGCCCATGAAGAAGGACTCACCACTGCCACCGGCGGCGCGATGCCAAAAGCCGAACATCGCGCTCAGCGACGAACGCGGCGCTTCGCGTGGCGGACTGGCGATAAAGAACAGGGCCGGCGCATTCTCGAACAGCCCGATCCGCCGCGCGCCGGCGATGGCGACGGCTTCATACACATCGGTCCACAGGAGATGCTGCCGCCCCGGCTCCCCCGTCGTGGTTCCGCTCGTTTCGTAAACGGCGCCCGGCTGGACATCGTTGTAGGCAAACAGCGTGGCGCGCTTGAAGAGTTGCTGCGGCATGGCCGGAAGATCACGCCAGGATTGCAGCGAACCGGGCGAAAACCCGTGGCCCTCGCACAGGCGCCGGAAAGCCGGTACCCGTTCGAATTGCCAGGCAAACAATTCGAGCGCCAATTCATCAAACCGCCGCTCGGGCAGGGGGCCTAGCAGCGCCGCCGTCCACGCGCGCCGTTCCGCGGGCCGGGAGAAATCGCGCGGGAAAGACATCCTCCGATGTTGTCTGACGAAACAATCTTGTCGAGGCAGTGGCCGCGCAGCGTGAAATCAACGCTTGAGCGTGATCGAGAGATCATCCACGGAAAGTGTGTGAAGCCCCGCGGGGACCGGGACCTTCCACTCGAGCGGCATCTCGGTATCGCGCTCCAGATTTGGACGCCGCTTGCCCACCGACTTTCCATCCACCGCCAGGGTGATGCCTTGCGTTCCGTCGAGACTGCCCACATTGCGCACGGTCACACGCACGGAACATTGTCCCGTGGGGTCAAGCGTCGCCTGGAGATCACGGCATTCAAAAAGCGGGCCGTACCAGCACTTGCTCAACAATGTGCAGTGGTTGTTTCCGCCGCAAAAATGCCAGAGCCAGCCGTCCCGGATGATGGTTTGGCCGGGGAACACCGATCCGTTCGTCGCGGTGAAATCCTCCGGCGCGCCCGTCGGAGCATCGCCATACCAATCGGTCAGCCACGGGAGGTCGCTCCGCCACAGGACCTTGGTCGGATCGGAGCCACTTAGCACGCCCTCACCCACCGTGCAGAGCGGATTGCCGACAATCCCGGCACCCTTGCCCGATTCCGGTTTCACCCCCATCTGCGACTCGAAGCGGATGTTCCGGTCGTGATCGACAAAGATGTCACCGGAGCATTCATGCGTGTCGCCCCAGGAATCGGCGGTTCCTTTCAGGTCCGCCGTGCCCGCCTTGATCCATTGATGCAGGTCGTTGGAAAGATCGATGCGCCCTTCTTCAATCATGGAGATGTAGCGATAACCCGCACCTCCAGTTTGGATCGCCGGTAACGCCGGCTCATTCCGGGAATCGATAAATCCGGCCATCTTTCCCCATGTCTTGCCGCTATTGAGAATCCAGGGGTCGCTCCAGTGCACGAAATCGGTGCTCGAACGCATGACTTCGGCACGAACGTTTTTCTCGGGCGCGTCCTTTCCCTCCGTTGGCGCGGCGTTGGGGATATCCAGGTTGAAAGAGACATATTCCAGATACACCTGCGCGCTGTCCCGGGGCCAGATCAGGTCGGGATCCTCGGCTGCGCCTTTGCCATTTACCTTCCGGATGATGGGATTGGCCGGGTTCTTGACCCAGTGAATCCCGTCGTGACTTGTAGCGAGACCGAGTTCGCTTCCGATCGGACCGTTGGGAGGGGCGGGCCGGGCGTTTCCCCGGTAGACCATGAACCAGGTGCCATTTCGCACCAGCACGGCGGGATTGAAGGCCCCCTCCGCATCCCATGAGCCCGGCGCTCCCGGGCGCAGCACGATGCGGATACTGTCCGGATCCCACTTGTAGACACGCGTATTGAGCAGACGGAACGAGACACGTTGAAACGTCGTCCTGCCCGCCAGGGACACGAGCAACGGTTGGTCGGGCGTGCGGAGATCGGTCAGGCCGCGCAGCGTCACGACAGGCGAACCATCGGAGGGCACCAGCGTCGCCATCACGCAGCCCGAGCGGCGCGAGTAGGTCAGCTTGAGCTGACACGCCGTGCCGGGTGAAAGCGAAACGGTCTTGGCGGCAATTTCCCACACGATGGCATCTCCCTCCGTTCGCTCGGCCCAACTGGCCATCTGGTATGCTTTGGGCGTGACGTCAAAGATCGAGTAACGGGTCGGGCCTTGAAGCCTTCGTTCTAGCCGGAGTTGATGTCGAACCAGGTCGATCACCGCACAAAGCTGCGTGCCGTCATCGGATTGGAACCCGACGCCCCACACTGAATCTGTTGCGCCCGGTTCTGTTTGGGCGGAGAGCTCGCCCTCGGTTTTCCCCAGGCGAATGGCCTGCCGCACGGCCGAGCCAAGCCCGTTTGCCTCGAAGCCGCGCGATCCGCCTGCCGACGATAAGAGCATCGACTTGCAGGCCCACTGCCCGGGTGGCGACGAGCCCAGATCATCCGAAAACTCGCGGCAGGAATAGGGCTGCGGCGCGCCGACGGTGAACGAAAGGAAGTTGGATGATTGACTGTCGTCGTCGTCTCCGACGGCGATCACCCGCCATCGGTGCACCCCCGGGGCCAGCGGGGCCGTCTGCCACGCGGTGGCCGGAGCTTTCACGGTCGTGGCGCTGGAACCATCCATCTCCACCCGATACCGGCGGGCTTCCGGCCAAACCTTCCAGCGCAGGAGAACCTTTCCGTCGGCCAGGCACGCACCGTTGGGGGAAAGCAGCGTAAACCCGTCACTTGGCGTCAAGGTGATGCGCTGCAAAGCCAGTTCGGACCCGTTGGCCGCCGGATTCCGCCCCATCACCCGAAAGCGAAAGCAGATGTTTCCCGGTTTGAGGATGGTGACCGGACCAAGCGGAATGACCATGTGCGCTTCGGCGCCAGCCCGATAACAATCCACGACCCTTCCAACAGGATCGCCGTTCACCAGCAATTGGAACATGCCTCGCGTCGGTCCGGCAAGAAGGTCGACCGTAACCCGGTATGTGCCGGCCCGATCGACTTGTACGAAGAACTCGGCCCATGTCCCGGGGCGTCTGCCGTCCAGAATGCTGACCGCAGTTCCCTCGGCGTCTTCCCGCCGAAGCAGTTGATTCGGAGGAAACGAATGGCAGGGAAGTTCGGCGCACGCCTCCGTGATGGCGCCGCCCGGCGGATCCTCTGCTCGAAGAAGGGAGCTGTCGACCATCCCCAACGACAGGACGGCCAGCATCGCACAAAGGAAGCGGGAGATCATAGGCGAAGCGGCAATCCCGCGAGTTGGCAGCCAGGCGGTGCCGGTAAGGGCGCGCCCCTACACAACGCTGCATCTGAAACCCCGCCCCGACTGCGGAGTTGCGCCCGGGCCTGCGTCACAATCGACGCAGGCCCCTCGATCCAGGGCGGGCTACTTGACCGGCACCGTGGCCAGGGCGACATTCCGGTCGCCCGCGCCGTAGTACATCATCCACTGGCCCTCGTGCTGGATAATGGAGTTCATCCAGAGACAATTCTTGTTCTGGCCGCTTTCATACGGCTCCGACGGCTTCATGATGCAATCGTCAAGCTTGGCGACCGTATTGGTTGGGTCGGTCTTGGAAAGCAGCATCTCCGAGATGGCGTAGAACCACCTGCCCTTTCCATTCAGCGTTCCCGCGATGAAGAGAAGGATATTGTCCGGCTGCGTTTTGGAATAGTCGGTCACAGCCACGCACGGTTCATAGGGCCCGACCCAGCCCGCGGGCAACTTGATCTTTGTATCGGCTGCAGGCGTCCAGGTCAGCAGATCGTCGGAATAGGAGATCTTGAAGTTTCCATTGCCGCAGATCATCGTGAACTTGCCGTTGATTTTCACCGGCGTGCCGTTGGGATCGGAAATCAGCGCCGCATTCTTGGTGCGGCCAATGACCACGCCCAGCTTGGTCCAGTTCGTCCCGTCCGGCGACGTAGCCTCGCATATGGCAATGCCGCCGCCGCCCCGCTTTTTTGGGGCGATTCCCGGCGTCGCGTTGGCGGCGGGCTCAGGGGTGGGGTCGGGCAGATTATTGCCGGTATAAAACGCGTAATAGGTGTTCTGATAATGAAAGAATCGCGCATCCTCCAGGCCGTAATTGTGTTCGAAGGCTTCTTTCGCATCCAGCAGCGGTTCTGGATTGCGCGTGAACGTCACCCCGTCCAAGCCTTCGGCATAACCTTCGCGAGAGGTTCCACCGTTGCCGCCTCCCCCCTGCGCGCGATAGAGCATGCGGAACTTTCCCTGATCGAACAGCACGCCGGGATTGAACACGTTGACCTTTTCCCAGGACGTGCCCTGTGGCTGCAAAAGCGGATTCTTCCCGTACCGCTGGAAAGGTCCAATGGCCCAGTCCGGCCAGTTGCCCGCGGGGTCGACCGTGAAGGACGACGTGGCTGAGGCCACCGCGTCGCCCGTGGCGGGGATTGCCTTGACGCTCCACTGGTGAGTACCGACCGCCAGTGCCGTCGTCGCTGCCTGGTGCATGACCGGGAAAGAGGGCTGGGCCGGAACGTCGGCTACTTTGGCGTTGTCCACGTAAAGCTCGTAGCTCTTGGCGCCGGGGACAGAGTTCCAAAAGAACAGCGGCTTCGTCACCTCGAAGTGATCGGCGTCCTTGGGCGAACAAAGTTCCAGCGTGGCCGGATCGGCGGAGGCACAGAGAGCGCTGGAGCCCGAGAATAAGACCGCCAGCAGAAGAGCAAGAGATGGATGATTCATGAGATTGGGTGACGATCTAAACAATCGCCGCTCATTGAACAAGCCTTCAGTTCAGAGGTTGCTCGCTTAATGCTGCCAGCCTGCGCTCGACCTTGCGGGTTCCACCACCCAGGGCCATTCTGGAATCATGAACGCCTACGACCTGCTCCTCCAACGTGCCCGCGAGGTTGCCAGCTACAACAGCACCGCTAGCGTCCTGGCCTGGGATCAGGAAACGTACATGCCGGAAAAGGCCGGGTCCTTCCGAGCCGGGCAACTCGCGCAACTCGCAGGCTTGTCGCATCGCCTTGGAACCGCCCCGGAAGTCGGTGACTGGCTCAAGTCCTGTGAGGATGAAATGCCCGCCTGCGCCGACGATCTCGAAGGCGACCTGCGGCGCGCCAACGTCCGCGAGTGGCGCCGCGACTATGATCGCGCCACCAAACTGCCCGGCCGCCTGGTCGAGGACCTGGCCAAGACCACGTCCCTCGCGCGCGAGCACTGGGCCAAGGCCCGCGCCGCATCGGACTTCTCCTCCTTCGCGCCGTGGCTGGAAAAAATCCTGGGGCTTGTCCGTGAGCAGGCCAACTGCTGGGGGTACGAGGATCAGCGTTACGACGCGCTGCTGGACGCCTACGAACCCGGCGCGCGCGTGGCGCAGCTCGCGCCGCTCTTCGACGACCTGCAGGCGCGGCTGGCGCCCTTGCTGCCCCGCTTGCGCCAAGCCACCGCCGGTGCCGATCCGAAACAACTCGAAGGTAGCTATCCCGTCGCCGCCCAGCAGCGGTTCAATCGCCGCGTGGCGGAAAGCATGGGCTTCGATTTCGAGGCCGGGCGCATCGACGCCACCGTGCATCCCTTCTGCACCGAGATGGGCCCGCACGATTGCCGGCTGACCACCCGCTACAACGAGAGCGACTTTACCAGTGCGCTCTTCGGCGTCATGCATGAAGCTGGACACGGCCTCTACACACAGGGCCTGCGGCCGGAGCAGTTCGGCACGCCGATGGGCACCTATCTCTCGCTCGGCGTCCACGAATCGCAATCGCGCCTCTGGGAAAATCAGGTCGGCCGCAGCCGCACGTTCTGGGGCCATTGGTACGCCGAGGCGGTCGAACAATTTCCACGGCTGGCGTCACTGCCGCTCGACGATTTCTG
>CAZZYY010000003.1:0-23325 GCA_964658475.1 uncultured Candidatus Methylacidiphilales bacterium | reverse complement strand
CCGAGGCGGTCGAACAATTTCCACGGCTGGCGTCACTGCCGCTCGACGATTTCTGGCTCATCGTCAATCGCGTCGAGCCTTCCCTCATCCGCGTCGAGGCGGATGAGGCGACCTACAATCTCCACATCGTGCTCCGGTTCGAACTGGAACAAAGACTGGTTAGCGGCGAGCTCGCCGTGAGCGACCTGCCTGCGGCGTGGAACGCACGCTTCGAAGAGCTCTTCCAAATCCCCGTGCCGGACGATCGCCGTGGCTGCCTGCAGGACACGCATTGGGCGCTCGGCCTCTTCGGTTACTTTCCCACCTACACCCTTGGCACGCTCAACGCCGCGCAGCTTTTCGACGCCGCGCTTACCCGGGAGCCGGGCCTCGACGATGACCTCCGTTCCGGCAAATACGGGCGGCTGCTCGAATGGCTCCGGGAGAATATTCACGCCCAGGGTCGCCGTTACTCACCCGCCGAGCTCATGACCCGCGCCACCGGCTCCGCGACCCAATCGGATGCGTTTCTCGATTATCTGCAGGCGAAGTATGGTCTGGATTAGGGAGAGTTCACTTGCCCTGATGCACATCTTCGATCGGAGGGAGGCTGGGCATTTTCCAAGCCTCGGGATTGGTGCGGAAGGGCGCCGCGGGCAAGCCGGCCCCGTTACAGAGATTAGGCAGCGCGAGTTGGTCCCAGGCAAAGCGAACGACGTTCGGAGAAGAGACGGTTGGGCTGCTCACGACCACATGGTCTCCTTCGATCATGGCATCAGCGGGCACAAACTTCCCATCGTTTCCCGCCACGGTAAACCAAGTTAATGGCTTGCCGTCTTTGCTCTTCAGCCCGCTGGCAAAATCGAACTTGAGAATGGCCCGGTTTCCATGCACCTCCATTTTCTTGAACATCGGGCCGGAATAAACCAGATCGCCGCGGCCATAATCCTTGGCCAAGGCCCATAAGGCGAGCCGCTCACCCACGCTCTTTTTGTCCCGAGGATGATGGTTACGCGGGTCGTCGGTGATGTCGGTCGTCACGATCATCCCGGTATGCGGAATTTGCAGCGCGTTGGTTTGTTTCTCCCAGAAGAGAGCCTCGCGATCCGGTGAATCCGCGTAGCTTTTTTTCCCTTCGCGAAAATAGGTGTAAGGCGCGATTTGAACGTAGTAGAAGGGAAAATCATCGTGCCATGCGTTGCGCCAGCCCTCGATGAGGGCAAACATCTCGTCGGAATAACGCTCAACCACGTCGACGGTGAGAACATTCGATTCGCCCTGGTACCAAAGGACACCCCGAATCGCGTAGGGAACCAGCGGCGCAATCATGCTGTTATACATCATGGAGAACTGAGGAGTTCCTTTCTGCCACGGTAGTTGGGCCGCCGCCGCGTAATCGGAAAGCGAGGGCGCCAGCTTAAAAGCCTCCTTTGGAATCCAGGGTTCGATTGGCGAACCTCCGAACGAAGACTCGATGATGCCCACCGGGACGTTCATCTCGTGGTGGATCTTGCGGGCGAAATAAAAGCCCGCTGCGGAAAAACGCGTCGAAATAAGCGAATCCCGCGTGCAACCCGTCCACGCCACATTCGCATCGGTCAACACCACCGGTTTCCGGTCACGGTTAACCTTGAGAAGGCGGATATCGGGGAATGTTACATCCTTCAATTCCGGCCCAGGACTCGGCGGCGGCGGCTGCCCGGGGGCGGGGGGTTGCGGGACCATCTCGTCCGCGAGCGGCTTTTCCATGTTTGATTGACCGGAGCAGAGCCAGACCTCGCCCACCAGCACGTCTTTCACGATTATCGTTTCTGTTCCGGCCACCGTCAGTTCAGCCGGTTTAGCGGACGCGGCTAAAGGATCGAGCCAGACTTCCCAGCGGCCATCGGCACCTGCCGCAGTCGTCTGTTTTTGCTGTCCGGCAAACGTCACCGTGATGGGCTCCCCCTGTTTCGCCCAGCCCCAGATCGGCACAGGCTTACCTCGCTGAAGCACCAGGTGATCACTAATGATATGAGGCAAAGTTACCGCCCAAGCCGGCGTTAGGCTGAGCATGAATAGGTAACCGACGCCGAGGCAGGGGAAGTTCATGGATAAGGTACGATAGTCGAAGTTTGATAGACACAGAACGAGAGAAATACGGCTTGGAGGCTTCGAGTAGGCGTGGAAGGTACTTGCCATTTTCTGCATTCATCCCCTCACGTCGATCTTGTTAATCCGTCGAAATCCCCCCGTCCCCAAGGTTGCCTGCGAGCCGCTCTGGGTTATGATCATCCGATGATCTCTCTTCCGTTTTCCCTCCGCGACGACTCTCCTGAAGACAAGAAGGAGAAGGAAAAGGAACCCAAGTCGCGCCTGGAGGAAAAGTTCCTCGAGACCCGCACCATCATGATCTTCGGGGAAATCAGCCAGAAGGTTGCCCGCGAAGTCTCGGAGAAACTCATCCTCCTGACTTCGCTCAACGATAACGACATCAAGGTCATCATTAACTCGCAGGGCGGCCACGTGGAGGCTGGCGACACCATTTTCGACATGCTCCGCTTCGTGAAACCCAAGGTGAAGATCCTCGGCACCGGCTGGGTCGCCAGTGCCGGCGCGTTGATCTACGCCTCTGTTCCGACCGAGCAGCGGTTCTCGCTGCCGAACACGCGCTACATGTTGCACCAGCCCAGCGGAGGCGTGGGTGGCCAGGCGACCGACATCAGCATCGAGGCGCAGGAAATCCTCAAGATGCGCGAGCGCCTCAACAAGACCTTCTCCGTTCAGACGGGCCAGCCAGTGGAAAAGATTGAGAAGGACACCGACCGCAATTTTTGGATGAGCGCAGACGAGGCCAAGGCTTACGGGCTGGTCGGCAAGGTCGTCTCAAGTCAGGTCGACTTCAGCTGATCTCGCTTGTTCGAGCGGTGTCCGGTTTCCGGTCATTGCCGGATCGCTTTTGCCGCTCGCGACACTTTCTTGGGCCAGCCTCCCGCTCGGGTCCGAGGACGAGGCTGCGTTCGGGCCTCGAGGCATAAAAGGTGCTTTTTGGTGGGCCGATGAAAATCCTGGCCTGTCTTTCCGCCGCGGCGCTGCTCGCCGCCGTCCCTGCCCGGGCACAGGAAAAGGCCGGCATGCCCGACCTCGCGCAGATCGACCAGACCTGCCTGCCGACCTCCACCGCCAACCTGATGCTCTGGTTCGGCAAGCACGGGTATCCGAAGCTCGTTCTTCCCGGCGCTTCCGACGATGAGCGGGCCGATCACACCGTGCACATGCTCATGGCCGACACCGGCGCGCGCTACGATCTCGGCACCGAAATGGACCAGGTCACGCGCGGGATCGAGTCCTATATTCATCGCGCCGGTTACAACTGCGAGGTCGAGTACCGCGGCATTGACGGCCGGAGCGGACCCTTTTCCCAACACTGGCTGCAGCAAAACGACGACCCGAACACCGGCTTCGTCCTGTTGCTGACCTACTGCCGTTACGATCCGCGTAACGACGTGTTCTCCGACGCCTGGAAGGCCGGCCATGCCGTCACGCTCGTCAACTCCCAGCCCGACTTCCTCCTCATCCACGATCCCGCGCACCAGTCCGACGAAACCGGACGCAAGATCATCACGCCCCGCGTCCTCACCCGCGGCAGCTTCCTCGATGACGGCCAGCAGGTGCCGGTCAGCGGACTCATGATGCTCTCCGGCTCGCTTCTGGAAGCGCCGCCCAGATCGGAAGTCATGCTCAGCGGCGCCGTCTGCATCACCCTGCACAAGGAGGGGCCACCCTCCGGCGCCCCCAGCTCCGGTCCCAATGCCGTGGTCGCTGGCACCGCGCCCGGCGGACCGCTCACCTCTGGTGCATCCGCCGCCGCTCCATCCGGCTGGTGGAACTGGGTCCTCAGCCTCGTTCTCGGCAAGTAATTAGACTGGCGGCTGCAGAAGGTAGCCGGCCTCGGCCCAACACCGGTCGCGTGGGAGGGATTTATCCCATCCGCTGGTTACGACCAGGCGATCCTCGAGGCACTTTTTAAACCAATGACTTCCCTCGATGCGCATCGCAGAGGCGCCGCGCTCGATCAGCCTCGTTTCGCGCGCACCGGCGCCGAGCCGACGCCGGCTACCTTTCTCCCTGAAGCCCCGCTCCTCTCACGCCTTTTTCCTTTCACCTTTTCCTTTTGCCTTTTCACTTCGCCTCATGAAGGCCGTCATTCTCGCCGCCGGCAAGGGCACGCGCATGGGCGAGCTCACCGCCCACGTCCCCAAGCCGATGAAGGAGGTCGAGGGGAAGCCGATCCTCCAGCACATCATCGAAGGCCTGCGCGATGCCGCCGGCGTCCGCGATTTCTTCATCGTCATTGGCTGGTGCGGCCACGTCGTCACCGATCATTTCGGCGATGGAACCGCCTTCGGCGTGCGCATGACCTACGGCGAGCAAAAAGTGCAGGACGGCACCGGCAAGGCCCCCGAACTGGCGCGCGACTGGATCGGCGCCGATCGCTTCGTGCTTACCTACGGCGACATCCTCATCCGTCCGCCCACCGATTACGCCCGGCTCGCCGAGGCCTTCCGGGAGGACGGCGTCCTCGCCGTGAAGGACGGCGAGGACCTGACCAAGGGCGGTGCCGTCGTCCTGAATGCGGAAGGTTTCATGATCGACCTCGTGGAGAAAGCTGCCGTCACGCCGCCCAACTCCTTTTACAACGCCGGCATTTACCTGCTCAAGCCGCGCATCTTTGAGTTCACCTCGCGCCTCGAGAAATCACCCCGGGGCGAGTACGAGTTCACCGACGCGCTCAAGGCCAGCGTCGCCGCGGGCGATCGGCTGCGCGGCGTCACGCTCACCGCGCACTGGGCCGACGTCCGCGATCCCGGCGTGCTGGCGGAGCTCAACAAGCCGTTGTGACGGAGCGCCGCCTGTGAACGCCGCGTGGCAGGATGCCGTCGAGGGCTGTCTCGGCTACCTCGCCACGGAGAAGAGCCACGCGGTCCGCAGCCAGCTCATCAATCGCGCGGCGCTCGAATCCTTCCTGGCGTGGATGGACCGGGAACACCCCACGCTGGAACCTGCCGCGCTGAACCGCGAGCACCTGCGTCACTTCCTCCGTGCCCAGCGCGCCCGGCGCCAGCTCGCGCCCGCTTCGATGAAAGTCCTCGTTGTCGCCCTGCGCCATCTCGCCGCCCACCTCAAAAGCGAGGATATCGTCGCGGCCGACCTGCTGCCGGCACTTGACCTGCCCAAGCTGGACCGACATCTGCCCGACACGCTCAGCGAGGAGGAGGTGGAGCGCTTGCTCGCGCTCGAGCTCCCCGCCACCCCGCGCGGCCTGCGTGACCGCGCCCTGCTCGAGCTTCTCTACGCCTGCGGGCTGCGCGCGGCCGAGATCATCTCGCTGCGCATCGAGAACTTCGACCACGACGAGCTGCTCCTGCGCGTCCTCGGAAAGGGCGACAAGGAACGCGTCGTGCCCGTGGGTGAAAAAGCCGTCGTGGCGCTCGACGCCTGGCTGCGCCGCGGGCGTCCCGCCTTGGTCAAGCCGCGCACCGGCGGCGAGATCTTCCTCGGCGAGCACGGTCGCCGCCTGACCACCGCGCGGCTTTGGCAGATCGTCCAGGAGATGGCCAAGCTGGCCGGGATCAAGAAGCGCATCTGGCCGCATCTCCTCCGCCATTCCTTCGCCACTCATCTACTGGGCCGCGGCGCCGATCTGCGCGCCATCCAGGAAATGCTCGGCCACGCCAGCCTCGGCACCACGCAGATTTACACGCACGTCGATCAGGCCCGCCTCCGCGCCGTGCACCGCAAGTTTCATCCGCGGGCCTAGTTGGCGTGCGCCGAACCCGATAAGATCAAGATATGCTTCGCCTCTTTTTAGCCGTTCTGGTCTTTGCCCTGACGCCTGTGGCACCCGCAGACCAGCCCGGCGCCTCCAGTCCCATCCGCGTCCTCATCATTGACGGCGTGAGCAATCACGATTGGCAACGCACCACCCGCCTCGTTGAAGGCATCCTCGCGCCCACGAAGCTGTTTGAGGTCACAGTCTCGACCGCCCCGGCGAAGCTTGATGACCCCGCGTATGACGCCTGGTGCCCCGACTTCTCCAAGTGCGATGTGGTCATCCAGAATTACAACAATCTCCGGCAGAAGGTGACCTGGAACCCCGCCGCGCGCGCGGCTTTCGAGAACTTCGTCAGGAACGGAGGCGGGGTCTTCATGCTCCACTCGGCCAATAACGCGTTTGCGGATTGGGACGCGTACAATCGCATGATCGGGTTGGGCTGGCGCGGCAAGGATGCCGGGACGGCAATCCAGATCGGGGCGGATGGAAGTCTCATTCGCATTCCGCCCGGTGTCGGCGCAGGCACCTCGCATCAGCCTCGCCAGGACCGCTTGATTCACTTGCTGGCCAACGACCCGATTCACGCGGGCATGCCGCGAACGTGGATGACGCCGCTCATCGAGGTCTATAACTACACGCGCGGCCCCGCGGAAAATTTGACCGTCCTTTCATGGGCGCTGGATCCGAAGACGCAGGTCCCGTGGCCCGTCGAGTGGACCGTCACCTATGGGCAAGGGCGGATCTATTGCTCCTCCTTTGGCCATGTCTGGCACAACGAGGTCGATCCGGTGGATATGAGGTGCGCCGATTTCCAGACCATCCTCGTCCGGGCGCTGCAATGGCTGGCCCGCCGCCCGGTGACTTTTCCCGTTCCGCCCGATTTTCCCACCTCAACGGCTGTCTCGCTGCGGCCCACCCCTTTTCTGTAGGCGGAAAGCCGCGTCAGACCTGCGCGCGGAACTCGTCGCGCATCTCGCACCGCCGCGCCACCACTCTTCCGCCCATCAAGACTGCCAGGAACGCCACTGCCGCCGCGCCGTATTGCGACGGCTCGGGCAGTGCGGTCAGCACCACGTTGTCCAGCCCGATCAGGCCCGCGTTCGCGCCCGAGCTGTCCTGGTAAAACGAGAGTGTCGAATTGGTGCCCGTGGCCACGAACGTGAAGGTGTCCGTCTGCCAGGCGCCCAGCGAGATGTTCGCGCTCAGCGTACCGTTGACCGGCGCAGTGGAACTGTTGGCATTCGTCAACCCGACGTCGATCGTCGGGTTGTTCGTTAACGCGCCCACCGCCAGCCCGCGATATTCAAAACTGATCTGGTAGCCCTTCCCCGCCACCGTTGAAAACGTCTGGCTGATGTCGCCGATGGTTCCGGTCTGCGCAAGTCCGATACCCAGCGGCGAGAGGCTGACGTTCTCGGCCAGTCCGTTCAAGAGAACGAACTGGTTGCCCTGCGCCGCCGTAAACAGTCCCACGCTCGAGGTCAGCGCGGCATTGCCATTGACCAGAGTCACGTCCCCGGAGAGCACCGTCCAGTCGGTGATCCCGGTTGGGTTGATGATCGAGGTGTAAATGACCACTCCGGGTGCCACGCCCAGGCCCGCCACGTTCAGCGTCGCGATGGCCGGGGACTCGAAGCTGCCGTTGAGAATCTGCGCGCGCGCCGTCGGGCCGACCGCCGCAAGCAGGAACAAGAGCGTGAGCCAAACAACAAGGGAAACAATTTTCAGCAGGGGCCTCCAGGTTCTTTTCCGCATCGACCCGAAAAAATTGAAGATTAGTAAAAAATCTTCGGCGACAGCGCGTGTTATGTGCTTCATTTGATGATTCGCCGTGCTTCGATCAGGCTTGGGAGGCTCGAAGCGGCACCCTCAGGGAAAATGTGATGTAACCATGAGTTCGCGCGCGACCAGGGATGGAACGATGAACAGGGCCGATTCGGTCACCATCAGCTTTTCCGACACCCTGCAGCTGCCGCGCAAGAAAGTCGCCTGGACCCCCAACGGCGTCAGCCTCGTCACCAAGTGGCCTTTCGCGGTCGGCGCCGAGGTCGAGTTCGCCTTCGAGCACCGCGCGACGCGCCATTGCTGCGTCGGAATCGTTGTTTCCTGCCGACCACTCGCGCGGCCGGCAAATCACTTTGCCACCGTCCTCTACTTCGTGGAGGTGCCCTGCAACGAGCTGCGCCATGCCGCCTGCGACTGCCAGTTGGCCCATCCCCGGCATCGGCCGGTCGCCGATTGATGTTCTAGGAACGGCGCTCCGCCGCCAGCGACTGCGCAATCGCCGCGGCCGTGCGTTTGCCGGCGTTCAGCTTGGACTCGAACGTCGTGCGCGTCCGCTGCCCCAAGTCGGTGCGCAAGGCTTCGGAAGCGAGCAACTCGCGCAGGCTGCTCGCCAGCTCGAACTCGTCGGAGACCTGCACCAGCGCGCGACTCTGCAAAAATTCCCGGGTGGTGACCGCAAAGTTCTGCATGTTCGGCCCGACCACCACGGGCATGCCGACACGCGCTGCTTCGAGAAAGTTCTGCCCCCCGTGACCCCGCAGGCTCTTGCCCACGAATGCCAGCGTCGCCCGTTTATAGAGCGCGCGAAGCTCGCCCGTCGTGTTGACGATCACGGCGTCCGGCGTATGCCCTTTGGCCGGCGGTTCAACCGCCGCGGCCAGGTCGCTGCGCAAGACCGCGCGCAAACCCAGCCGCTCGCAGGTTTCCCGCACTGCCGCGCCACGCTCGGCGTGCCGCGGTGCCAGTAAAAGGCGCAGGGCAGGGAACTCCGGCTTCAGCCCCAGGTAAATCCGCGCCAGCACCTCCTCCTCGCCCGGGTGGGTGCTGCCGCCGAGCAGGATGAGCGCCTGCTCGTCCCAACCTGAGCGGTTCCACCAGGCGCTGACATCCTTCTCGTCATGGGAATCCAGCGCGGCCACGTCGTACTTCAGGCTGCCGAGGTTGAAGATCGTTTCCGGCGCGAAGCCCGCCTGCGAAAGCCGGGTCACGTCCACCGCATCCTGCGCGAAGACCAGCGCGATCTCGCGCAGCAGCGGACCCACCAGCCAGCGCATGCGGCGATAGCGTTCCTCCGATCGCTGGCTCAGCCGCGCGTTGACCAGGTACACCGGAATTCCCCGCCGCCGCGCGCACCAGAGATAGTTGGGCCAGATCTCCGACTCGATCAGGATCAGGCGGCGCGGCCGGATGGCATTGAAGGCCGAGGCGACGCTGGCGAGGAAATCGATCGGATTATAAATGACCGTCGTGTGCTCATCCGCCAATTGCGATTGCGCGACGTTGAACCCGGTGGCAGTCGTGGTGGAGACCACCATGCGCAGCGTGGGTTGAAGCTCGCGCAGCCGGCGGATGAGAACCAGCGCGATATTGACTTCGCCGACGCTCACCGCATGGATCCACAAATCGCTGCGCAGCCGCGCGCGCACCTCCGGCGAATAGAGCCCGAACCGCTGTCCGAACTGGGGCAGAAGCCGGCCCCGGCGCCACAATCGGTAGGTAAAGTAGGGGCTCGCCACCACAAAGAACGTGACGAAAACCAGGTTGTACATCACCTGCATGAGAAACAAGGCGATCGCTTTCATGCGCGCGGGGGCAGGGAGCAAGGCACGGATGTCTTCTACGCGCGTGGATGCGACTTGTCATACACCCGTTTCAGCCGCTCCACCGAAACCGAAGTGTAAATCTGCGTGGTCGTCACCTGGCTGTGGCCCAGCAATTCCTGCACGCTGCGCAGGTCCGCGCCCTCGTCGAGCAGGTGGGTGGCGAAGCTGTGGCGCAGCTTGTGGGGGGAAAGGTGGGCATCGAGCCCCGCGAACTTCAGGTAGCGTTTGAGCGCGGTCTGGATGGCGCGCCCGCCTAGGGGTCGGTCGCGTCCCGATACGAAGACCGCATCGCTCTCCAGAGGGCAGGCGGCCAGGTAGGCCTGCAGCGCCCGCACGGCCGGGCCGCCGATGGGACAAAGCCGTTCCTTTCGCCCTTTGCCCAGCACCCGCACGGTGTTCTGAGCCAGGTCGAGATCGCGGTGCTTCAGCTTCACCAGTTCTGCTAACCGCAAGCCCGCGCTATAGAAGAGCTCCAGCCACGCCACGTCCCGCAGCACCGTCCAGGGCGGCAGTCGGTGCACGTTCTTCTCCTTGGCCTGCCAGAGCTTCACCGGCGACTCGATCAGTTCGACCACCTGTTGCCGATTGAGGAACACCGGCAGGCGCCGCGGGAGTTTGGGCAGAGTGAGGCCCAAGGCGGGATTCACCTGGAGCTTCCCCTCCCGCACGGCTGTCTTGTAGAAAGTCCTTAGCGCGGCGAAACGGAGCCGGACACTGCTGGGTCCCAGCTTCTGCTCGCGCGCCAGGGAATAGAGGTAGGCCTTGAAATCGGCCGGTTTCATCTCCCACCAGGACCGATCCGGATGACGCGCCTTGAACTCCACCAACGCCTGGCGGTAGTTGCGGACCGTGTTGGGAGAGGCCCCGCGCCCAGCTTCCAGCTGCGTGAGAAAGTCGGCCAGGACAGGATCGTCAGGCAAACGCGGAGTCTCGGCCATGAACGATCAAAGCTTCTGGCACGCGGGTTGTAAACCTTTGCCCGGCAACTCCCTTTTTAGCATGGGGGGACGTTCGAATTGATTTGCACAGAAGTGAAATAAATGGTAACTAAACTATCAAATATGAACCAACTGTCATCTTCACGGTATCTTTTCATCACCGCGTTGTTCATCGCGGGTGCGGTTGGTGCGCAAGCTGCCGATCATTTTTCCCTCGCGATCGGCGCGCATGAGATGCTCGTGGTCCTCGGCTCGCAAGGCGAGCAGAAGGCGGCTCTTCCCATTCCCAGCATCTCGCAGACGGTCACCGTTGACAACGCCACCTGCCAGATCAGCTATGGTCGCGATGCCAACGATAAGCTGACGGCCATCGTGGCGCCGAATCCCGCGCAGCCGCAGGATCTCCATTTCAGCGTGCTGGGCAAGGAAATCGATACCGACCGCTCGGCGGTGGTCACGCTCACTTTTTCCAACGAGCTGAAAAGTGTCACGGTTGATCCCGGTTACGTCGGTGCAGTGGACGTGAATTCCCATCGCCTGCAGCGCGACGCAGCGATCACCCCTGGTGCTTCTTCCACCACGACCGCCCGCACGGCGACGCCCGATGCGCAAACGACCCTGGAAGACGGCGCGAAGCCGACCTGGGCGGTTGCCGCTGCGACCAAGAGCTATCCTGCGGCCAACTCCCCGGCCCCCATCACCACTCCCGTGCCCGAACCGGCGCCTCCAGTTGCCGCCAACCAGCCCGCCAACGTGCAGACCAGCGGCGCCAGCGCACCCTCGGTCCACGCCCCCGGGCCCGAGCAGGCCAACGATGCCAGTCAGATGCCTTTTACCGCCACGGCAACTCCGGGCCCCTCGACCGTGAGTGTGGTTGGATCCGAAACTGCTCCGAAGCAGCATACCCTTTACTGGGCCGAGCCGATCACGCCCCCGAGCGGACAGGCTCCCTACGTGGCCAGCAACGAGATGAAGCTTCTGGAAGTTCAGGGCGACATCTCGATCACGCCTCCGGGCGGGTCCAGTCAGGCGGGCACGAACGAGATGCTGGTGCCCTCCGGTTCCATCATTTCGAGCACGGACGGCGGTTCGGCCGCGCTCTTCATGGGCGGCGTCAATTCGATCCGCCTGCTGCCGAGCACGGAAATTCAGGTCACCCAGCAGCTCGATGGTTCGGTGCGCAGGACGGAGATCGTGCTGCACAAAGGCTCGCTCTTTTCCCGGGTGGGCCATCGTGCCGGGGAGCGCCAGGATTATCGCGTGCAGTCGCCTGAAGGTGTTTCCATGGCCAAGGGAACCGAATTCGCCGACTCGCTCGTCAACGGTCATCACTACGTTTTTGTGGTCAAGGGCGTCGTCGCCATGCTGATTAACGGCATCCAGACGGGTCTCCTGACACCGACCTCCAGCAACCTGGCCAGCGGCGCGATGCCGGCGGCAGATGATGGTAATCGTGTGCTTTTCCAGATGCTGACCACGCTTCAGCCGTTCCAGTATAAGCTCAAGTCGGTCATCGCCCACATCAACAACGGCACCGCGACGCCCTCCGAAATCGGCTTCTTTGACAGCCTGCGCAAGACGTTCGCCGTCGCCGTGGACGATGTCTACGATCCGACTCACCCGAATTCCTTCCTGGGCGCCTTCACCTCGACCAGCGGCTCAGGTGATGCCATCAACAGCCCCATCGAGCGTCCGCAGGATCTGGGCACTCCCAATCCGTTGAATCCGTTCAACGGCTTCCAGGAAGGCGCCGCTCATCCCTTCGCGACGGCAAATACCTCGCCGTTCTAGGTCGTCGGCTGGCGCCGCACTGGACTAAGGTGCGGCGCTGGTGCACTCGCTTAACAAAGTCGCAGCGCGTGTCGCGCGGCTTCCACGTCCCGCGCAATCTGCGCCCGAAGGGCTTCCGCATCCTGGAATCGCCGCTCGTCCCTGATCCAGGTAAAATCCGTCAACTCCATCATCTGCCCGTACAGGTCGTCGCCGCCCTCCAGGAGATGGACCTCCAGCGAATCAACGCCATTGGAGGTAAACGTCGGCCGCTGTCCCAGATTCATCACGGCGGGATAATGGGCGTCCTCGATCCGTGCGCGCACCGCATATACCCCGCGCGGCGGTAACAATTGCTCGACCCCACCCAGGTTGGCGGTGGGAAAACCAATCTGCCGGCCCCGCGCTTCCCCGCGGATTACCGTCCCCGTCACAGCATGGCTGCGGCCCAGGCACCGGGTCGCCTCCTCGAACCGCCGTCGGCCGATCGCCTCGCGAATGCGCGTGCTGCTGACCAGCGCGCCATCGATCTGCACCGGCGCGATGGCACGAACATTCCGTCCCTGCGCCGCCGCCAGTTCCGTCAGGTGCGCGGCGTTGCCCTCGCGGTGCCGCCCGAAGGCCCACCCTTCCCCGATGGCGATCTCGCGCAAGTCGGGGAAAATCCGCGCCAGCTCCTCCACGAATGCCGCAGGCGAAAGCGCCCGCAGCGCTTCGTCAAACTTGACCGCCACCACCGCCACGGTGCCGAGTGCCCGCAGATAGTTCACCCGCTGTGCGAGCGACGTCAGCCGGGCCGGCACCCGTTCCGGCGCGATCACCGCCAGCGGATGGGGCTCGAAAGTAAGGACCGCCACGCTGCCGGCGAGGCTGCGCACCACGGCCTGATGGCCCAGGTGCACCCCGTCGAAGACGCCGATCGCCAGCCCGGTCACGCCCGGATGCGGCTTCAGCGCGGCGAGGGGAAGAGGCCCGGTCAGCACGGCCGTTACCTGCGGCGCAAGCGGGAGACTTCCGGCAGCGTCAGCAACGAAGGCAGCAGCGCCTGCGCGCTCGGCGTTTCCTGCAGCGCGGTCCAGCTCAGCGCGCGTTCGAGAGAAAAGTTGCCCGACTTCAGCCGGCTCAGCTGCACAAGGTGCGCTCCGCAGCCCAGGTCCGACCCGATATCATGACAGTAGGTGCGGACGTAAAAACCCTTGCTGCAACCCAGACGAAACCTAATGAGCGGCAGGGCCACCTCCTCGATCGTGAAGCTTGAGACGTGCACCAGCCGCGGCTCGCGCTCCACCGTCTTGCCCGCCCGCGCCAGCTTGTAGAGCGGCACGCCCCCCTGCTTGAGCGCCGAGACCATGGGCGGCATCTGGTAGAAATCGCCCGTGTACTTTCGGAAGGCCGCCTCGATCTGCGCGGGCGTCAGGTCCGGCACCGGCTTTTCTTCCAGCACCTGGCCGTCCGCGTCCTGCGAATCGGTCGTCGCCCCCAGTTTCATCGTGCCCGCGTACTCCTTGTCCTCGGCCATGAGCAGGTCCTGGATTTTGGTCGCCTTGCCGATCACCAGCATGAGCAGGCCCGTCGCCAGCGGGTCGAGCGTGCCGCAGTGCCCGACCTTCTTGAACTGGAACCGCCGCCGCACGAAGTCGACCACGTCGTGCGAGGTGCACCCGGCCGGTTTGTCGATAAGGAGAACGCCGTCAGCTTCCATGGGGATCAAAAGGTAAAAGTGAAAAGGTGAAAGTTAAAAGTCAAAGCCGGAACCGCCGAAAGCAAGCCGCGGTGCCCGATAGGCGCTTAGCTGTCCGCCCCGTCCTGCCGCGGCGGAAGCTGTTTGGCGATCAGCTCCAGCAATCGCGGCTCCAGTTCGGGAATCGTCAGCTTCGTGCGCAGCCCGGCCGCGAGCATGTGTCCGCCGCCGCCAAACTCGGCGCAGACTCGGTTCACATCCACGGTGCCGCGCGAGCGGAGGCTGGCCCGCGTGAGGCCGCCGGGCATTTCCTCCAGGACGAAAGCCGCCTCGATAGCCTTCACCGCTTGCAGGTATTCCAGCAGCCCCTCCGTTTCGTCCGGCGTGGCGCCGCTGCGCGTGTAGGTGTCTGGCGTGATGTAAAACCATCCGATCCGTCCATCCTCCGCGAAGTGAAGCGAGTTCAGCACCTCGCGCAGCAGCAGCAGCCGCGCGGGACGGTAGCTCTGGTAGCAGCTCTGCGCCAGCACCACCGGATCGGCACCGGCTTCCACCAGCTTTGTCGCCACGGCGAAGGAACGTGCCGTGGTTTGCCGATAGCGGAAGGAGCCGGTATCGGTCATCAGACCCACGTAGAGGTCCGCCGCCACGTCTGCCGTCAGCGGCCAGCCCAGCGCCGCGATGATCTCGTAGAGCACCTGGGCCGTCGCCGGCAGGGCAGGCTCGACCACATTCAGCGCCGCGTAGCCCGGATTGCTCACATGATGATCAATGTTCACGTCGGGGACGCGGTCCCACGATTCGAACACGGTGCCCAGGCGCTTAAAATCCGCGCAGTCGACCGCAATCACAATCCGGTCGCATTCTGGCGGCTTTTCCGGCGTGGCCACAAGCGTTTCGCTTCCCGGCAGAAATCGAAAGAGTGGCGCGAGTCCGTCGGCGTTCACCGCCAGCACGTCCTTGCCCAGGGCCCGCAATGCCAGTGCCAGGCCAAGGGTCGAGCCATAGGCGTCGCCATCCGGCCGCACGTGCGAAATGACGAGAAAGCGCTCATGCGCTTCGACCAGCTCGCGCAGCAGTCGATAGGTTTCCGGGAAGGGCATGGGGAAAAGGTGATTAGGGGGGATTGCCCGGCTTGTCGAGAGTGGGCGCGCGGCCCAGGGCGGCTGGCGCTACCGCTTCAGGAAGAAAAAGAAATAAGCCGCTGCTCCCGCGATCACGAACATGATCAGGACCACGAGCACGAGGGTGAGGCTGCTCCGCTTGGGCTCCGGCGGCGTGTCGGTCGCCAACCGCTCGTAGCTGATGGCCGAGGAACCGCTGACAAACGCCTTGTTCGAATCGTCGATTGTCGGCGTATCGGCCCGCCGGGTGTAACCGGTTGGCAGCTTGAGGGTCGTGCCCGTATCGGCGGAAAGGGAAGTTTTGTTTACCGGCTTCATCGAGGTAGTCGGCGTCGCCTGCAACTTGGGCCGGCGGACGCCGGGCACGAATTTGATATCGATGACGCCCACCTGGATGTTGTCACCGGGCCGCAGAATGGCCTCCGAAACGGGCTCGCCGTTCACGTAGGTGCCGTTCGAGGAATTCAGGTCGCGCACGACAACGTCGGCGCCGCTGAGAATGAAGACGCAATGCCGGCTCGAGATGGACGGTTCCGCAATCGGCAGCTCGTTGTCCTCCGTGCGGCCAAGGTGGGTGTATTCCTGCTGCAGTTCGACCGTCTGCGAAGGCAGATCGCCATGGGTGATGATCAGCTTTGGCTGATTGTCCTTGGCCCGCGTCTGGGTGAGGGGATGGGCCGTCGTCACCGGACCCATTTGCTGGCGGGAAACAGCGCCCACGTCCGCGCGCCGGGCGCCTTCGAAAAGCAGCTGCTCCCAGGTCGCGGTGATCGAGCGCTTGTGCGGCAGGATATCGTCCTTGAGTACAAACGATCCCGCCGGCCAGCTCAGCATCAGATAAACCGCCTCCTCGCCCTCCACCGTCCCGCAGATCGCATGCACGACCTGGCCTTGCTGCAGAAAGAGGTAACCAAACGACGGACCGCTGCGGAAAGTCAGTTGGCCGCCGCGGCGCGCGGAGCAGATCGACTGTAAAATTTCGGCCAGCCCCGTCTCCACCGGGGCAGGGAGACCGACCGGACTCGTGGGATGCACGCCGTGGTGGAAATCACCGTTTGCCTGGCTCATCAAACCCGATATTCCTGTTGCATCGCCATCATAATAGTGCACCATCACCATGCCTTGACAAGCTTTCCACGCAGGCGGCCACTCTATGCCTTTTTTTTCGTTCGGCAAAAAAGATAAAAACCCTCCGCAAGCCTCTGAACCCGTAGCGAAAACGCCGCCCGGCACTCCGCCGAAAATCCAGACGCCGCCGCCAGATGCCGCCGCTGCTGGACAGCCTTCTTTTCCTTCCCGGGCCGCCGTTTCGCCGGGCATTCCCGCGGCTCAACCTCCGGGTCTGATGCCGGTCTCGGGGGTGCCGGCCCACGCTGTCACCACGCAGCCCATGACGCTGCCTCCCCGGTCCGCCGGTTCCTTGGCTCCTCCCATTCCTCCGGGCCAGAAGGCGAAATCGACGCAGCGGCTCATTGTCAGCCCCAACGCCGCGGGCAAGCTCACCTCCAGCAGCTCGATGCCGGAGAATCTGGGTTCCATTCAACTTCCCGTCGGCATGATCCTGCGTTGTCTTCCGCCGGACGTGCTGCAAGCGTCGCTGACGGAATTCGAAGCTTCTGGCGCGGCGGCCACCGAGGTTCCGCTTCCCCTGCAGACGATTCTCAGCCAGCTTCCGTCCGGCAAGGTTGAGCTTCCGGCGCGTGATCTCCTGGCCTTGGTCCCGGCCGGCTTCCTGAAGTCTCACGAGGAGATCGAGGGATTGCTGGGCACGCTCGTGAGCCTGCCTCTCATGGATGTCGTCATGCGCATCCCGCCGAATCTTCTCGCCGTGCGTCCCGACCAGAAGGATGTCGATCCCAGCGTACGCCGCATGGCGGACCCGTTTGCCGGCGAGGCACCGCCCGCGCCCGAGGCGCGCATCGTCGAGGAAAGCCAGGTCGCGCCCACGGAGGAATTTGTTCCGCAGGCTTCCGGGACTTTGACGCCGCCGCCCACCGTGACCGAGACCCAGTCCGCCCGCTCGTTCGTCCCGCCTTCGCGTCTCGCGCCCGCGCCGCTCCTGAACCAGACGTCGTCGCTCAGTGGCCGTCCCGCCGTGCCTCGGCCGGCCGCCGTGTTGCCAACCCGTATCGTCCCGGCCGAGGGTTCGCCCGGCCGGCCGCCCGCCTCGACGCTGAGCGCCTCGCAAACGCTCGGGATTCCGCGCTCGCCCTCGCCGCTTTCCGGCGCGACCGCGAGTGGGCCGCTGGAGCCCAAGGTCACGCCGATCATCCTTCCCACGCCGCCCGCCACCTCCATTGACGTCACCATGCCCATGCCGCTTTCGGCGCTGCCGGTGGCTTCCATCCCTCCGCTGAATCCGCCGGCGTCGCCCGTGGCGCCTCCGGAAACCGATGCTGCCGAGCTGCAGCGCCTCGCTGCACTGGCCATGCAGCAACTCGAAGCCAAGGCCGGTGAAAAGCCGGCGGAAACCTCCGAAGTTCCACCCGTGGCCCAAGCGCCCGCCTATCAGGAGACGCCTGCCGCGGAGGAAAAAGCCCAAGAGCCCGCGAGCGAGTCCGGCGTGCCCGATCTCAAGCAGTTCGCCTTTAACGCGCCCGAGAAGCCGGCGCCGCCCATTGCCGCCACCTCGCGCTTCAAGTTGCCCGAAGTGGCCGCCGCGCAGACAACGCCGATCGTCCCGGCGGAACCCGCGCCGACAGCCCACATCACCCGCCTGGCTCCGCCCCTCGCGGCCGAACCTGCCGTTGAGCCGGCGCCGAGCGTAACGCCGGAACCGGAACCACCGCCGCCCGCCGCCAGCCAGCCGCCGCCCGCCGTGGCCATCAATCTCAACAATTGCGCGCCCGACGACCTCCTGCCGATTCCAGGCATGACGCGTCCGCTCGCCGCCGCCATCGTGGCCCACCGCGACAAACTCGGCGAGTTTCATAAGCTGGAGGAGTTGCTCGACGTCCCCGGGATGACGGCGGAGATTTACGCGAGCCTGACCGGCGAGACGCCTTCCAGCGGGGTCCATCCTTCCATCAACGAACTGCTTGGCTTTCCCGTGGACCAGGAGCTTTCGCTCAAGGATGTCACCGACCGGATTTGTTGCTGGCCTGATGTCACCGGCTGTCTCTTGAGCCAGAAGAATGGGCTTCATTTGGTCGGCACGGCGCCCGATTTTCTGGACAAGGCCGCGATCGTTGCCTTTGCCCCCCGGATGTTTGAAGACGTCAACAAGTCGTTCTCTGAAATCACGGGAAAGCAGACCGACGAGTTGACCATTCCCACAACAGGGACGAGCTTTCATCTCCTGCGCGAAAAGGAGCTCTATATGATCATTCTTTCCCGTCTGCCGCAGATGCCCGAACGGCATCTCAAGATCGCCCGTTTCGTGCTTGCGGGGCTGAGTTCCCGCCCGAGCTGAGCCGAACCGCTCCCGCGTATGGCCTTCATCAATTATTCCAGCCGCGAAATCCAGCTCAAGATCGTTTACTACGGTCCCGCCATGTGTGGGAAGACGACCAACCTCACCACGCTGCACCAGCGGGTAACCCACGCGCAAAAGGGTGAACTGGTGTCACTGGCAACAGACGCGGATCGGACCCTCTTTTTCGACTTTCTTTCGCTCAACACCAAGACGCTGCCCGGCTTTACCACCCGGTTCCAGCTCTACACGGTTCCCGGCCAGTCGATCTATAACACCACCCGGCAGCTCGTGCTGAAGGGCGTCGACGGCATCATCTTTGTCGTCGACTCGCATTGGGAGCGCATGGCGGACAACGTTGAGTCCTTTTCCAATCTGCAGGAAAACTTGATCGAAAATCACCTGAGCCTCATGCAGATTCCGTACGTGCTGCAGTACAACAAGCGCGATATTCCCAACGCCGCTCCGGTGAACTATCTCGAGTTCACCTTCAACAACCGCGCCAATCGGGCGCTGGCCTTTGAGGCCGTCGCGGCCACGGGCGAGGGGGTGCTGGAAACCCTTAACGCCTGCGCCCGCCTGTTGCTTGCCAAGTATTCCAAGAACCCGAATGCCAATGTCGCCGGGATCACTTCCACGGGCGGCCTCGCTCCCACCAGCGAAGGTCCGGCTCTTACCCGCCGCGCGGGAGCGGCTGCCTGATATGAATGGCATCGGCATGCTCACGGCAGAGGGCCAGATGGCGATCGAGGCGCAACTGGTCGATTTTCTTAAGAAATCGGAAGCGCAATGGTCCGCGCTGGTCGACAAGGGCGGCAACCTTTTTGCGCAGAGCGGCAATACCGGCAGCCTCGATCTCAGCATCCTTTCCGCGCTGGCCGCGGGCTCCTTTGCCGCGACCCATGAACTGGCGCGCCGGCTCGGGGAATCCGAATTTAGCGCCCTCTATCACGAGGGTCATGGCCAGCACATCCTGATGAGCGCGCTTCACTATGAGTGCCTGCTCGTCACCGTCTTCGGAGAGAAGACCAACATCGGTCTGGTGCGCTTTTACGCGCAGCAGGCCAGTCACGCGCTCAACCAGCTTCTGGCGCTGGCGCGTGAGCAGGAAGGCCGTTCGGGGCGTCTCGCTTTTGAAGGCGATTTCCTCAGCGACACGGCCGCCATCTCGTAGACCGAGAATTTTTCGCTGGGCAAAAAAGGGCGCGGACGGCCTCTTTTTCCCTTGTCGCCGCCGCGGATTAGCGCTTGAATCCGCAGAGTTAAGTATAGTAATTTCGTTAAAAACGTGATTAAATACCTATGCAAGAACGGATTAGGATATTCGTTAAATGCTTTGAACACTGGATGTAAACGTCAAAAGCAGCGCTGGCATGCAGAATGATCAGTTTGCCTCAAGTTTCGCTGCGGCATCCCGATTTGCAGAAAACAGCTTTTTTATTGGAAGGAGGTGAAAGAACAATGATCAACAAAGTTATTACGCGCGCCAACACTGCGCTGCGCCGTCTCAAGAGCAAGAAGGGTCAGACCCTCGTGGAATATGCGCTCATCCTCGCGTTCATCGCGGTGGTGGCCATTACCGTCCTGCTCGCCCTCGGCAATACTGTCAAGGGTGTCTTCTCGACGGTCAACAGCCAGCTCGCTGCGGCGAATTCCAGCCACTAAGTTCTCCTTGGCTCCCGGCATGGGCAGTCCCAACCTTCCATGCCGGTTGTTCCTTCTTCCCTCCTACTTCTGCTTGTGAAAAAAAGTGCGGCGAACTAGCGTTCCGCCCATGTCCCGCCCTCCTTCTTCACGCCTCGCGCGCCCAGGCCGGCGCCGGCGGACCGCCCCTGCGGAGGGCCAGACGCTGGTTGAGTACGCCCTGATCTTGGCCATCATTTCCATCCTGGCCCTGGCCATCTTCACGGCCTTGGGCAACCGGGTGATCTACGTCTTCAGCGCCATCACCAGCCTGCTCGATACGGATCAGTCGTCCTGAGCGCGGAAGCTCGTTTCCTCCTTGCGTCCCGGCCGATTTCCGATACGTTGTCCGACTCTCATGAAACCCAACATCCACCCCGACTACGTGGAAAGCCAGATCGTCTGCGCCTGCGGCACGGTCTATCACACCCGCTCCACCAAGCAGAACCTGCGCCTCGGCATCTGCGCGGTCTGCCATCCCTTTTTCACCGGTGAGCAGAAGTTCATCGATACCGCGGGGCGCGTGGAGAAATTCACCCGCCGCTTTGGCACGTCCAAGATGACCGAGAAGCGCCTGGCTGGTACCACCGCCACGAAGAAAAAATAGCTTCGCATTCCCAGGGCGCAGCGTGGCCGCAAGGCTCCCTGCGCCCTTTTTGTATCCACACGCCCCGCCTTGCCTGATTTTATCCCATGGACCTCAATCCGCATCTGGACCGTTTCGCCAAGCGCTTCGCCGAGCTCGAGGCGGAACTTTCGCGTCCCGATGCCTACGACAATGCGCAGAAGGCCCAGGAGCTGACTCGCGAGCACGCGCGTCTCCGGCAGTTGCTGGCGGACGGCGAGAACTGGCGCAAGCTCTCCCGGGATCTGGGTGAAGCGGAGGCCATGGCGAAGAATCCCGCCGACCCCGAAATGGCCGAGATGGCCGCCGAGGAACTGGTCAAGTTGCGGCCGGCGTACGAGAACGCGGAGAAGAAGGTCCGCTTTGGCATCGTGCCGCCGGATGACAATGACTCGCGCAACACGATCGTGGAAATTCGCGCCGGCGTGGGTGGCGAGGAGGCCGCGCTTTTTGCGGCCGACCTGGCGCGGATGTACACGCGTTATGCGGAGCGCGTCGGCTGGAAGACGGAGACGATGGATCTCAGCCCGGCGGACAAGGGCGGCCTGCGCGAAATTGTTTTTCAGATCACGGGCGACGAAGTCTATAAGAAGCTGCGCTATGAAAGCGGCGTGCATCGCGTCCAGCGTGTTCCCGCCACCGAGGCGCAGGGCCGCGTGCATACTTCCACGGCGACGGTCGCTGTGCTCCCGGAGGCGAACGAGGTCGACATCGTGCTAAAGCCGGATGACCTGGAGATTAGCGTTTGCCGTTCCGGCGGGCCCGGCGGGCAAGGGGTCAACACGACCGATTCGGCCGTGCAGATCACGCACAAGCCCACGGGCGTGACCGTGCGCTGCCAGGACGGCCGTTCCCAGTTGAAGAACAAGGACAAGGCGATGAAGGTGCTGCGCACGCGCCTGCTCGAGAAGAAGATCGAGGAGGAGGAGGCGAAGTACGCGGAGCATCGCAAGAGCCAGATTGGCAAGGGCGACCGCAACGAGAAGATCCGCACCTATAATTTTCCCGACAATCGGCTGACTGATCACCGCGTGCGCTACACGTCGCACAATCTGAATCTCGTCATGGAAGGCACGCTCGACGAGGTTTTTGATGTGCTGGCCGCCGACGCGCTGGAGCAGAAGTTTGCCCTGCTCGAAGCGGCGGCGGCATGACCATCCTCGAGCTGCTTGAGGCGACCACCGGCTATTTTGCCAAGCACCGCGTCGAGCCTCCGCGCCTGACCGCGGAACTGATGCTGGCCGATGCGCTCGGCAAAACGCGGATGCAGCTTTATTTGGCCTTTGATCAGCCGGTCTCCGACGAGATCCGCGACAAGCTGCGTCCGCGGGTCAAGCGCCGCGCGGAGGGCGAGCCGCTGGAGTACGTCCTGGGCCATACGACCTTCGCTGGTCATCGCGTGGAGGTCGGGCCGGACGTGCTTATCCCGCGGTCGGACACGGAAATTCTCCTGGATGAAGTGATCAAGCTTGTCGATCCCGCGGGCCTGCCCGTGGTGGATGTTGGAACCGGGTCGGGCATCCTCCCACTGGCGCTGGCGCGGAAGTTTCCCGCGCTGGAAATCGTCGCCGTGGATGTCAGCCCCGCGGCGCTGGCGCAGGCACGCAAAAACCTGGCGGACACGCCGAATGTCCGCCTGGTCGAGGGCGACCTCCTGGCGGATGCCTCCCTGCCGCCACGCTTTCAGGTCATTGTGGCCAATCTCCCCTACATTCCAACCGCAGTCCTGCCGACCCTCGCGCGCGAGGTACAGCGCGAGCCTCGCCTGGCGCTCGATGGCGGAGCGGACGGCCTCGATCTCGTGCGGCGACTCATCACGCAGAGTGCGGGACGCACGCGCTATCTGGCGCTCGAGCTGGGCGATGACCAAGCCGCGACCGCGAAAACGCTTTGCGAAAGCGCCGGTTACGCCATACTCAGCATCCTGCCCGACATGTCGCAGCGCGACCGGGTTTTGCTCGCAGAACATCATGGATAAACTCGTCGTCAAAGGTGGCGCCCGTCTCAGCGGCCGCGTCAAAATCAGCGGTTCGAAGAACTCGGCCCTGCCCATTCTCGCCGCCACGTTGCTCACGCCGGAGAAGTGCGTGCTGCACAATGTGCCGGACTTGTCGGACATCCGCTTCATGCTGGAGATCCTCGCGCAGCTCGGCTCCGAGGTGACCTTCGAGAAAGGCACCGTCACCACCCGCGCGCCGAAGGTGAAGTCGGAGACGCCCTATGATCTCGTGCGCAAGATGCGCGCCTCCATTTGCGTGCTCGGGCCCATCATTGCGCGCTGCGGCCGCGCGACGATTTCCGAGCCGGGCGGCTGCGTCATTGGCGACCGGCCGATCGACATTCATCTCAAGGGCCTGGCCATGCTCGGCGCGGAGTCGCGCAGCGAGGGCGGCAACGTCTACGTCACGAGCAAGGAGCTGGTTGGCCGGGAAATTTTTCTCGGCGGCAAGTTCGGTTCGACCGTGCTCGGTACGGATAATGTGATGATGGCAGCGACCCGCGCCAACGGCACGACGATCATTGAAAGCGCCGCGTGCGAACCCGAGGTGCGCGACTTGGCCGAGGTGCTGATCAAGATGGGCGCGAAGATCGTCGGCCACGGCACGCGCCGCGTGGAGATCGAGGGCGTCGACGGTCTCGGCGGCTGCGAGCACACGATTATTCCCGATCGTATTGAGGCGGGCACGTTC
>CAZZYY010000002.1:0-45888 GCA_964658475.1 uncultured Candidatus Methylacidiphilales bacterium | reverse complement strand
CCATTGAGGTCTTCAACGCCGCCACCACGCTCAAGCGTTACAACAAACACGCCTTCGCCTACGCCCAGAACCGTGGCCTGCCCATGACCGCGGCAAGCGATGCGCACGACAGCGCGGCGCTCGGCACCGCTTATAGCATCCTCGAGGCGGACGAGTTTTCGGTGAAAGGCGTGCTGGACGCGATCCGCAAGGGTCCGGCGTTGCGCCAGCGCTATCTCACCCCGAAGAACGCGCTCAAGAAAACGTGGAACAACGTTTTCCGCCTCCGGCGCAAGCGCAAGGTGAAGACGATCGAGACCGTTCCGTTCAAGGAAACGGACAGCTAAGGCGTCGAACGAAGAAGTCGCGCCGAGAGCTACTTCGGAGTTCTCAGTCGCGAGTTCCCAGTTCTAAGCTCCACCGGTGCCCGCGCTTTCCGACCTCACCCCGTTCATCCTCACTTTCAACGAGGAGCCGAACTTGGAGCGCTGCCTGGCCAGCGTGGCATGGGCCTCGCAGATCCTCGTGCTCGACAGCGGCAGCACCGACGGCACGGCGGCGATCGTCGCCCGGTACCCGCAAGCCCGGCTCGTGATGCGCCCGTTCGACTGCCATGCCAACCAGGCCAACTTCGGCCTGACCCAGGTGACCACCCCGTGGGTGCTGTCGCTCGATGCCGATTACGTCATCACGCCGAAGCTGCGCGAGGAGATCACCGCCACGCTGGCGCAGGCCGATCCGGGCACGGTCTACTTCGCGCCGTTCAAGTTTCGGGTTTACGGCAAGCTGCTGCGCACCTGCTTCATGCCCCCGCGGGGGATTCTCTATGCGACCGCCGGCGCAGTCTACGACCAGGACGGCCACACGCAGCGGCTGTCGCTGCGGGGCAGGCAGGCGGCGTCGCTCCATCACTTCATCATCCACGACGACCGCAAGCCGCTCCCGCGCTGGCTGGAATCGCAGCGTAAATACGCGGTGCTGGAAGCCGAAAAGATGCGCGCCGCGCCTGATGCGGAACTGAACCTGCCGGACCGCCTGCGTCGCACCGGCTGGGCGAACGTGTTGGTGATCCTGCCGTACGCGCTGCTGGTGCGGGGCCTGATTTGGGACGGCCTGCCCGGCCTTCTCTATGCCATGGAGCGGCTGTATGCGGAACTGATCCTTGCCCTGCATGTGCTGCATGGGCGGCTGGCAGGCAAGTAGAGACCGGTCTTTTGTAGCGGCGGTTGCTCTATAGCAATCTCCAGTATCGGACCTTCATTCTCCCTGGGATCGGTCCGATGGCGGCACGACAGCTTGAACAGGTAGCCGGCGCTCTCCGAGCGCCGGTCGGTTGCGGACGCGTATTCGACTCGGACCCGCGCTCGGAGAGCGTCGGCACCTGACCGAGCGCGGATCAAATATCCGAAGGTAGCTCGGGCTGGCCCGATGCTGGAGCCAGTAGCGGCGAAATCCGGTCTATGCCCGCTGAAGGACAAGGAAACGTCGCCGGCGGTCATAGACCGTCGCGACAATCTGAGGCTTGAGAGCGATCGTTGGCGGCGTACGCCGACGCTCTATTCCTTTACCCCGTTAAATTCCTGTTAAAGGGCTTTCGAGGGCTTGCGTCGAGAGGCGGTTAACGAGATATTCACCGCTTTCCGTTCCATGCTCGATATCCGCAAAATCCGCGACAATCCCGACTTCTTTCGGGAGCGGCTGGGCCGCCGCAACGCGGGCGACGAGCTGGCCATTGCGCAGGTGCTCCAGCTGGACGAAAAGCGGCGCAAGCTCCTGCAGGAAAGTGAGGCCCTCAAGGGCGAACGTAACCGGACCAGCAAGGAGATCGGCGCGCTCAAGGCCCAGGGCGGTGATGTCACCGAAAAGTCGGCGCAAATGAAAGCGGTGGGCGAGCAGATCGGCGCACTGGACCGGGAGCTGGCCGGCTTGGAAGCCGAGCAAACCGACCTGCTCCTTCGCATTCCGAATATCCCGCAAGATTCCGTCCCGATTGGCGCAAGCGCGGCGGACAATCGGGTCGAACGTGTGGTGGGCGAGCCGGCCAAGTTTGATTTTCAGCCCAAGCCGCATTGGGAAATCGCCACGAAACTGGGCCTGCTCGATTTTGAGGCTGCGACCAGGATCTCGGGCAGCGGGTTCATCGTCTATCGTGGCGCAGGTGCCCGGCTGCAGCGCGCGCTGATCAATTACCTGCTAGAGCTGCACACCACGCAGCACGGCTACACCGAAGTCTCGCCCCCTTTCCTCGTGCGCGGGGAAAGCATGGTGGGAACGTCGCAGCTGCCGAAGTTTGCCGAGGACATGTATCGGATTCCGGAGGAACCGCCGCTCTACCTGATTCCCACCGCGGAGGTCCCGGTAACCAACCTCCATCGCGAGGAAATCATCCCGGAGCCCCGTTTGCCGATCAGTTACGCCGCCTACACGCCCTGTTTCCGGCGCGAGGCGGGAAGCGCGGGCAAGGACACGCGCGGGATCACCCGCGTGCATCAGTTCGACAAGGTGGAACTCGTGCACATCACCCGGCCGGAGGATTCAGCGGCAACCCACGAATGGCTGGTGGGCCATGCCGAGAAAGTCCTGCGGGAGCTGGGCCTGCACTATCGGGTGGTGACGCTTTGCTCCGCGGACATGGGCTTTGGCGCGGCCAAATGCTACGACCTCGAGGTCTGGGCTCCCGGCGTCGGCGCGTGGCTGGAGGTCTCCTCCTGCAGCAATTTTGAAGATTTTCAGGCGCGGCGCATGAATCTGCGGTATAAGAATGCCGAGGGTAAGAATATCTTTTGCCATACGCTTAACGGTTCCGGCGTGGCCCTGCCGCGCCTCTTCATCGCTTTGCTGGAAACCTTCCAGCAGGCAGACGGGCATGTTGTCCTTCCGCCGGTGCTTCGTCCTTACGTCGGCGGGGCCGCGCTCCTCTAATTTATGTCATCCCGTTCCCCGCTCACCCTTTGCCGCCTTGTCGTCCTGACGGCTGGCCTGATCGTTACCGGCTTAGCCGTCGCCTGGGCCGACGACACGCCGCCGGCGCCTCCGGTGGGGAATCCCCTGCCGGCCAGCGGCGCGCAACGGGAACCGGGCGGCGATCAGCCCAAGCCCACCGGCAATCCCACGGGAGGACCCAACACACCTGCGGAAGTCAGCGCCCCGGCCAATGCCGATGCCGCCCCGGCACCGAAAGAGCTGGTCCCCCGGTGGGATCGCGATTACGAGATCGAGCGCACGGTCGGCGGCTTGCTGGAAAATCATCATTACCTCCAGCGCCCCATTGATACCGAGATGTCCCATCGCTGGCTCGGGCTCTATCTGGCCGCCCTGGACGAAAACCACCGGTTTTTCCTTCAAAGCGACATCGACGAATTCACGAAGAGGTACGCCGACACGCCGGGAAACACCCTTGGCGATCTTCTGCACGGCGAGGACGAAGCTGCGGCGGTGGGCCCGGCCTTTGAAATCTTTCAGCGCTTTTTGCAGCGGCTGCGGGAGGACGTAACCCTCGCGCAGAAGCTGGTCTACGAGAAACACGATTTCACCAAGGACGAAAGCTTTACCATGCCGACGGACAAGTCGCCCTGGCTAAAGGACGAAGCGGCTTCGCAGGCGCTTTGGCGCGGCTACGTGAAATCCGACCTGCTCAACGGCCTGCTGAACAAAAAGCCGGTGGACGCGACGGCCAAGCGCCTGACGAAGAACTACGATTCGCTGCTTCGCTACTGGAGTGAAATGGACGATCTGGACGTGCTCGAGCAGTACCTATGCGGACTCACGCATGCCTATGATCCGCACTCGGATTATTTCCAGCCCGACGAATCGGAAAACTTCAGCATCCAGGCGATCGACCACTCGGTCACCGGCATCGGCGCGCAGCTCAAATCGGACGACGGCTACGCGGTCATCGAGCAGGTCATCCCCGGCGGACCGGCCGACCTCGACAAGCGGCTGAAGCCGATGGACAAGATCATCGCCGTCGGACAGGGAACGAAGGAGCCGGTCGATGCGGTCAACATGCGGCTTAACCGCGTGGTCGACATGATCCGCGGGCCCAAGGGCTCGATGGTGCACCTCGTCATCCAGCCGGCCGGAGCGGGCGATGCGGTCCATAAGGACATCATCCTCAAGCGCGACCTGGTCAGCCTGAAGGACAGCCTGGCCAAGGCCGACATCATCGAACATCCGGTCGCCGGCGGCTCCATGTACAGCCTCTATTTCAACACCGGCAGTTTTCATCTCCAGCCGGCCAGCAAGCAGGCGCTCGATCAGGTGGCGAGCCAGCTTGCCAGGGACAACACGGCCAAGCTGCAGGTCACGGGCTTTGCGGACAGCGTGGGATCCCCCGCGGCGAACCAGCGCCTTTCCCTCGAGCGGGCGAAGGCGGTGGTGAACGTGCTGACCAGTAAATACGGGATCGGCGCCGATCATCTGGTTGCGGTTGGGGCCGGATCGGCCGACCCCGTCGCCACGAACGACACTTTGGAGGGCCGGGCGAAGAACCGCCGGGTGGAACTCGGCCAATCCATCGAAAAGATTGGTGTCATTCACCTGCACGACTTTTACAACAACACCCAGAACGATCACGCCGCGGCCACCGACTGCGCCAAGCTGATCGGCCGGCTGAAGAAGGAAAAGGTCGCGGGCATCATCCTCGACATGCGGAACAACGGGGGTGGCTTGCTGGACCAGGCAATCGCGCTCACGGCCCTGTTCGTCAAGGGCCAGTCGGGCCAGGGTGAGCCGGTGGTGCAGGTGCGCCGCTCGGACGGGGATACCGAGTCGCTCAGGACAGAGAGCAGTTCCGTGCTCTACTCCGGGCCGCTTGTCGTCATGGTCAACAAGATGAGCGCCTCGGCCACCGAGATCGTTGCGGCGGCCCTGCAGGATTACGGCCGCGCGGTGGTGGTAGGAGACAAAAGCACGCATGGCAAGGGCACGGTGCAGACGCTCATCCGGCTCGATCAGGCGGCCCCGCTCGGCGTCATCCTTGATCCCGGCAACGAACTCAAGATGACCGTACAGAAGTTTTATCGGGTGGCGGGCGGCTCGACGCAGGAAAAGGGTGTCGTGCCCGACATCGTGCTGCCGTCGCTGCTGGATGCCTTTGAATTGGGCGAGACGACACTGAAGTACTACCTGCCTTGGGACACCATCCCGCCCGTGGCCTTCGATCACCTGAACCTGGCCGCGCCTTACATCGCGCAGTTGAAGGCCAAGTCCGACGTGCGTGTGGCAAGTTCGACCGACTTTAATTACCTGCGGCAGGACATCGCGTTCTACAAAAAACGGGTGGTCGACACGACCGTTTCGCTGAACGAGGCCACCCGGCTGAAGGAAACCGATGAGCTGAAGGCGAGCGCGCTTGCGCGGAAGAAGGACCTGGAAAATCGTCGTGCCGGCCGGGACAAGGATCTCGAACTGACACTCGACATGGTGGACAAAGATCAACCGGCCGCCGTCGCCACCACCAAACCCCTCGATCTGAATGACGACGACTCGGACTCCGACGGAGCAACGCCCGATCTCGAGGCCACGATCAATGCACCGACGGTCGATCCGCAGCTGAACGAGACGGTGAACATCATGGCCGACTATGTTCGGCTTCTCGATGGTTCCGACGCGAAGTTCGTGCAGAACGCTCCCGCCAACACGGCCGCCAGCGCGGTGGACAAGCCGTCTGCCACCACTCCGTAACGGGAGATGGACGCGCGCCTTCGCCGCGCTGAAGGGAACGCATGCGCGGTACAGGTTTCGAACCTGTGACCCCTACAGTGTCAGTGTAGTGCTCTACCACTGAGCTAACCGCGCGAAACGTGCGCCATGGTGGTGAATGGCGGGAAGGGGAGGCTAGGAAATCGGGCGCTCACGGTCAAGCGTTGCGGGCGAATACCCGCGCGCTTTCTCAATGCCCCGGTTTGGTCCAGAGCGCTTCCATCTGCTCAAGGGTGCGGCCCTTCGTCTCCGGAACCAGCTTCCACATAAACAGCGCGGCGGCGATGCCCATGACGCCGTAGACAAAGTAAGGAAAGCCGCCGTCGAATTGGGCCTTGAGGTAAGGGCTGTCCTTGAGAATGGGAAAGGTCGAGCTCACGCCGTAATTGGCGATCCATTGAGCCGCCACGGCAATGGCCATGGCCTTGCCGCGGATCTGGTTCGGATAAATTTCGCTCAGCAGGACCCAGGTGACCGGTCCCCACGAGACGGCAAATCCGGCGATGTAAACCAGCATGCAGATCAACGCCACCGCGCCCTTGTCGTGCAAAGTCAGGTCGGCGCCCAAGGCAATCATGCTGGCGGCCATGACCAGGGCGCCGATAATCTGAAGTGGTTTGCGGCCCAGTCGGTCCACGGTCACGATGGCCACCGCTGTAAAGGCGAGGTTCACACCGCCGACGAGAATGGTCTGGAGAAGCGAGGCGTTCGTGCTCAGGCCCATGCCCTTGAAGATCTCGGGCGCATAGTAGAGCACCACGTTGATGCCGACAAATTGCTGGAAGATAGAAAGCATGATGCCGATGAAGACGACGAGCGCGCCGAAGGAAAACAGCTTCCCGGAATGATGCTCGGCCAGGGAGGCGCGGATTTCCGTGAGTTCACTTTCCGTTTCCTCGGGCGTCACGAGCTTGGAAAGGACGGCACGTGCCTCCGCTTCGCGCTGCTTGAGCATGAGGAACCGTGGCGTCTCGGGCACGAGAAAGAGCAGACCCAGGAAAAGAGCGGAAGGGATCGCGCCCGAGGCGAACATCCAGCGCCAGCCAACGGCGTTGAGCCAGGCGTCGTTGCTGCCTCCCCCGGCCTCGGCGATGCCGTAGTTGACGAAATAGACCAGCAGCATGCCGGTCACGATGGCCATCTGATTCCAAGCCACCAGATTTCCGCGGATCTTGGCGGGCGCGATTTCGGCGATGTACATGGGCGAGAGCATGGAGGCCAGTCCCACGCCGACGCCGCCGACGATGCGATAGAAAACAAGGTGCCAGACGTAGGCGGCGCCACCGGTCCCGATCGGCGCAAAAAGAAACTCCGGCGCGGCCGAGCCGAGCGCGGAAAGGAGAAAAAGGAAGGCGGCAATGATCAGACCCCGTTTCCGGCCGATGTTGGTGCTGACCCATCCGCCAATGATGCCGCCGACGATGCAGCCGATCAGCGCGCTCGAAACCACGAAGCCCAGCAGCGAGTTCGCCGCGTCAGGCCCAAGATGTTGCGGATCGATAAAAACAACGCGCAGGCTGCCAACGGTGCCGGAGATCACGGCCGTGTCGTAGCCGAAGAGAAGACCGCCGAGTGTGGCGATCAGGGTGATAAGAATAACGTACGGGTTGAGGCTCGACATGGAAAAGGAGGTAAGAGGTAAGTCGCAGATTGGGAAACAAGTCCTGTTACCCTTGTAGTTCGATTAGACCAAAGACGACATGATGGAAAGCGAGAAGCTAAGCGAGCTGGGGTGCAGACCACGTATCGCCCCGAGGCGGCAATAAGGGAGCTTCCGCCCCGCGTGCAAGGTAGGTTTACCAATGCGCACCGGAAGGAGTCACGAGAGGGCAATGGGCTGCTTTCGAGATTGTCCGGAGGATCAGCACGACCAGATTACGACATGGATTCAAATCAGCCGATGAGCCCAGGGGCGCGTCCTCCCGAGCCCGCCCGGGCGGGACAATTGGTGGGCGATGGCAAGCGTCGCGTGATGATCGAGGGGGTTTCGCCGGAGATCGATGCGGGGCGCTTTCCGGTCAAGCGGGTGCCGGGCGAGCGGGTGTTGGTGGAGGCGGACATCTTTGCGGACGGACACGACCTGCTCTCGGCGGTCCTGAAATACCGTCACGAGTCGGAGGCGAGTTGGAGCGAAACGCCCATGGAGGCGATCGGCAATGATCGCTGGCGCGGGGAATTTACCGTATCGGAACTGGGAACCTACCGGTACACGATCGAAGGCTGGATCGATCACTATAAGTCGTGGCGGACCGACCTCGTGAAACGGATCAACGCAGGTCAGGATGTTTCCACCGATCTGGTCATCGGCGCGGAACTGGTGGAAGCAGCCGCGCAGCGTGCCTCGGTGAAGGACGCCGAGACGCTACGGCGGTGGGCGAAGGGTTTCAGCCAGGGCGAAGCCGACACGCTGACAGACCGCTCGCAGCGGGCGTTGGACGAGGAAATGGCAGCGCTGGCCATGAAATACCCGCAACGGGCTCACGCCACGGCGTATGCGCGCGAACTCTTCGTCGCGGTCGATCCGGTGCTCGCGCAAACCGGCGCGTGGTATGAACTTTTTCCGCGTTCGTGCCCGGGCAAGAAATCGGCGCACGGAACTTTCCGCGATGTGGAGGCACATCTGCCCCGCGTGGCGGAAATGGGCTTCGACGTGCTCTATCTTCCGCCCATTCATCCGATCGGCACGGCGTTCCGCAAGGGTCGAAATAACAATCCGGTCTGTGAGGCGGGCGAGCCCGGCAGCCCTTGGGGCATCGGATCGGCGGAAGGGGGCCATAAGTCGCTCCACCCCGAACTCGGCACGCTGGAGGATTTTCAGCGCCTGGTCACGACGGCGCGAAACTTGGGGATCGAGATCGCGCTCGATTTGGCCTGGCAATGCTCACCGGACCATCCGTGGGTGCGCGAGCACCCCTCCTGGTTCAAGCACCGGCCGGACGGCACGATTCAGTACGCGGAAAATCCGCCGAAGAAGTACCAGGATATTTATCCGATCAATTTCGAGACCGACGACTGGCAGGCGCTGTGGGAGGAGTTGCGCAGCGTGGCCGATTACTGGGTGCAGCAAGGGGTGCGCGTCTTCCGGGTCGATAACCCCCATACCAAATCGCTGCCGTTTTGGGAGTGGATGATTGGGGCGATCCGTCGATCACGCCCGGACGTGATCTTCCTTGCCGAGGCGTTCACGCGACCGCGGGTGATGGAGGCCATCTCGAAACTTGGCTTCAACCAATCGTACAACTACTTCCCGTGGCGCAACACCAAGGCCGAGTTGACCGAGTATCTGGAGGAGCTTTCGGAGGCGCCGTTGATCGAGTATTTCCGCCCCAACCTCTGGGCGAATACGCCCGACATCCTGACCGACTTTTTGCAGGAAGGCGGGCGGGCGGGTTTTGTCACCCGGCTCATCCTGGCCGCCACGCTGGGCGCAAGCTATGGCATTTATGGTCCCGCCTTCGAGCTGATGGAGGACAAGCCGCGCGAACCGGGCAGCGAGGAATATCTCAACTCGGAGAAGTACGAGATTCGGGACTGGGACCTGGCCCGGCCCGATAATCTCACGGGGCTCGTCACCGCCATCAACGCGGTCCGGCGGGCCCATCCCGCGCTTCACTACCTGCACAATCTCCAATTCCATGAGACCGACAACGACGCTTTGATCGCCTACAGCAAGGTGACGGATGCGGGCGACGACATCATGGTCGTGGTGGTCAATCTCGATCCGCATCGGGTGCAAAGCGGCTGGGTGGAGCTGGACCTCGACGGCCTGCGGATCGAGCCCGGGGCCGAGTATGAGATGCACGATCTCCTCACCGACGCACGCTACCTGTGGCACGGCAGCCACAATTACGTGGAACTCAATCCCTTTGCCGGCGCGTCGGCGCATGTCTTCCACGTGACACCGATCAAGCATTGAAACGAGAACAATTATGGCGCAGCAAAAAACCCCAACGGCAAAAAAGACGAAGGACCCGATGTGGTACAAGAAGGCCGTTATTTATCAGGCGCATGTCCGTTCGTTTTGCGATTCCGATGCGAACGGCATCGGCGACTTCCGTGGGCTGACCTCCAAGCTGGACTATCTGCAGGACCTCGGAGTCACGGCATTGTGGCTGCTGCCGTTTTACCCGTCACCTCTGCGCGACGACGGGTATGACATCGCCGATTATACCGACATCAACCCGATGTACGGCGAAATGGCCGATTTCAAGGAGTTCCTGGAGGAGGCGCACATGCGGGGCTTGCGGGTGATCACCGAGTTGGTCATCAATCACACCTCCGACCAGCACGACTGGTTTCAGCGCTCGCGGCGGGCGAAGCCGGGCAGCAAGTGGCGCAACTTTTACGTGTGGAGCGACAGCCAGGAGAAGTACAAGGACGCCCGCATCATCTTCAAGGATTTCGAAATCTCCAATTGGACATGGGACCCGGTCGCGCAGTCCAACTACTGGCATCGCTTTTACGCACACCAGCCCGACCTCAACTTCGACAACCCCGAGGTGCACGAAGAGCTTTTCAAGGTGCTCGACTTCTGGCTGGACATGGGGGTCGACGGCCTGCGTCTCGACGCGGTTCCGTATCTCTACGAACGCGAAAGCACGAACTGCGAGAACCTGGAGGAGACCCACGGTTTTCTTAAAAAGCTGCGCGACCATGTGGATACCAAGTACGGCGACCGCATGCTGCTGGCCGAGGCCAACCAGTGGCCGGAAGATGCCGCCGCCTACTTTGGGCAGGGCAAAGGCGACGAGTGCCATGTGGCCTTTCATTTTCCGCTCATGCCGCGGCTGTTCATGGCGGTGCGGATGGAAGATCGCACGCCCATCGTCGACATCCTTCAGCAGACGCCCACCATTCCTGAAACGAGCCAATGGGCCATCTTCCTGCGCAATCATGACGAGTTGACGCTCGAGATGGTGACCGACGAGGAGCGCGATTACATGTACCGCGTCTACGCGCAGGATTCGCGCGCGCGGATCAACCTGGGCATTCGCCGCCGCCTGGCGCCCCTGCTGGGCAATGACCGGCGGCGCATCGAACTCCTCAATGCGCTCCTGCTTTCCATGCCGGGCACGCCAGTCCTCTATTACGGTGACGAGATTGGCATGGGCGACAATGTCTTCCTGGGCGACCGCAACGGCGTGCGTACGCCGATGCAGTGGAGCTCCGACAAGAACGCGGGCTTCTCCCGGGCCAATCCGCAGAGCCTTTTCCTTCCCATCATCCTCGATCCCGAATATCACTACGAGGCCGTCAACGTCGAGAACCAGCAGCACAATTCCGACTCGCTGCTCTGGTGGACCAAACGCCTGCTGGCCATGCGCAAACGCTGGCCGGTCTTCGGCACGGGATCGATCGAGTTTTTACAGCCGGAGAACCGGAAGATTCTGGCCTTCATCCGCCGGGAGGGAGAGCAGTGTGTTCTGGTTGTCTGCAATCTCTCCCGATTCGTCGAGATGGTGGAACTCAATCTCTCGGCTTTTCAGCAAATGGTTCCGGTGGAAATCTTTAGCCGGAACGTCTTCCCCGCTGTCTCGGACCAGCCCTATCGGTTGACGATCGGGCCCCACGCCTTCTACTGGTTTTCTCTCGAGGCGCGAACCGCGGAGGCAGGTGCGCCGGCGGCGGCGAATCCCCCAAGGACCCTGGACTGGCCGTGGATTGAGGTGGAGCAGGCGTGGCAGGAAGTGCTGGACGATCAAAACGTGCGCGAGCTCGAGGTGCAGTTGCTGGAGTACATTCCGCTCCGTCGCTGGTTTGGCGGCAAGACTCACGTCATCAAAAGTGTGCATGTCAGCGAAGTCGTCACCGTCCCTTCGAAGAATGGACCGTCGTACCTGCTGTTTGTGGATCTCGACTACATCCAGGGCGACCCCGAGCGATATCTCCTCCCGCTGGCCTTTGCCACGGGTGAGGAAGCCGCCAGGCTCCAGTCCGAGCGGCCGCACCTGGTCATCGCCCGGCTGAGGTCGAGACAAGGCGGTGTGGAAGGCGTGCTGCACGACGGCATCAGCAGTCGCGATTTCGCCCAGACCCTGCTCGATACAATGGGCCGCCGGCGATCGTTGAAGGGATTGTCCGGCGAGCTTCGCGGCTTCGCGCTGGATGCTTTCAGGAAGCTGCAGGATGATGCGGCCGAGAGTCCCGAACCTCTGGTCGGCAAAGCTGAGCAGAGCAACTCGGCGATCTTGTTCGGAGACAAGTTCATCCTCAAAACCTTTCGGCGCCTGGAGTCAGGCCAGAATCCCGACCTTGAGATTAACCGGTTTCTGGCCAAGCACGACTTTCCCAGCGCGCCCCTGTTGGCCGGCGGATTGGTCTACCGATCGCGCGACGGGCAGGAAACCAGTGTGGCGATTCTCAGCGGCTTTGCCTCGAATTGCCGGGATGGATGGGAATTCACCCTCGCGGCCTTGGGACGGTATTACCAACGAGTCGGTTCATTGGCGGAAGAATTACGCACGCCGCCAAAGGTCGAAGGCTCGCCGCTGGACGCCATCGATCAGGAAATCCCCGGCTTGGTGGCGGAACGGCTGGGCACCTACGTGGAATCGGCCCGGTTGCTGGGCGAGCGGACCGCTGCGCTGCATCTCTGCCTGGCCAGCGACCTGGACAACAAGGACTTCGCGCCGGAGCCCTTCAATCCCTTTTATCAACGTTCGCTCTTCCAATCGATGCGCAATCTGGCCGTGCAGAATCTCGGCCTCCTGCGCAGCCGCCTCAAGGCCGTGCCGGAGGCCGCGCGCGCCGACGCGGAAAAACTGGCCGCGCTGCAGCCGGAAATCCTCAGGCGCCTGCGCACCGTGGCCGAGGTACGCTTGAGCGGCATGCGGACGCGCATCCATGGCGACTACCATCTCGGGCAGGTGCTGCATACCGGGAAGGACTTCCTGATCATCGATTTTGAGGGCGAGCCCGCGCGCTCGCTCGGCGAACGGCGCTTCAAGCGCACCCCGATCACCGATGTGGCCGGGATGCTGCGATCCTTCGATTACGCGGCGCACACAGCGCTCGTCGAGCAGGCGGAGAGGGGAATCGTTACCTCGGAAACGGCGACCTGGATCGAGCCGTGGGCCCAGTTCTGGACCTATTGGGCGAGCCTCATCTTCCTCAAGGCTTACCTGGGCGTGGCGCGCAGCGGCGACTTTTTGCCGAAGACGAATCAGGAGATCAAGGTGTTGTTGGAGGCCAACCTGCTCAACAAAGCGCTCTATGAACTCGGATACGAACTGAACAACCGCCCGGCGTGGCTGCGGATTCCGCTCACGGGGATCCTGCATCTCGCCGAATCGAAGTAGGCTATTTTCCAAGGTTGAGCCGCCAAGACGACGCGGCGCGTGATCAAAGAGTTTGCGGATGTGCGGCTTGGCGTCTAAAGAATGGCAATGCATGTGGATTTTCAGTCGCCGACGTCGGCGCGCGACTCGGGCGGCCGGCTTGGCATCCTCGTCGTCTTCAGCGCCTTGATCGCGGCGATTGGCTCGCTCCTGTTCGGTTTTGATACCGCGGTCATCTCCGGCACCACCGATCAACTGCGCCACGCTTTTGCCCTGAGCGACAATCTCCTCGGCTTCACGGTCACGAGTGCGCTGCTTGGCACCATGGTGGGCGCCTTGACGGCGGGACGGCCGGCCGATTGGTGGGGACGGCAGCATGTGCTGACCATCCTCGCGGTGTTCTTCCTCGCCTCCGCCGCAGGTTGCGCGCTGGCGTGGAACTGGTACGCGCTGCTCTTCTTCCGCTTTCTCGGCGGCATCGCCGTGGGTGGCGCGTCGGTGGTCTGTCCCATGTACATCACGGAGATCGCCCCGGCCAGGCTGCGCGGCGTGCTGGTCTGCGTCAGCCAATTGAACATCGTCGTCGGAATCCTCGCGGCCTACTTTTCCAACTACCTAGTGGCCTACTTTGTAGGGGCGGACAATCCCGATGCCTGGCGGTGGATGTTCGGCGTCATGGCTGCTCCCTCCTTTGCCTTCCTGGCTGCCGCGCTCGTCATCCCCGAAAGCCCGCGCTGGCTGGTGAAACAGAATCGCTTCGACGAGGCGACCAAGGTGCTCGCCCGCTTCAATCATGACGACCCGGCGCGGGAAAGCCGGGAAATCCAGGAATCGCTCGCTTCGGAATCAAGCGGCGTGCACGAGCATCTTTTCCAGCGCAAATATCTCAAGCCGCTCCTGCTTGCCTGCATGATCGCGGTCTTCAACCAGCTCGACGGCATCAACGCGGTCATCTACTACACCGCCGACATCTTTCGCATGGCCGGCGCCGACAAGGCGGGCGCGCTTATGGAGTCGGTCATCGTCGGCGTCACCAACCTGCTGATGACCCTTGTCGGCATGGCGCTGATCGATCGCGTGGGACGCAAGATCCTCCTGCTCGTGGGGTCCGTGACTTTCGTGGTTTCCCATTTGCTGGCGGCCTGGGTCTTTGCCACTCATGCTCAGGGCTGGGTGGTGATCGTCGCACTTATGGGCGTGGTCGGTTCGCACGCTTACTCGCAGGGCGCGGTGGTCTGGGTGGTGATCAATGAGCTGCTACCGAATGCGGTGCGCGCCTCGGGTTCCGCGGCGGCCTGCTTCCTGATGTGGACGCTGTGCGCCATTATCGGCTGGGTATTTCCGGTCGTGGCTCAAGCTTCGGGCGCGTACGCTTTTGGCTTCTTTGCGCTGATGATGGTGCTCCAGTTCGTCCTCGTCGCGAAGTTCCTGCCCGAGACGAAGGGCGTGAGCCTCGAGGAGTTGCAGAAGCGGCTGAGCCTCCCCGCTTGATTGGGCCAAGGGCGGGCTTCGTCCCGCGGTGAATCAAAACGTCCCGTCGCTCACGCGCCTTGGTACTGCGCGTCGGTCACTGGCTCCAGCCAGTCGACGACTTTGCCGTCGAGCTGCTCCTGGATGGCGATGTGTGTCATGCCGGTTGTGGGCGAGGCGCCGTGCCAGTGCTTTTCACCGGGCGCGAACCAGACCACATCTCCCGCGCGAAATTCCTCGACCGGACCTCCCTCCCGCTGCGCCCGCCCGCAGCCCGCCAAAACGATGAGCGTCTGACCCAGGGGGTGCGTGTGCCAGACGGTACGCGCGCCGGGCTCGAAAGTCACGCTTGCCCCGGCTACCCGCGCGGGAGAATCCGCTTGGAAAAGCGGATCGATTCGGACGGCGCCCGTGAACCAGTCGGCTGGTCCCTTATTCGATGCCTGCGATCCAAGCCGTGTGATTTTCATGATTTCATAAAGTCGGAGGTTGCCGTTCGTTGTCCAATGGAAGGTGGTTGCCCGCCCCTCTTCGTCATTCCCTCACCGTGGCCAGGGGCGGGAGGCGTAATCGAGCACGACGAAAAGCAGAAGCAGGCTGAGCCAGGCAAAGCCAGCGGCCGAGGTAAGCCAGAGCAACGGCTCGCTTTTCCGCAGACGCATAAAAAACAACATAATGAGCGCAGCCATGATGAAGGCGATGATTACCGCGGGCAGCCAGCTCCATCCTCCCAACGGCAGAAAGGACACGCCCGTGGTCAAAGCCAGCAACAGGAACAGGGCGCCAAGGACCCGAACGTGGTGACTGAGCTTCGTTTTCATCGCGTGTTCACTAGGTAGAACAGGGGATAAAGAAAAAGCCACACGATATCGACAAAGGCCCAGTAGAGACCCAGGACTTCAAACTTGTTGGACATCGACTTCGGCGCTGCGGAGAGCTTGGTCCACATGCCCAAAAAAAGGATCAGCATCAATCCGATGAACATGTGAAGCATGTGCATGCCCGTCATGGTAAAGTAGAGGACGAAAAACAATTCCGATGCGCCGGGATTGCTGCCGGTGAAATGAAAGCCGCTGCCAGGGACCAGATGCTCGGTAAACTTGGAATGATATTCGTATCCCTCGATGGCCAGGAAAGCGGCGCCCAAGACCCAGGTCAGGCCCAGGAGGCGCAGGAGCCACGTGCGGTTTCCCTGACGGGCGCATTCGACGGCCACCGCCATGGTAAATCCGCTGGTCAGGAGAACGAGGGTGTTGAGGCAGCCGAGGTACCATTCCTGATGGCGTGCTGCTTCCTGAAAGGCAGTCCAGTGCGTGATCCGGTACACGGTGTAGGCCGTGAACATGCCGCCGAAAAAAAGGACTTCCGTGGCCAGGAAGATCCACATGCCAAAGAGCGCGCTCTCGCGCTGATGCGCCGCTTCCTGGAAAGGAAAATTGAGCGGTTCGGCGACAGCTTCAGCTGCCATGCGGTTCCTCCGGAGTTTCGATTGAAGCGGGCATCAAGTGGTAGGCGTAAGGTTCCGTGGTCACGACGGGAATCTCCCGGTAATTCTCCGCCGGCGGCGGCGATGTGGTCTGCCATTCCAATCCGGGCGCGTTCCATGGATTAGGTCCGGCGATCCGCCCAAAGAAGGACGACCAGCCGAGATAAACCAGCGGGAGCAAATAGCCGAGGCCCAGGACGGGGGTGCCGATCGTCGAGATAAAATTGAGCATTTGAAATTCCTCGGGATAGACGTGGTACCGGCGCGGCATCCCCATGTAGCCGAGAATGAACATGGGAAAGAAGGTGAGATTGAAGCCGATGAAGAGGATGACGGCAGCCCAGCGGGCCAGCGTCTCCGGATAGAGCCGCCCGGTGATTTTCGGGAACCAGTAGTGGATGCCACCCAGATAGGCCATGACCGCCCCGCCCACCATGATGTAGTGGAAGTGAGCGACCACAAAGTAGGTGGCCGTGACGTGAACATCGACCGCGAGCGAAGCCAGCATCAACCCCGTCATGCCGCCGATGGTGAAAAGCGCGATGAAACCAAGCGCGTAGAGCAGCGGCGTGTCGAAGGTGATGGAGCCCTTGTAGAGTGTTGCCGTCCAGTTGAAGACTTTGATGGCCGAAGGAATAGCCACCAGGAAGCTCAACAGCGAAAAAATCAAGCTGGCGTGGACGGACTGTCCGCTGACGAACATGTGATGCCCCCAGACGAGAAAACCCAGAAAGGCAATTCCGAGGCTCGCGTAGACGACAAAGTTGTAGCCGAAGACGCGGTTGCGGGCAAAAGCCGCAATCAGTTCGCTGATCACCCCCATGGCGGGCAGCACCATGATGTAGACAGCGGGATGCGAGTAGAACCAAAAGAGATGCTGGAACAACAGCGGGTCGCCCCCGATGCGCGGATCGAAAATGCCGATGCCGAATCCCCGCTCCAGCGCCACCAGCGTCAGCGTGATGGCCAGCACCGGAGTCGCCAGGACGAAGATCAGGCTGGTCGAATAAAGGGTCCAGACGAAAAGCGGCAGGCGAAACCAGGTCATGCCGGGCGCGCGAAGCTTGTGCACGGTGACGATGAAGTTCAGGCCGGTGAAAATCGAAGAGAAGCCGTTAATGAAAATACCTACCGCCATGGCGATGACCCAGCCGTTCGAATAGGTGCTGCTGTACGGCGTATAGAAGGTCCAGCCGGTATCGACCCCGCCGAGCAGGATGGAGGCGACGGCAAACACGCCGCCGAACATGAACACGTACCAACTGATGAGGTTCAAGCGGGGAAAAGCCATGTCCCGCGCGCCGATCATCAGGGGAATAAGAAAATTCCCCAACACGTTGGGAATCGAGGGAATGAGAAAGAACCAAACCATGATCACCCCATGTAACGTGAAGAGTTTGTTGTAGGTCGTGGAAGTGAAAAGTTCGCCGCGGGGATGGATCAATTCCAGCCGCATCAACATTGCGGCCACGCCGCCCAACAGAAAGAAGACGGTAATCGAGGCAAGATAAAGCAGGGCGATCCGCTTGTGATCGTGGGTAAAAAACCACGAGGCCAGCGTCTTCTCGTCCGTGAGATAATTCTTCGCGGGAAGGATCTTGGGATCGGGCGGTCGTGTCATGGGTTCTGTCCCGTCGCATTTTGGGAGGGTGACTTTTCGGATTTGATGTAAGCGATGAGCGAGACGACCTGCTCCTCGGTCAGCAGTCCCTGGTACGAAGGCATGATCGGCTGGAAGCCGGCAGGCACGTTCTTCGCGGGCTGGAGGATGGCGTCACGCAGGTAATTGTCGTCGGCTCGTACCACCTGTCCGCCTTGCAGCGGCACCGGTTCGTCATAGAGGCCGTTCAAGGAGGGCGCATGGACAACCTGACTGCCTTCATGGCAGCCGCTGCAGCCCAGCGAATGAAAGGCCTGGGAACCCTGCGCCGCGAGCGATGGAGAATCGCTTTCACCGTGGCCTTGAAGCCAAGCCGCATAATCGGTGGGCGACATCGCGATCACGTCTCCGACCATCAATGAGTGAAAGTCGCCGCAGTACTGCCCGCAGAAGAGATGATAAGTCCCCGGATGGGTCGCCTTGAACCACATGCGGACGTACGTGCCGGGCAGGACGTCGTGCTTGATGCGGAAGGCCGGCACGTCGAAGTCATGGATGACATCCTGCGAAGTAAGGGTCAGGACGATGTTTCGGTCGATGGGAATGTGCAGCTGGTTGATCTCGCGCTGGCCGGTCGCGTGCTCGATCTTCCACATCCATTGTTTGCCGATGACATACACGGCAAGGCCTTCGGCCGGCGGACTGAACATCTCGTAGTAGACGTTTCCCGCCCAGATAAAGAACCCAAGAAAGATGAGCAGCGGAAGAATGATCCAGGTGAACTCAATTCCAATTTCGGTCGCCTCCGACGGACGGTGCGACCGGTCGGCGTCGGAACCGCGGCGGTACTTGATGCAAAAGCCCATGATCGCCACGAACACTCCCAGCGTGACGACGGAGCAAAGGACGACCAGTGAGACGAAAATGAAGTCGACGCGAGAGGCGTACGACGAGTCTTCATAGGGCAGGACGGTAAAGGTCATGGGCGCGTCACCTTCTGTTCCGTTGTGCCGCCTCGTGCCGCAGTGAGGAAACGACCAGGCCCGCCACGACGAGCACAGTCATGAGCCCCGCGCCCCGCATGAGATTGAAGATCAGAACGCCGTACTTCCCTTGCAGTGGATTGTACCGGCAGCAGAGGAGCAAAAAATCGTACACCGGCGAGTTGACGTGAGACGCGGCCGCGACGGCCAGCGCATCGCGAAGCTGGTCCGCGGGAAAGTCGACGCCGAAGAAGTAGCGCGAGGTCGTTCCCCGCGGCGTCAGCAGAATGACGCCGCTCGGATGAATATACTGACCGGAAGCTGAATCGTAGACGAAATGAAAACCCACGGTGTCAGCCAGCTTACGGATCGCGTCGGGCGAACCCGTGAGAAAGTGCCAGCCATCGGCCGTCTGAGGGCGTCCGTAGCGATCGAGATAGCCGAGCTTCTTCTGCTCGGACATCTGCGGCGTGTCCCTTGGATCGATGCTGGCCACGACCACTTGGTAGCGATCGCCGGCATTGTAGGTCAGGTCCTTGAGCGAGGTGACCATGCTGTTCAGCACGATCCCGCACAGGTTGGGGCACCGGTAGTAATCGAGGACGAGGATGATGGGCTGGCTGTGGAAATAGTCGCCGAGATGGACCGGCGCGCCCGTTTCGGAAACGAACGCAAGGTCGGGCTGCACCTGGACGCCCAGGTTTTGATCAAAGCGGACGTCATGCGCGAAATGGATCGGCGTGGACGAATCGCCGTGGGCAAGCGCACCCAGGCCAAGCGTCGCCAAGAGGAGAAGACTACTGCGCACGAGTCGCCTCCTGCCCTTTGTCCTGCCGCATCTGCAATTCGGTCGGCGCGGCATTCGCCGCAGCGGTTGGGGGGTTGGTGGTAGCGTTTGCCCAAAGGACCATCGCCCGCTCGATCGGGATCTGTGCCACACCTTGCGCACGGTCGACCCAGGCATAGCGCGTCAGGTGCCGGTCCTCGCGGGCCTGCACGCCGTGCAGATCGTCCCAGGGATTCGTTTGCAGCCTCGGAGCCGGGGGCAAATCGGCCGCGGTCACGATAGGCGCCGCCTCGCTCGTCCGGTGCGAGTAGACGTGTTCGAGATGCCGGAAGAAAAGCACGAGCAGCCCAATGAGGACAACCAACGTCGTCGCGAGGACGGTTCCCGTCCGGACCACAAGCTTGACGTTCAGGTCCGCGCCTTCATGGGTGGAAGGCGATGCCGAGGCAGGTATGAACCCTTGCGGTTTCATGCGGCCGCCTCCACCGGGTTCGCCGGTTCGAAGACGCGGAGGGGTGCGCATTCCAGATGGCGGACGTAGCTCGCCAGCCAAATCAAACCCAGTGCGGGAATGAGCACCAGCGCAGGCCAGGCAAAGTGGGCGTGAGGGCGGAACGCGGGTTCGACCCACCAGATGACTTGAAGCAGGTGCGCGATCAACATCAGACCGGCGACGCCCGCGAGCCGCTCGAGGTTCTTGGAGATCCACGTGAAAATCAGCAGGAACAGAGGAACGACAAAATGGACAAGCACCAGCACGACGGCAAAGATCCGCCACCCTGCCGAGCTCCGGTCGGCAAACCAGGAAACCTCGTGCGGAAGGTTGCCCGTCCACGTGATGAGAAATTCCGCAAAGGTCACGTAGGTCCAAAAGCAGGTGAAGCCAAGCAGGAGGTTGGCAAGATCATGCACGACCTTGACGCTGATCAATCCGCCCACCGCCTCCCTCCGGGAGAGGAACCGCAGGACAAGGATGCATCCGGCCAGAGTAACCACGGCTTGCTCGGCTACGAATTCGACCGTGAGCATGCTCGAATACCATTCCGGGTTCAGCGACATGATCCAATCCACGCAGGCGAAATTCATCAGAAGCACGAACCCGATCAGACACGGCCCGCTCCATTTCTTCATGGTCTCGAGCGCGCCGGGTTCATTGCGATCGCGCCGAAGACTCAGTCCTCGATAGAGAAAGGCCATTCCGCTTAACGCGCCGAAATAGATGACGTACCTTACGGCATAAAAGGGCAGGTTGAGGTAGACCGCCTTCTCATGGACGAGATGGGGCAGCTCACGTCCCGTGGGATGGATCCAGGGGAAGAGATAGGACAACCCGAGAAAGAGCGGAAGGAACATGACGGCGCACAGCGGCAACGTCATCATGCCGGCCTCCAGCAGGCGCGTGAGGGACGTACCCCACCGTCCACCGGTTAAATACTGGAGAAGCAAAAGTCCGACGCAGCCCAAAGCGACTTCAACCCAGAAGATAAAGGCGGTCAGGTAGCCCTGGAAGAAAAGGGCCGGATGAAAAAAGCCGTAGATCGTGCCCAGGACAAGGAGCGCCACACCGGCGCCGAGACCCTGTTTTTGCAAGTGGAGGGAAAACACACGAGAGTTCACTTGGCCTTCTCCAGTTGGGGCCGATCGTTTGCGTCGAGCTGAGCGATGGCGGCGTGCTGGCTGAACTGCAGGACGCGGATGTAGCTGACAATCGCCCAGCGATCATGGGGGGTGATCCGATTGCCAAATGGATACATGACGCCATAGCCATAAGTGATGACCTCAAAAAGGTGGCCGACCGGAGCATCACGCAACCGGTCGGAGTGGTAGGACGGAGGCTGCGGAAATCCCCGCTCCACCACGATCCCGTGCCCGTACCCGTCCCGCCCGTGGCAGGCTGAGCAGTTGATGTCGTACATCTCGCGCCCGCGGGCGATCAGTTCGGCGTTAACGGGCAGGGGAAAGCTGGTCGCCAAGGTTCCGTTGGTCTCGCCGGTGTAGAAGGTGGAACCGTCATTGAAATCACCGCGCGGCACGGTATGCGCGACGGGCGAACGGTCGGCCGGCTCATTCGGAAAATAGAGGCTTTGCTGATCAGGCAGGAATTTTGGCTGTTCGTACATGTTGTGATGACACGCCGTCAGCACGACGGCTGTGCAGGCGAAAAGGGAAAGCCGGGGGACAAGGTGCGCGTTCATTGCGGCACCTCGGTGACTTCGATCGCGCCGCACTGGCGCAGGAGTTCCGCCGTTCTCCCGATTTCGAAATGCCGATCCGACGATTCGATGCAAAGGAAAAACCCGTCCGTCGAAGCCGCGCGAAAGCGCGGCACGTTGGAGACCGGATGCGAGTAACGGGGAAGCCGGTTGAGCGCGATCATCCCGAAGATGCCGCCCAGGACCCCGCCCAGCACCCCCAGCTCAAAGGTGATCGGAATGAACGACGGCCAACTGTGCAGCGGCCGCCCGCCGATGTTTTCCGGATAGGAAATGACCGACGCATAGTACTGCATGAAATAACCGCCCGCGGCGCCCAGCATGCCCGAGAGCAGGAAAATGGATGCGACGGCCCAGGGCCGAAAATGGACGGCTTCCGCGAAGCCTTCCATGGCGAAGGGAGAATAGCTTTCCACGCGGCGATAGCCGCTGGCGTGCAATTCCTCGGCGGCGCGCACGAGTTGTTCCGGACCGGCAAACTCGGCCAGGAGGCCATAAATGGAAGTCTCGCTCATGCGCCCTGCACCTTCTCCTCGCCGGGCTTGCGATGGATCAGTCCGCGCATCTCGCTCATGGCCATCAGCGGGAAGATGCGGATGAAAATAAAGAGCAGCGTGAAAAAGAGGCCAAAGCTTCCGATGAGCGTCATCCAATCCCAGATCGTGCCGTGGAAAAGCCGCCACTCCGAGGGCAGGTAATCGCTGTGCAGGCTCTGCACGACCAGGACGTAGTGGTCGAGCCAAAGGCCGACGTTCGCCAAAACGGAGATGATGAAAAGAGCGATCGGCGATGCGCGCACGGCGCGAAACCACACCAGCTGGACAACGCCAACATCAAGAACCATCAGCATCCACCCGGCGACGGCGTAAGCCCCGGTGAACTTGTCGGCGACGATGAACTTGTCGTAGGCATCGCCGCTGTACCAGGCCATGAAGGTATCGGTGAAATAGCCGTGCCCCACGACCAGGCTCGTGGCCAGCAGCAGCTTCGCCATGTTGGCCAGATGGCGACCGGTGATGAGGTCCTGGAGATGATAAAAATGGCGCACCGGAATGAGCAGGATGAGCCCCATGGCGAAGCCCGACTGCAGCGCGGCGGCCACAAAGTAGAACGGCATGATCGTGGTGTGCCAGCCCGGCACGATGCCGACGGCAAAATCGAGACTCACGATGCTGTGCACCGACACCACCAGCGGCGTGGCCAGGCCGGCCATGATCAGGTAGGCCATCTTGTAGCGGGACCACTGCCGGCCCGATCCGCGCCAGCCGAGCGCAAGCAGGCCGTAGGCAATCTGCTGCCAGCGATGCGGCGAACGGTCGCGCAATGTGGCCAGATCCGGCAGCAGGCCGACGAAATAAAAGATCACCGAGACGGTGGCGTAGGTCAGCACCGCAAACATGTCCCAGATGAGCGGGCTGCGGAACTGCGGCCACAGCGCCATCGTGTTCGGGTAGGGAAAGAGATAGTAGAAAAGCCACGGCCGGCCGAGATGGATGAGCGGGAAAATGCCCGCGCACGCGACCGCAAAGAGGGTCATCGATTCGGTAAAGCGATTGATCGAGGTGCGCCATTCCTGATGGCACAGGTAGAGCACCGCGGAAATGAACGTGCCGGCATGGCCAATGCCGACCCACCAGACGAAATTGACGATCGCGAAACCCCACGCTACCGGAATCTGCAGTCCCCAAATCCCGACGCCGTAGGTGAAGAGCACGACGATGGCGAAGTTGAAAAGCATCAAGAGCGAAAAGGCGATGGCGAACCCGCCCAGCCACCCAAGGCCGACCTTGCGCTTGACCACGATCCCCGAGATTCGCTCGGTGATCGACTCGTCCGAGATGCCGGGCGGCAGGAGCGGAACGGTTTCCACGGGCGTCGTCTCCATGCGCTACGCCTCCGGCGGGTTGGTGACCTTGGAGAGATAGGTCGTTCGCGGACGCGTGTTGAGATCGGCCAGCAAGCCATAATTCCGCGGGAGCGCCTTCAATTTGGAGACCCGGCTGGCGGGATCGTTGATGTTGCCGAAGACGATGGCCTCGGCCGGGCAGGCGGCCTGGCAAGCGGTCACGATCTCGCCGTCGCGGATGGGTCGCATCTCCTTTTGCGCATCGATCCGCGCGGCCTCGATGCGCTGCACGCAATAGGTGCACTTCTCCATGACGCCGCGGCTGCGCACCGTGACGTCGGGGTTTTTTTGCAACGCGATCGTGGCGTGCGTGGTGTCGGAATACTGGAAAAAATTAAAGCGCCGCACCTTGTACGGACAGTTGTTCGAGCAATATCGCGTGCCCACGCAGCGATTGTAAACCATGTCGTTGAGGCCTTCCGACGTATGAACCGTCGCTCCGACCGGACAGACGACCTCGCACGGCGCATCCTCGCAGTGCATGCAGGTGACCGGCTGGAAGTGAATGGCCGGGCTTTCTGGCGCTCCCTCGAAGTAGCGGTCGACTCGGATCCAATGCATTTCCCGGCCCTTGAAAACCTGGTCCTTGCCGACCACGGGAATATTGTTCTCCGCCTGGCAGGCCACGATGCACGCGTTGCAGCCCACGCAGGTATTGAGGTCGATCGCCATTGCCCATGCGTAGTTTTTGTAGGCGTAGGGAGGATAGATATTCTCGCTTGGATCGGGATCGCGCTGGTTTTCCCCGGCTTTCCGGGGGTCGACCTTGTACTCGGCCAGCGTCTCGACCTGCACGAGACCGCGGCCTTCCATGGAGAAGTGGTGCTGGGTGGAAGCGAGTTCGTGAAAGGCGCCGGTCTTTTCCATGCGCACGTCGTTACCGGTCCAGGAGAGGTCGGCAGACCGGAGGACATTCGCGTTGAAGCCGACGCCGTTGGCGACTTCGCCAACGTTCGTGCGGCCATACCCGATCGTGACGCTCACACAGTCGTCGGCGTGGCCGGGCTGAATCCAAATGGGCGCGGTGACGCTCCCGTTCCCAGCCGTCAAGTTAACGACTTCGCCCGTGACCAAGTCCAGCCTTTGCGCCGTGCTGGGGCTGGTCATCGCGACGTTGTCCCAAGTCAGCTTCGAGATCGGCCGCGGCAACTCCTGAAGCCAGCCATTATTCGCAAAGCGGCCGTCATCAACGGCAGGATCCGGGCGGAAAAGGATTTCGAGGCCGGAGGTCGACGAAAGCGGTGAGGGCACGATGACGCTCGTCACCGGCACGGTTGCCGCCGTGCCGCGGGAAGGACCATCCACGATGAGCCCCTTGTTGAGCGCACGTTCCCAGGCCGCTGGCACGCCGGCAGGCAAGCGGGCGCTCCAGAAATCATGCACCAGGTCAAAACCCTTCCGCGGGGGCAGGTCAACGAACAGGGAAATCACTTCCAGCAGCGAGGCAGTACTGGAGTAAAGGGGCTCGATCAACGGCTGGATGATGCTCGGCGTGCCGTCGGCGGAGAGAATATCACCCCACGCCTCAAGGTAATGGGATTCGGGCACGTGCCATTGGCACCGAGAGCCGGTCTCGTCATCATAAAGACCGAGATGAACGGAATCGGCAACGCGAGCCAGCGCTTCCGCCAATCCAAGCTGAGGCGGGAGATCGTAAACCGGATTGCCTCCTAAAATAAGAAGGGTCGCTTCCGTGCTTCGACCCAGGGCGGCCACGAAATCGGAGATGCCGACGCTGGGCCCGGACGGCGAGGGTGCCTCCGTGTAAGTCACAGTCGCCCCAATGTTCCCCAGCGCCTGGTTCAGCTGGAACGCCAACGCGTGGACCCGTTCCGGCTGGTAATCGCCCGCCATGACGACGCATTTCCCTCGATGGCTCTGCAACTCGGCCGCGAGCTTTTGGATTTCCGGCGCCGCATTCGACCCGGTGTGAAGCACCGCATCGGCCAGCGACTCGGCGAAGGCGACAACCTCTGAGGGTTTGCGCTGCCAGCGCTGGTCGGCCTTGGCTCCCGTGATGCTGGGCGCCGACTCCACCATGTAGAGCCGAGTGAAATCGGTTGAGGGATCGCGCCGGCGTCGGCTGAACGCCTTCGTGTGCACAAGCTGGGCGGGACCCTCCAGAAGAAAATCGGCGTCGAGGGAGACAATGACGTCCGCTTGACTCAAGTCGTAACTCGGCTCGGCCGCGCGACCGGAGCTCGATCGAGCGCGCACGGGCGCGGCCGGTTCGAATTCACACCAGGTCAATTTCGGGAAGCGCGCCCGCATCCGTTGCAGCTGATCGAGAAATGTGGGTGAAGTCGTCCGGCCCGTCAGCAAAAACAGACCGTTGCCCTGGTCTTGTTCATGCACCTGCACGCGCGAGCCTGCGTACCGGACAAAGTCGTCCCACGTCTGGATGTCGCGTCCCTGCCGAACGACCTGCGAGCGGTCCGGATCGTAGAGACCGAGGATGGACGCCTGCATGAAAACGTCGGTCGCGCCCAGGCTGGCCGGATGGTCGGGATTTCCCTCGATCTTCGTGGGCCGTCCCATCTCCGAGCGAACGAGAACACCCTTGCCGTAGCCACGATGGGGAAAGGTCGTCGCATAAAAAAGCGGACGGCCCGGGATGATTTCCTCCGGCCGCCGGACATAGGGCACGATCTTTTCCTGCGGCTGCCGGTTGCAGGCGCTCAGGCCCGCGAACGCCAGGGACGCGCCCATGAGCCGCAGGAACCGGCGCCGGTCCATTCCCGCTTCCCACTCGCTGGCGCGCTCGGGAAATTCGCGATGCAACCACGGCAGGAAATCGGGATGGCGGGACCATTCCTCCAGGCTGCGCCAGAACCGGGGGGAACCCTGGCCGACCTCAATTCCGGATGGAAGCACGCGCGGGTTCATGGTGGTCAGCGATGGCAGGCGGAGCAATCTGTGAGGTGGTCCTTTTGAATATGGCGCTCGCGGTAAAGCTCCTCGCTCTCGTGCGGATCCTTCGACGGTGTCCAGTCCATCTGCTCCACCTTGTTGAGCGGACGAAGCGCATTCTCAGGATGACGGTGGCAGGCGAGGCACCACTGCATTTCCATGTCGATCGATTTCCAGGTGATCGGCATTTCATCGATGCGGCCGTGGCAGGTCGAGCAGCCGACGCCTTTGTTGACGTGAATCGAATGATTGAAATAAACGAAGCCCGGCGTTTCGTTGACCCGGTTCCACCGGATGGGCCGGTTGTCCGCGTAGCTTTCGCGCACGGGGGCAAGCAGGGGCGCGTTCTTCCAGACTTGGGAATGGCAGGTCATGCACGTCTGCGTGTCGGGCATGCCCGCATTCGCGGAGGTGGTGACCGAGGTATGGCAAAAGCGGCAATCGAGACCGAGATCGCGCACATGATGGCGATGGCTGAACTGCACCGGCTGATCGAGCGTCACGCCGACATTGGTCCAGTACGGCGAGCGGTTGAGCAGGTAAAAGGCGTACGCCCCGGCGGCAAGGCCCACCACGACTCCCAGGATGACAAACTTTGCGGCGAGATCAACGGAGGGTGGAAAAAGCTGCGCCATGACGGGTCGGTCGGTTATTCCGCTCCACCCGCCGTTGCCGCCCCGACGTGAACCTCAAAATTTGTTCCCTCCCAATTTCGCGCCTCGGGCCAATAGAAGGTGAAGCGCACCGTGGAGCCGGGAGAAAGCGCGGCGGTCGGAAGATCCGTCACATGGACCCCCAGACGCGAATCGCGCGTGGTCTCCTCGCGGCAGGTGTTCCAGTCATCAACGCTCCAGCGTACCTGAGCGGGGGCACGCGTTTCGATCCGCAATCTTTTCCCGGGCGAGATGAGGCGCACCCGGTCCGTAAATCGCCAGATGACCAGCGAGGATCCGACCTTGTCGCGGACGTACCGTTCATAGGTTTGCGGAGGCGTGTCGAAAACCCGGCCATCCTCCAGCGAACGAGTCAGCTTGAGATACTCGGAGTGGGCCCAGACCAGCGGCATTCCCGAGCCGGACGGATGGCCGTTGCTGAGCCCCTGTTCCGGGATGTCCGGCGCGTCCCAGACCTGCTCGGGCAGGAGGCCGCCCGGACTGGTTTGTGCGCCCATGACGGAAAGCAGCCGCCGCGCTTCCTCGAGGTTTCCCGCCGCAATCTCGTAATGCGCGCGCTCGCCCGCCAGAAGAGGCCAGCCGCGGCCTATCCCCGCCTTGACGAACGGCTTGCCATCTTCCGTTTCGCCGTAGCCATCGTGAGTGTAGCGGTGCCAGACCGGACCCGTACTGGTCTCGGACTTCAAGGCAGCGTCGATGACTTTCACGGTATTGAGGATACGCGGATCGTTCGCGGCGCGAAGACCGAAACGGACAAGGGCAAGTGCATCCACGCTGACGATCTCAGCTGCGGGGAAGGCCTTCGCGCCACCGGGCTGATTCTTGATTTCGATGGTCCCCTCCGCAGGCCCGTCATGCGCCAGCAGATCGGGCGGGGCTATCCGGATATAGTAGCCCTCGACGCCGGCCCGCTGCGCCCAGGGTGTCTGGCGGACGTAGGTCCAATCTTCGAGCTGGCTGTTCCAGCAAGCGGCCGTTTCACGTAGAAAATGGGCCACCTCCCCTTCGCCGGCGGCTTCGGCAAAGTCAGCACCGGCGAGCATGGCGGCTATTTCGGTGGCGAGCGTGAAAACGGCGTACCCGCACGTCTCCTCCCAGCGGTCCTGTTGCGTGACTGGGCCGTCCACGATCAAAAACTGCAGCGCGAGGCGGACCATGGGCCACACCTCCAGGCCGTCCAGTGCGTTTCGGCGGCGAAGGCAATCCGCCAGCATCACCGGCAAGGCCGTCTCGTCCGTCTGGATGCCCGGTAGATAATCGGATCCGTCCAGCCACATGTTCTGGGACCAGTGGCCATCCGCATGCTGGTTGCACATCAGATAGAAGAGAATCTGGCGCGCGACGTCCGGGCGATCCGTCGCGACCATGGCGCCGGCTGCCTCCACCAAATCCCGGGGCCAGACCACGTGGTAGCCAGCTTTGTCGCGATCGCCACGATCTTCGCCCCACGGGCGCGAGAGACTGGCGATCAAGCCGCCCGGGAACCGTTTGCTCTCGTGCACCTTCAGCATCGACGTGCTCACGCGGTACATGTCGAAGCCATTTTTCTCATCGGTCCTAAGGGGGCGGCAGCTCTTCTGGTACGAATGCCATCCCGCGAGAAACTCGTCCGCGATGTCTTGAAACGGGCAAAGAAGAGACGCCCGCGCCTGCTGGCCCGCCTCGTCCTTGCTGCGTCCGAACCCGAGCGCCAGAGCCACTTCGCCGTTCGCAGCGGCAAGATCGATGGCGCCGGTCAGGGCCACGTTTCCACTTCTTGCCTCCGCGTAGTGCCAGGTCATCTTTCCATGCCGGTGGAGGTCCTGCCAGCCATCGCTCTCGCCTACATAACCGCAGGACCGGGCCGCCCAAGGTACGGAGCTCATCAAGGCCAGCACCGTTTGATCCCGCCGCGCCACCAACATGGGAATGCCGCGGAACTCATCCGTCCACGCGTCGTTGTCCCTGCCCTGGTTCCCGATGTGCGGCGTAAGCAGGGCATAGAGAGTGTAGTCCGCCATCTTGCCGCGTTGCGCCTCGAACCGGATATGCTGAAGAAGCACGTCACGACGCGGGTCCGTGACGATGGTCTTGGTGATGCGATACCGCCCCTCCCGGCACGTGTTGATCAACCGATAACCGGGCGCCCCTGCTGCGAGAGGCTGGATCTCATGCTCCGTGTCGCGTTTCTCCTCGGAAAAGAAACCATCGGGCCCCGTGACCATGAAGCCGAAGTCCCGCGTGATGGCGCAGTCGATAAAGGGATGATAAATCTCATCGAGGATCCCGCGCGAAAGCGAAAACCAAACGTGACTCTCTCGTGAAATGGCCGTGCCAACCCCGGTCTTTGCTGCCGAGGTCCAGCGCGGTCTGGCGCCGGGTTTGCCGGGTGCGTGGCTGGACATGAATGGAAGAGAATGGAATTGGGCGTGAATTTTTCTCAGCGGGATTTTGTGCCCCGGGCCACCAACAGTGTGCCAAGCCCCGCCGCCAGCGCCAGCACCAGGCTTCCGGCAATCCAGTCGCGATGCATATCGGTCCAAAGTTGCGGGCTGAAGGCGTAAGCCCGGTCGTCGAAACGGCCGTGTGCGCCCGGGTTGCTCGTAACCGGTTCGTAAAGATTATTGGGAGCGGCCGGATCGACCGGCTCCCTGGTCTGCTGCGCCTCCACTCCCGTCTTCCCGAGGTAAAGATCGCCCAGGCGCGGGAACAGTTTATTTCCGATGATCGCGATGACCGTTGAAAGACCCACGTAGATTTCGGCCCTTCTGTTTCTCGAAGCATAGACGATGGCCCGGGCGGCGACCTCGGGTTGGTAGATGGGCGGCACAGGTTGGGCTTTGCGGGGCAGCCGGCTTTTGCACCAGTCGAATTGCGGCGTATTGAGCGCCGGCATCTGCACCATTGTGGCGACAATGCGGCTTTTTTCATGGATCAGTTCCGCGCGAAACGAATCCATGAAACCCTGGATGGCATGCTTGCTGGCACAATAGGCGGCCTGCAGCGGAATGCCCCGGTAGGCGAGTGCGCTGCCCACCTGAACGATGTGGCCCCGATTACGTGTCCGCATCCGGCGATAGGCCGCCAGGGTTCCATGGATATAGCCGAGGTAGCACACCTCCGTGACGCGTTTGAAATCGGCCGGCGTCGTATCCTTGATGAAAGAAAAGACACTCGTCATGGCCACGTTGACCCACACGTCTATCGGCCCAAAATGCTGCTCCACGATTTCCGCCGCGGCTTCGACCGCCTCAGCATCCGCCACGTCGCAGGGCAGGATGATGGCTTTCCCGCCCAGCTCCTCCACTTCGCGCTTGGCCGCCTCCAGCCCCGGAACGCCACGCGCCAGCAGGCCCAGATAGGCGCCTTCCGTCTGCGCAAACATGCGGGCCGTGGCGCGCCCCACGCCTGCCGCTGCTCCGGTAATGACGATGACGCGCGGCTTGGGATGGGTGTTCATCATGATCTGATTGTGGTTGCGTGAATGGCAAAGGCCTCCGCGCAATTCATGTACCATCTGTCCCGTCCCTAATTCGAACCAAGCGATCAATTCAAAGCAGTAAACCTGAACGCTTTTGTTTTTCGCAAATTTGGGGCGATCCCAACCCCGCCCACCCTGATCTCCGATCAGGCAGGATGCACGACGTACGGTCTGTCGACGTTCGAATTTGCACCTTCCGGCACCAGCTCTTGTTGCCGGAGCGCACGGTCCTGAAGTCGACGTTGAAATAGTGACGAGCCGTAGTTGCTTCGACCGGGCATCAATCGTTGATCTTGGGCGCGATTTCGCGCCAGCCTCGATGGCCAGAAGTCAGGGCAATCCTTGGTTGCTAATTGGTCGACTTCACTGAAAGCGACCTTATGTTATCTGCCATGGTTAAACCTGCCCTTTCACGCAGGAAAATGTTGATCCGTTGCGCTCTTCTGCTCGTGCCTTCGCTGGCTGGGGCGGAGCCGCACGTCACCCCGGAATTAGCCTCCGGCCGCCTGCGCGCCCTCGAGGCCGCGAGCGGCGCCCGTATCGGATTGGCCGCGTGTGATACCGCGACCAATCGCACCCTTCTCCACCGCGGGCAGGAGCGTTTTCTCTTCTGCAGCACTTGGAAATTCCTTCTCGTCGCCGCGCTGCTGGCCGAAGTCGATTCTGGAAGGCAGGACCTGTCACGCGTGGTGCACTTTGGGAAGAGTGACCTCATATCTCATGCGCCTGTCACCGAGCATCACCTTGCCAGCGGCCTGACGCTCGACGAACTCTGTGCCGCGGCCCTGACCGTGAGCGACAATACGGCTTCCAACCTTCTGCTTGCCGCGCTGGGCGGAATCGACCCGTTCAACGTTTTCGTACGCTCGCTGGGCGACACCACCACCACGCTCAATCGCAACGAACCCGGTCTCAACGTGCCCGACGGCATCAAGGACACCACCTCGCCTCTCGCCATGCTGGCCAACCTGCGCACGATCCTTCTCGGAAACGTCTTGCAACCCGCCTCGCGCCGCAAGCTGCTCGATTGGATGGTCGCGTGCACCACCGGGCTCACCATGTTGCGCGCCGGACTTCCAGCCCACTGGGTCGTCGCCGACAAAACCGGTCACGGCGACACCGCGGTCAACGACATCGCCATGGCCCCGCCGCCCGGCCGAAAGCCATTGCTTGTCACTGTCTATACCTCGCATCCCGCAAACATCGCTGCCCCGCCCGACCTGGTGCGACGTATCGGCCGGATTGTCACCGAGGTCTTCGCATGAGCAGGTGGCCACTTCATCTGGTTCGTGTCGGGTCGGCGTCTCTCGGCCTTGCCCTGACAGTCCGCGGTGACAACCCCATCATCGTCGACCAAGGCGTGACCGATCCCAAGGTGCGCATCTACGGCGACACGGCGTATCTCTACGCGACCCATGATGCCTCGCCGACCTCCCGCAAATTCCTGATGAACGACTGGTGGACCTGGTCCTCCAACGATCTGGTGCACTGGAAATACGAAAGCACGCTCAAGCCCGAGCAGACCTACTGGGGCAAACCGTCAAACGAGTGCTGGGCGACCGATGCGATCAGCGCCAACGGCAAATATTATTTTTACTTTTCGCGCGGTAGCAAGGAATTGGGCGTGGTGGAGAGCGACTCGCCCATCGGGCCGTGGACCGATCCCATCCACAAACCGCTGGTCGCGGCGGGCTCGGTCCCCACCGCGGCGCGCGATCCGTCCATCCTGCAGGAACCCGACGGCACGACCTATCTCACCTTCGGTTGCTGGGACTACTACATCGTCAAGCTGAACCCCGACATGGTCTCACTCGCCGAGACGCCGCGCTTGCTCCAGCTCGACCGGAAAATGGGTCCCTACGGTCCCGGCAAGACCGACGACAAATCGTTCCTGCATGAGTACCACGGAAAGTACTATCTTTCTTGGGGCTGCTTCTACGCGATGTCGGACAACGTTTACGGGCCTTATACCTACAAGGACTGCTTTATCACCAAAGAGCGCACGGCTCCCGAGTTTCAGAAAGGACTCGTCTTCGACCGGCACGGCTCATTCTTCCAGCTGCATCACCAATGGTATTTCGCCTGCAACGACCAAAGCTGGCCCGGAACGTCGCCGCACTACCGCGACGCCATCATCAGCTATGTCCACTACCACGACGACGGCACGATCGACCCCATCTTCATTGACCGCACCGGCGTCGGGCAATACGACGGTACTCAGCGGATCGAGGCGGAAAACTACTTCAACGCCGAAGGCGCCACCCAGGGCGAATGTCCCGAAGGCGGCTTCGAGCTGCGCGGACTGCACAACGGCAGCTGGGTGGAATACCCGAATGTAACGAACCTGCCGGCGCGCGCGACCGCCTCGTTTCGCTATTCCTCGTCCGCATCGGAACCCGTGACGGTCGAGTTGCACGACGGCACGCTCAACGGTCCGCTGCTTGGCACCTGCCGCCTGCCCGGCACCGGCGGGTGGGGAACTTACCAGACCGTATCGGCCCCGCTGGCCAACACCGCCGGTACCCACAGCCTTTACCTCGTTATTCGCGGCGGTCCCGGCGAGCTGCTGCGGCTCAACTGGCTGAGCTTTCTTCCAATCCCCACTTGATGTGGGGTCTTGCAAATTTTGATCTTCCGACCATCAGCGAGGCGCGGAGGCGAAGCCAAGACTTGCGAAATTCCGACTCCTTGATTTCATGGCGAGGTGATGCTCCGGGACGCCTGCCTGTATTTACTTGCGCTGGCTTCCGTATCAAATGTCGCGCCCGTCTACGGCGACTCTCCGCAGGCGGCCGTGACGCGATTCATGGCCGACGTTTCTAAAAAACCTCCGGGGCCGGCGGAAAACGACGTGACGAGCGAAGGCGCGGCCCAGTACGCCAAGACGAAAAAAGACCGCGCCAGCTTGGGCGACATGCGGTCCTTCCGGGACACCATCGCCGAGACCTACGACACGTGTGCTCTCGAAAGTCCGCTCACCGTTCTTTATTCGGAAGGTGCAGGGGCGCTTTACTATAGCAGAGCCCAACTCACACCAGCCGAGATTGCCGAATGCAAAGATGAAGCGTCGAATTCGGCAGCGGTTATGGTAGGTGATAAGGTTCTAAGTACCGAACAGGGTAGTCCGCCCATGTTTGGCGAGAGCGGCGTCTTCACGGCCTATGTTGGATCGAAGGTGCCCGATGATGGAAAAGTCATCGCCACCTTCTGCTTGGTTCGACAGAAAGGCCGGTGGAAGGTCCACTGCCTCTACTTCAGCAACGACGTGCTTGCCGGAAGCGACAAGGACTTCGTGGTTAAACACCTGGCCGACCTTGCGAAGAAGCAGGAGAACGACTAGAGCGCGCATCGCGCTCTGAATGCCGATTCGCGGGAAGACTCCTTTCCAATCCCCGCTTGATTTGTCTCAGGTCACTTTTAGCATGACCCATGCACGAGACGCGGACGGCTCCACCTTACGACCGGTTTGCCGCGCCGGGTTCCGATGACAAGGGCGTCGCGCCGCTGCCGCCCGCGCCCGATCTTTTCGCCCCGCTGGACACCTTCGCGCGCCGGCATCTCGGCCCGGGTCCGCACGAAACGGCGGAGATGCTGGCCACCCTCGGCTACGAGTCGCTCGACACGCTGGCCGCCGATGTCATTCCGCCGGCCATCCGACTCCGCCGCGCTCTGGATCTACCCGCGCCCCAAGGCGAGCGCGAGGCGCTTAACTCCCTCCGGGCCATCATGGACCAAAACAAGGTCTTCAAGTCGTACCTCGGCCAGGGCTACTACGACACCATCACGCCGCCCGTTATCCAGCGCAACATCCTTGAAAATCCCGGCTGGTACACCGCCTACACGCCCTATCAGGCAGAGATCGCACAGGGCCGCCTGGAAGCGCTGCTCAATTTCCAGACGATGGTCACCGACCTGACCGGTCTCGACATTGCCAACGCCTCCTTGCTCGACGAAGCCACCGCGGCCGCCGAGGCCATGACCCTGCTCCACGCCGTGCGCGGTAGCGACGCGGCCTCTCAGTTTTTCGTCGCCAGCAATTGTCATCCGCAAACCCTCGACGTCGTGCGCACACGCGCCGTGCCGCAGGGCATCGAGGTCATCGTGGGCGACCCGGCCGAGTTCAATCCCGATGCCATCTGCTTCGGCGCGCTCCTGCAGTATCCTGCGACCGACGGTGCCATCCTCGATCACGCCAAATTCATCGCCACCATGCAAAAGGTTGGCGGACGCGTCGCCATGGCCACCGATCTGCTCGCGCTGACGCTGCTCAAGCCGCCCGGCGAGCTGGGTGCGGATGTCGCCATCGGCTCCGCGCAACGCTTCGGGGTGCCGCTCGGCTACGGTGGGCCGCACGCCGCGTTCTTCGCCACGCGCGATGCCCTCAAGCGCCACCTGCCGGGCCGCCTCGTCGGCGTCTCGCACGATGCCCAGGGCCGACCCAGCCTCCGCCTCGCCCTGCAAACACGCGAGCAGCACATCCGCCGCGACAAGGCGACCAGCAACATCTGCACCGCGCAGGTCCTGCTCGCGGTCATGGCCTCCATGTACGCCGTGTACCACGGCCCGCAGGGACTCCGGGCCATCGCGGAACGCGTGAACACCATGGCCAACTGGCTGGCCGTCGCGCTTTTCGACCTCGGCTATGAACTCGGCGCTGCGCCGTTTTTCGACACCGTCCGCGTGAAATGCGCCCGTTCCGCCGGCGCCTACGAGATCGCGCAGGCCGCCATCGAACGCGGCGTCAACCTCCGCGTGCTCGACGAGGAAACCCTGGCCGTCGCGCTCGACGAGACGACCACGCGCGAGGACCTGCGGACGTTGCTCGAGATCCTTGCCCCGGACACCGAGCCGACCGAGATCGACCGGCTTATGACCCTCGCCGTCACGCCCGGCTGGCCTGAGAACCTGCGCCGCACCAGCGCCTACCTCACCCATCCCGTTTTTAATACGCATCACACGGAAACGGAGATGCTGCGCTATCTGCGCCGGCTCGAGTCCCGCGATCTTTCCCTCTGCACGTCGATGATCCCGCTCGGCTCGTGCACCATGAAGCTCAATGCCACGGCGGAAATGCTGCCGGTCACCTGGCCCACCGTCTCCCGCGTCCACCCCTTTGCGCCCGTCGACCAGACGCGCGGCTATCAGGAAATGTTCCGCCAGCTCGAGAGCGCGCTTGCGGAAATCACCGGCATGGCCGCCGTCTCGCTCCAGCCCAACGCCGGCTCGCAAGGCGAGTTCGCCGGCCTGCTCGCCATCCGCGCCTACCACCAGGCGCGCGGCGAGGGGCATCGGCGCGCCTGTCTTATTCCCGTCTCCGCGCACGGCACCAATCCTGCCAGCGCGGTCATGGCCGGCATGAAAGTCGTGCCCGTGGCCTGCGATGAAAACGGTAACGTCGACCTCGCCGACCTCCGCCGCAAGGCCGACGAGCACGCGGCCGATCTGTCCTGCGCGATGATCACCTATCCCTCCACCCACGGCGTCTTCGAGGAGACCATCGTCGAGGCCGCGGAGATCATCCACACCCACGGTGGCCAGGTGTACATGGATGGCGCCAACCTCACCGCCCAGGTCGGCCTCTGCCGCCCCGGCGACTTCGGCATGGATGTCTGCCATCTCAACCTCCACAAGACCTTCTGCATCCCGCACGGCGGCGGTGGCCCCGGCGTGGGTCCCATTGCGGTCGCGCCGCACCTCGTCGATTACCTGCCCGGCCACACCGTGGTGGCGCCGGGCGAGGAACGGCGCAGCGAAGGCGCGGTCAGCGCTGCGCCGTGGGGCAGCGCCAGCATCCTCGTCATCTCGTGGATGTACATCACCATGCTTGCCGCCGATGGCCTCCGCGCCGCGACACAGACGGCCATTCTCAACGCCAACTACATGGCGCACCGGCTCGAGACGAAATTCAAGGTGCTCTATCGCGGCCATGGCAACCTCGTCGCGCACGAGTTCATCCTCGATATCCGCCCGTGGAAACAGGCCGGCATCGAGGTCGAGGACGTGGCCAAGCGCCTGATGGATTACGGCTTTCATGCGCCCACCGTCTCCTTCCCCGTGCCCGGCACGCTCATGATCGAGCCCACGGAAAGCGAGTCCAAGGAGGAGCTCGACCGCTTTTGCGACGCGCTGCTTTCCATCCACGGCGAGATGGAACGCGTCGCCTCGGGCGAGTGGCCGCGGGACAACAACCCCCTCAAGCACGCGCCGCACACCGCCGCCATGGTGACGGCCGACGCCTGGACGCGCCCCTACGGCCGCGAACTCGCCGCCTATCCGCTGCCCAGCCTGCGCGAGCACAAATTCTGGCCCGCCGTCGCGCGGATCGACAACGTATACGGCGACCGCAACCTCTTTTGCTCCTGCCCGCCGGTGGAGGCGGCATGACTGCGTGCGCCGATGAGTTGCAGGCGCTGAGCCCGACCCTCTTCCACTGGTCGGTCTACGATCCTTCCTGCAAGTGCGAGGTCGGCAGCATCGCGGTCAAGGTGACGAGCGGCCTCGTCGTCGTCGACCCGGTTCCGCTCGCGGACGAAGCCTGGACGGAGTTGATCGCCGACGCCCCGCTCCGCGCCATCCTGCTGACCAACGGCAATCACGTCCGCGCCGCGGAGGCGCTGCGCCAAAAGAACAAGGTCCCGATCGTCACGTCCATCGGCGCGCACAAGGCGGTCTCGCCGCTGGTCCCCGACGTCACGCTGCTCGAGAGCGAGTTGATCTATGGGGCTTCGGCCATTCCCATACCCGGCGCGGCGCCGGGCGAGACCGCCTTCTATTTCGACGGGGGCGTGGTGGCGCTGGGCGATGCGGTCATCAATCTCGACAGCGAAAAGGGCCTCGAGCTGCTGCCTGACAAATATTGCGAGGACCCGCGCGAAAACCGACGGTCGCTTGCCAGGCTCCTCAACCTCGACTTCCACACGCTCACCTTCGCCCACGGCCTGCCGGTCACGCAACGCGCGCGCGAGAAATTGCGTGCCCTCCTCGAGTCCTGATTTTCTATGAAACGTCTGCTCCTCCTCGCCTTCCTCGCGCTTGACCTCGTTGCCCGCGCCCAGTCGGTCACCCCGGCAGGCGGCGACAGCCCCGCGCCCGCAACCACGGCCAACCCGGCCCCGCCGCGCGGCATCATGCCGCTCACGCTTAACCATAAGCCCAATCCCACCGCGCCGCCGGCCGAGGTCGCCCAGGCGGTCAATTCCTTCTTCAAGACCCTGCAGGGCGACCCCACCGCGCCGCCCAATTCCCAGGACTTCTACGAGAAGGCTTACGATGCGTTTCTCGCCGGCACCATGCTGGGCGACCAAAAGGAAAAGACCTCCTACTTCATCTCCAAGACGCAGGAGGCGTTCGGCATCTACGGCCCGCTGAAGGACGCCGAGATCTTCGACAACTACAGCGTCGGCTCCAACGTGCTCGTGCTGACCTACCTCTCGCGCCATCCCACCCAGCCGCTGCTCTGGCGGTTCATCTACTACCGGCCCGACAAGACGTGGAAGCTGATCAATCTCGGCTTCGGCGACAACATCTACGACTTGCTCGATTAGGTCGCCGGCACCAGTAGGCGATACAGAATGCCCGCCGCCGCGCAGGCACCGAGCAGGGCAGGCACGCTGACCCGAAACCGCATCAAGGCCCCCAGGGCGAGCAGGCCAAGCACGAGCACGAAGGCATCGGGGTAGCGTCCCGCGTGGGCCGGAAAGAGAACGGTCCGTCCGAACCAGACGGCGAAATCGATCATCACCCCGATCACCGCCGCGGAAATGGCCCGCAGCGCGCCCTGCAGCAGCCGAATCCGGACGAGCTTTTGCAGGAACGGCCCGCCGATCAGGATATACAAAAACGATGGAACAAAGGTCATCCAGGTGGCCAGGAGCGAGGCCAGCGTCGCGGCGAGAAGCGGCGGCATCAGCCCTGGCCGGTGCCACGCGCCGACGAACGCCACGAATTGGACCACGATGACCAACGGCCCGGGAATCGTTCCGGCGAGCGCGAGCCCGTGCAGCATGTCATCGCTCGTCAGCCAGTGATGCGTGGCCACCGCGTGCTGCGTCACGTACGGCAGCACGACATAAGCGCCGCCGAACGTGATCAGCGCCGTCTTCGCGAAGAAGATTCCCTCCGCCGCAATCCGGTTGCGGTTGCCCAGCATCAGCACGGCAACGAGAAGCGGCGTTACCCAGGCGAGAACGCAGCAGGCGGCGGTGCGAAGGAGATGACGCGGCCGGAGTGCCGAAGACGCTTCCGCGGCGGCGGCCGGCTCCGCAGCCTGCTTCCGGTAAAGTACGGCGCCGGCACCAGCGGCTCCGAGGATGATCACCGGGTAATTGCCATGCAGCATCACCATGAGGAGCGCCGCCCCCACCGCGAGCGCGATGTCCACCGGCGTCTTCACCGTGCGGCGGGCCAGTAAAAACAAGGCGCGCACAATGATGGCCAGCACGCCGGGACTCAGGCCGTAAAACGCCGCCGCAATCGTCGGCACCGCGCCAAACAGCACGTAAACCAGGCTCAGCACCCAGAGAATCAACATCGCCGGTAGAAAGAAAAGAGCTCCTGCCGCAAGCGCCCCGCGCGTCCCGTGCAGTCTCCAGCCCAGGTAAGTCGCGAACTGCTGCGCCTCCGGTCCGGGCAGCATCAGGCAATAATTCAATCCCTGGAGAAAATCGGCTTCCGCCATCCACGCGCGGCGGACCACCAGTTCCTCGTGCATGATGGCGATCTGGCCGGTTGGTCCGCCAAAGCCGATCCAGCCCAGCTTCGCCCAAAAGGCGAGCGCCCGGGCGAAAGAAGGCGCCGTTGGCTTGTCGGACATGCGGCAAACTTGCATACCCGATCTGATTGGTCGAGAATTCGGAATGAGGCTCTCCAAAAAGGGCGAGTACGCCGTGCGCGCACTGGTCGAGATCGGCTTCGAGGCGCATCGACGCCCCGGCGCGCTCATCCAGATTTCGACCGTGGCGCAGCGCACCAACATCCCGGAAAAGTTTCTCGAGCAGATTCTCCTCGCGCTGCGCAACGGCGGCGTGCTTCGCAGCAAGCGCGGCGTGGAGGGCGGGTACTCCCTGGCCAAGCCGCCCGACCAGATCACCCTCGGCGAAGTCATCCGCCTGCTCGACGGCCCGCTCGCCCCGATCCCCTGCGTCAGCCTTACTGCCTACGAGCGATGTTCCTGCCCCGACGAGGAATCCTGCGGCCTGCACATCGCGATGAAGCAGGTGCGCGACGCCCTGGCCGGCATTCTCGATTCCTACCAGCTCAGCCGCCTCATCGCCGAGGTGCAGAAGCACCGCGCCACCCGCACGACGGAGTGGCAGTTCGACATCTGACGTGAAGCCCTCGCCTTATTTCTGGCTCGGCCTGTTCGCCTTTCTGATTCTGGCCATCGGCCTGTGGCTCGGCTTCGTGCAGGTGGTGGCCCAATGGCTGTGGAATTTGTTCCACGCCTTCTGATCCTCGCCATCGGCGGCGAATGGCTTAAAAGCAAGCGCGGGCGTTTTGAATTCCGTCATCCTGAGCGGAGCGAAGCGGAGTCGAAGGACCTTTCCTCTCGCTTCCAAGGCCTGTCGCCCGGGCAACCCCACGCTGGAACACCTGTAAGCGTGCAGCTCCCTCGGAAATAGCCTAGGCTCGACCCTCCATGCTTCCGATTTCCTCCCTACGCGCTGACCTGTCGCGGACCCTCCGCGCCAATGGCCAAGTTGTCATTCAGGCGCCCACCGGCTCCGGCAAGTCGACGCAGGTCCCGCAATATCTCGTCGACGACGGCGTGGCCGGGGACGGGCGCGTCGTGATCCTGCAACCGCGGCGCGTCGCCGCCCGCTTGCTGGCCCGCCGCGTGGCGCAGGAACGCGGCGTCACGCTCGGCGAGGAGGTCGGTTTCCAATACCGTCTCGAAAACGTCTCCGGCCCGCGCACGCGCATCCTCTATATCACGGAGGGCATCCTGCTCCGCCAGATGCAGGCCGATCCGCGGCTCTCAGGCGTCAGCGTCCTCATCTTCGACGAGTTCCACGAGCGCCACCTGGAAGGCGACATCGCGCTCGCGCGGGCGCGGCAGATTCAACGCACCGCGCGGCCTGACCTGAAGATCGTCGTCATGTCGGCCACGCTCGAGAGTGCACTGCTTCAGGAGTATCTCACGCCGTGCGAGGTGCTGACCTCCGGCGGCCAGGCCCACGCCGTCACGCTGGAATATCTGCCCAAGCCCGACGAAGCGCCAATCTGGGAACAGGCCGCGGAAGCCTGCGAGCGCATCCTCCGCAACGGCACCTGCCCGGAGGGCGACATCCTCGTCTTCATGCCCGGCAGCTTCGAAATCTCCCGCACGCTCAACGCCCTGCGCAACAGCTCCGCCACCGCCGGCTTTGCCCTGCACGCGCTCCACGGCGAGCTGCCGCCCGCCGAGCAGGACGCTGCCGTCACGCCCGGGCCCAAACGCAAGATCATCGTCTCCACCAACGTGGCGGAAACCTCGCTGACCATCGACGGTGTGCGCGCGGTGATCGACAGCGGCCTCGCCCGCGTCGCGCGGTTCGATCCCCATCGCGGCATCAACACCCTGCTCATCGAAAAAATCAGCCGCGCCTCCGCCCAGCAGCGCTTGGGCCGCGCTGGCCGCACGGCGTCGGGCCACGGCGTGCGCCTTTGGACGGAACGCGAACACGAGGCCCGCCCGCTGCAGACGCCCCCGGAGATCCGGCGCCTGGAACTCAGCGGCGCGCTGCTCGGTCTGAAAGCCAGCGGCATCGAGGACCTGGCCGCGTTCCCGTGGATCGAACCGCCCGAGGCGAAATCCTTCGCGCGCGGCGTCGAGTTGCTGCGCGATCTCGGCGCGCTTGACCACGCCGACCGCCTGACCGAGACCGGCCGGCGCATGGCGGCTTTCCCCACCCATCCCCGCTACGCCCGCATGCTGCTCGCCGCCGACGCCCTCGGCTGCGTGCGCGCCGCAGCGCTCATCGCCGCCTTGTCGCAAAGCCGCGGCATCCTCCTGCGCAGCGAGGGCAAGCGCATGGACGAGCTGCGCGAGGACGTGCTCGGCGGCGAGGGGACCTCCGACTTCTTCACCCTCATGCGCGCCTGGCGTTTCGCCCAGGGCCGCAACTTCGATCCGCAGAAATGTCGCCAGCTCGGCATCCACGCCGGCGGCGCGCGCGAGGTCGCCGGCGCACTGGAGCAACTCCTCCGCCTCGCCGAACGCGCCAGGCTCGACGTGAGCGAAAAGCCGGCCGCCTCCGAGGCCATCCAGCGCTGCGTCCTCACCGGTTTTTCCGATCAGCTCGCGCGCCGCGTCGACAAGGGCACGTTGCGCTGCCGCCTGGTGCACAAGCGGACCGGCGAGCTCGTGCGCGACAGCTGGGTGCGCGAGGCCGACCTGCTCGTCGCCGCTGAGATCCGCGAGGTGGAATCGCGCGACGAACTGCGCGTCCTCCTCAGCCAGGCCACAGCCGTGAAGGAAGAGTGGCTGCGCGAACTCTTCCCGGACGATTTCAGCGAGGGCGAGGAAACCGCCTACGATCCCGTCGCCCGCCGCGTGGTCACCAGGCGGACGCGTCTCTTCCGCGACCTCGTGCTCGACTTCGTGGAACGCGACGCCACCGATCCCGAGGCCGCCGCGCGACTGTTGACCGAGGAAGTCCTGACCGGCCGCGCGCCGCTCAAGAACTGGGACGACGCCGTCGAGCAATGGCTGCTCCGCCTCGAATGCCTGCGCGTCTGGATGCCCGAGCTCGGCCTCCCGGTCGTCGACGAAGAAGCCAAACGCACCATCATCGGCCAGATCGTCCACGGCTCGTTCACCTACAAGCAGATCAAGGACGCCGAGGTCTGGCCCGTGTTGCGCGGCTGGCTCTCCGCCCCGCTTCAGCGCGCCCTCGACCAGCACGCGCCCGAGCGCTTCGAGCTCCCTGGCGGCCGCAAGGCCCGGATCATCTACACGCCCGGCAGCGCGCCCATGACCGCCGCCCGCATCCAGGATTTATACGGCGTCACCAACCTGACCGTCGCCAAGGGCCGCACGCCCGTCACCATCCAGGTGCTCGCCCCGAACAACCGCCCCGTCCAAATCACCAGCGACCTAGCGAACTTCTGGAAAGAGAGCTACCCCAAGATCAAGCAGGAGCTCTCGCGCAAGTATCCCAAGCACGAGTGGCGGTGAGGGAACCATGACGAAATTACGACTGCAGACGGAATTAACGGACTTCGAGGGGTGCGGATCATTCTGCCATAAATTCCGTTAATTCCGTCATCCCCCGTAATTCCGTCCCGAAGTCTCATCGCACCTCCGAATCGTATTGCGAAAGCCCGCTTCTAAGCGCAAAACGGAGTTCCCTCCCGTGAAGAAAAAGAGCCTCCCGCACGTCACCGTTGGCCAGCTTTACACCAACCACGCGGACCAACTGCACCTCAAGCTGCTCGCCGGCGCGGGCGGCTTGCAAAAGCGAATCGTCGAGGGCGCCGTCAACCGTCCCGGCTTGGCCCTGGCCGGCTTTTACGCCGCGTTCGCCTGTCACCGCGTGCAGGTCATCGGCAGCAGCGAGACCCAGTTCCTCAAGTCGCTGCCCGAACGGCAAAGCCGCGCGCGCCTGCGCGAACTCTTCAAGAGCCGCATCCCCTGCCTCATCTTCGCGCGCAACATCAATCCGCCCAAGCTCGTGCTCGAGCTCGCCGAGGAGATGAACATCGCCGTCTTCAAGTCGCCGCTAACAACCATGCGGCTGGTCAACACGACGACCATCTGCATGGAGCTCGATTTCGCTCCCACCACCACCGAGCACGGCAGCATGGTCGATATCCTCGGCATCGGCGTCATGGTCCGCGGCGCCAGCGGCATCGGCAAAAGCGAGTGCGTGCTCTCGCTCGTGGAACGCGGCCACAGCCTTGTCGCCGACGACATCACGCGCATCCGCTCGCTGGAAGGCCGCGAGTTGATCGGCACCTCGTCCGACCTCTCGCGCTTCCACATGGAGGTGCGCGGCCTCGGCATCATCAACATTGCCAGCATCTATGGCGTCCGCTCCATCCGCTTCGAGAAACGGCTCGACATGGTCGTGACGCTCCAGGATTGGCATGAGGTGCCGGAGATCGACCGCATCGGCCTGGAGCAGGATTATTACGAAATCCTGCAAATCCGCATCCCCCACGTCACCATCCCGGTCAGACACGGGCGGAATCTGGCCAATCTCGTCGAAGTGGCCGCTCTCGACCAGAAGCTCAAGAGCATGGGCCAGAATTCCGCAGTTGAATTCAACGAAAGATTGTTGAAAGCTATTGGAAACCGAGGTAATTAAGGCCCTTACGCACCGCTAAAATGGCTTCCGCAGCAAAAAATCAACCGACCGGCGCTTCCGTGGTGCGGGAACTCGTCGTCTCCAACAAGCTGGGCCTCCATGCCCGGCCCGCGGCCATGTTCGTCCGCGTGGCCAACCGCTTTTCCTCCGACATCATCGTCGAGAAGGACGGCGAGGAGATCAACGGCAAGAGCATCATGGGCCTGATGCTGCTGGCCGCGGGCTGCGGCTCTCGGTTGAAGGTGACCTGTACCGGTTCGGACTCCGCCGACCTCGTGAAAGCGCTCGAGGAATTAATAGCTCGCAAATTCGACGAAGAGTAAGCAACGTGGCGCCGTGCCCGACGAGACGCCGGCCCCAACGCCCACAACCGAAACAAGATACAAAGGTCTCGCCGTCTCGCCGGGGATCGTCTGGGGCCCCGCTGTCCTGCTCTATGCGGATGAGCACATCGTCCGCAAGCGCCGCATCCGCCCGGAAGATGTCGCCAATGAACTGACCCGGTTCGAGGCCGCGCTGCTCAAGACCCGGCAGCAAATCACCGCCATCCGCAACCAGATGGCCGCCTCCGTCGGCGAAACCGACGCGAGCATTTTCGACGCGCACATCCTCTCGCTCGAGGACAGCTCGCTCATCGAGTCGGTTAAGGAACAGGTCTTCAGCCGCCTCGTGAATGTCGACTTCGCCTATGAGCAAGTGGTGCGCGTCTACACGCGGCGCATGCGCGAGCTCGACGACGACTACTTCCGCGAGCGCGCCGCCGATTTTGCGGATGTCTCCCGCCGCGTGCTGCGCAATCTCCAGGGCAAGGCGCAGACGGAACTTCAGGGCATGGACGTGCCTTCCATTGTGCTCGCGCACGATCTCTCGCCCTCCGACACCGCCGGCTTCGATCGCAAGCTGGTCCGCGGTATCGTGACCGAGGCCGGCAGTCGCACCTCCCACTCCGCCATCATGGCGCGCTCGCTCAACCTGCCGGCCGTGGTCGGTATCAAGGGCCTCAGCCGCATCGAGCCCGGCGTCGAGGTGCTGGTCGATGGGTACGAGGGCCTCTTCATCGTCATGCCCAGCGAGCAGACCAAGGCCGACTACGGCGCCCGCGAGCACGAGCACGACGTGGTCGATGCCAAGCTCGACGAGCTGCGCGAAACGCTGCCCGTTACGCTCGACCAGCGCCGCATCACCGTGGCCGGCAACGTCGAGTTGGCGGAGGACCTCCCGCTGCTGCAGGAACACGGCGCGGAGGGCATTGGCCTCATGCGCACCGAATACCTCTTCCTCAACGAGGACGAGTTCCCCAGCGAGGACACGCAGGCCGAAATCTACACGCAGATGGCCCAGGCCTCGAAGCCTGCGGCAGTCATCATCCGCACGCTCGACGTGGGCGGCGACAAAAAGCGGCCGCACCTCGGCATCGACCAGGAGATCAATCCGTTCCTCGGCTTCCGCGGCATCCGCTACTCCATGGGCCGCCCCGATCTCTTCCGCACGCAACTGCGCGCCATTTGCCGCGCCAACACGGACGGCAACGTCAAGGTCATGTTCCCCATGGTCTCCGACGTCAACGAGGTGAAGTTCGCCTGCGGCATGCTCGAGGAAGTGCGCGCCGAGCTGCGGGCCGAGGGCATCGCGCAGCCGGAAACCATGGATTGCGGCGTGATGATCGAGGTGCCGTCAGCGGCTCTAATTGCCGATGTCCTCGCGCGCCACGTCAGCTTTTTCAGCGTCGGCAGCAACGACCTCATCCAGTACACGCTCGCGATCGACCGCGGCAACGAGAAGGTCTCCGCCATGTACCAGCCCGCGCATCCCGCCGTCGTGCGGCTGCTCAAGAACGTGGTCGACGCCGCCCACGCCGCCGGCATCTGGGTCGGCGTCTGCGGCGAAATGGCCTCGGACGTCGTGCTCATGCCCATGCTCGTCGGCCTCGGCATCGACGAGCTTTCCGCCATCCCCAACGCCATTCCGCGCATCAAGCGGGCCATTCAGGCGCTGAGCTATGCGGAGGCGCAGGAATTGGTCGGGCGTTTCGTGCAGAGCGAAACGGCGGAGGCCAACCAGCAGGAACTCGACGCCATCGCCGCCCGGTTATATCCGGAAATTCTCTGAGGATAACCCTCAGAGCGCCTCGAAGCGTAAAGCTGGCTCGGC
>CAZZYY010000001.1:43458-49038 GCA_964658475.1 uncultured Candidatus Methylacidiphilales bacterium | reverse complement strand
GCGCCGGCTACCGGGTTAGGCGACAGGTACCTGGGTGGAGCGCCGGCTACGGGAGGGGGAGGTCGAGGGTGACTTCGATGCCGGGGCCGTCGGCGTTGCTGGCGATGCGGATGCTGCCGCCCTTGGAAACGACGATGCTTTTCACCACGCTGAGGCCGAGGCCCATGCCGTCCACCTCGCCGGTGGTGCGCTTCTCGCCTTGATAGTAGGGCACCCAGACCTGCGCGAGCTGGTCGGGCGCGAGGTTGACGCCGTTGTCGCGCAGGGCGAGGCGGACGGCGCGGCCGTCGGTGGCGCGCGTGCCGCTGAGGCGCAGGTGCGGCTGGCGCCGGGGATGGAACTTGCGCGCGTTCTCGAAGAGCTCGCGGAAAACGGTCTCGAACTGGAGCGGAGAGAGAGTGATCTTGTCCCCGAGAAGCGAGGATTCGATCTCGCAATCGATGGTGGCGATCTCCGCTTCCTGGCGCAGCCGCTCGACGAGGTCCGGCAGCGTGGCGAGGGCAAAGGGGTCCTCCGGGTCGCCGGGTCGCTCGGACAAGGCGGCGAAGCGCAGGATTTCCTCCACACTGCGGGCAAGGCGCTCGGCGCTGTGGAGCGCGAGGGCGGCCATCTCGCCCTGCGGGCTGTGGGCGAGATCGCCATTGAGCATTTCCAGGACGGAGACGATGCCGTTGAGCGGCGTGCGCAGCTTGTGCCCGATGATGCGCTGGAAGCTGTGGCGGTCGCGCTGCACGCCCATTTCCTCGGTCACGTCGCGCAGGCGCAGGAGGCGCTCGTTGGAATCGCTGCCGGGCTCGATGAGCGTGACGGAGAGCCAGAAGGCGCGGGCGGTGGGCGTCTCCGGGCGCACGAGATAGTGGCGATTGGGCACGCGCAGGTCGTCGTCGGTCCAGGCGCAGTCGGGTTCGAGGCGGTACTGCTTGCGCGCGGTCTCGAAGAAGAGGCCGTACCCGTGCGGAAGGCTGGGAGCGCCGAGGTTGAGGAAGTTGCGGGCGGAGCCGTTGGCGTAGCTGATGGCGCCGTCGTCCTTGACCACGATGTAGCCGTTGCTCGCGTTTTCGACCACGGAGTTGAAGCGGGCGCGCTCGTTGAGCAGGCGGCGGTAGCGGCCGATGCGCATGATGGTCTTGACGCGCAGGCGAAGCTCGCCCCGGTCGTAGGGCTTGGAGATGAAGTCGTCCGCGCCGGCGGTGATGCCCTCCAGCCGCGTCTCGCGATCGTCGAGGGCGGTGACGAGCAGGACGGGGATTTCGGCGGAGATCGCGTCGGCGCGGAGTTGCCGGCAGACCTGGAAGCCGTCCATGCCGGGCATCATGACGTCGAGGAGGACGAGGTCGGGGCGCAGGTGGCGGATGGCGGCCAGGGCCTCCGCGCCGCTGGTGGCGAAATGGAGGCGGTAACCCTGGTTGAGCAGCAGGCCTTCGAGCGCCTCGCGCCCGGCGCGCTCGTCATCGACGATGAGCAGGGTTCCCTGATGGGGCAGCGAGCTCACGCGGCGGCCCTCCGCTGCGAATCGCGGGAAATTTCCGCGAGGGTCGAGGCGAGCACCTTGAGGGCGACGGGCTTGCTCAGGTAATGGGTGGCGCCGGCGGCGAGACAGCGCTCGCTGTCGCCCTCCATGGCGAGCGCGGTGAGCGCCATGATGGGGATGTCGGCGAGCTCGGGCCGGGCGCGCAGTTGCCGGATGGCCTCGAAGCCGTCGAGGCCGGACATCTGGATGTCGGTGACGATGATGTCGGGCCGCCATTCCTCGACCCGCTGGAGCGCCTCCAGGCCGTTCACGGCGAGGCTCATTTCGAATCCCTTCGACTCCAGGTAATCGCCGATGCAATCGCGATTGGCCTCGATGTCGTCCACCAACAGGACGCGGGGCCGGTGAAGACTTGGAAGAACGGGCAGGTTGAGCAATTGGGTGGCGGCCCGTTCCGCCGGACGCGACTCCCTGCCGCCGGACGGGTTCGGGAGCGTCACGGTGAAACGGCTGCCCTCGCCGGGGACGCTGGCGACCTCGATGCGGCCCTGATGCAACTGCGCGAGGCGTTGGGCGAGCGAGAGGCCCAGGCCGGTGCCGGCGTACTCGCGCGAGAGCTTGCTGTCGAGCTGGACGAAGGGCTGGAAGAGCTTGCCGAGGTCGTCGGACGAGATGCCGATGCCGGCGTCCCAGACCGTGAACGTGATCAAGCCGGTGTCGACGGCCACCTTGAGGCCGAAGGCGCCGCCGGCGGGGGTGAACTTGCTGGCGTTGCTCAGCAGATTGACGAGCACCTGCTTGAGCTTGCGCTCATCCGCCTGCACGACATCGAGGCCGGGGGCGATCTCGAGCGTGATTTCCTGGCGGCGCTGGAGCGCCTGCTCGCGGACGAGGCGCAGGCTCGCTTCGCAGAGAGCGCGCACCCCGATCTCCGTCAGCTGCAACTCCATCTTGCCTGCCTCGATCTTGCTCAGGTCGAGGATGTCATTGATCAGCCCGAGCAGATGGCGGCCGCTTTCCGCAACCGTTTGCAGGGAGCGCTGCTGCTTCTCGTTGAGGCCGCCGTAGACGCCTTCGCCGAGCGACTCGGAAATGTTGAGGATGGCGTTGAGCGGCGTGCGCAGCTCATGGCTCATGCTGGCGAGGAATTCGCTCTTGGAGCGGCTGGCCGACTCGGCGGCGTGCTTGGCCTCGCTTTGGGCGCGGTCGGCCAGGGCGCGATCGGTGATGTCGCGCACGACGACGATGACCTCGCGGCCGTCGTCGGAAAGCACGCGCACTTCGAAGTGATGCTCGCCCTCGCCCTCCGGGTGGCGGAACTCGAACTGCTGAAGCTTTTGCGTGCGGCGCGCGGCGGACTTGGCGGCGAAAAACTGCTCCGCGATCTCGGGCGGCACGAGCTGGTTGAAGCGCCGGCCGACGCATTCCTGGGTAAAGGGTCCGGCGCTGCCGGCGTGCCCACCCCGGTACTCGATGATGACGTTGTACTGGTCGATGCGAAAGAACTGGTCGGGAAAGACGTTGAAAACGCGCTCTAGCTCGGCGGTGGTCTGGCGAAGCTGTTCCTCCGCGTAGACCTGCACGGTGACGTCGCGCGCGGTGCCGTAGACAAAGTCCTCGCCCGGTGCGGGGGCAAAGGCCTGCCACTCCAGCCAATGCCAGGAGCCGTCGACCTTGTGACGGTAGCGATTACGGTACTGGCGCACGTCGCGCCCTTCCTGCAGGCCCTTGAGGATGTCGCGGGTCGTCTGAACGTCGTCCGGATGAATGAACTGGAGGAAGCTGCCGTGCAGGACGAGGTCTTCCGTGGTGTAACCGAGCGTCCGTTCCCAGGCGGTGTTGACCTGCCGGTACTCGGTCTCGCCGAGCTTGTGGATGGTCATGAAATCGACGGAGGCCTGGAAGAACCGGTCGCGTTCCGTTTCCGTCGCCTTCTGCCGCGTGATGTCGGAGGCGATGCCGCTGACGCGCACGACCTCGCCCTTTTCGTTCAGGTGAGGAAAGGCGCGGTCGCGCACCCAACGGATGGAGCCGTCGGGACGGAAGACCCGGTAGGTCTCGTCAAAGCCGGCGGGGTCCTGGCGCCGGTACGCGGTCTGTACCCGCAGGTAATCCTCGGGATGGATGGCAGCAAAATAAATCGCCGGGTACTCATGGAACTCGGAAAGGGACCGGCCCCAAATGCGATCGAACGCGGCGCTGACAAACTGGATCTCGCCCTGTTCGGCAATCCAAAACATGTCATCCACATTTTCGGAGAATTGGCGAAACCGTTCCTCGCTGACCTGCAGCGCCTTGAGCGCGTCCCGCTGCGCGCGGAGCATGCGCCGCAACTCGAGCTGCGAGACGGCCTGGCGGCCGAGCACCTCGAGGGCGTTCTTCTGCGCGTCGGTCAGCTCCTTCGGCTGGGTATCGACCACGCAGATGCTGCCGATGCCGTGCCCGGCCCACGACTTCAAGGGATAACCGGCATAGAACCGCACGTTGGGCGCCCCCAGCACGTAGGGGTTGGTGCGAAACCGCTCGTCTTTAGTCGCATCGGGAATGACAACCATGCCGGGCGCGGAAATGGTATGGTTGCAGAAGGAGACTTGGCGCGGCGTCTCGTTGAGATCGGCCGGCATGCCGACCTTCGACTTGTACCATTGCCGGTCCGCCTCGATGAAGCTGATGGTGGAGACCGGCACCTCGCAAATTTGCGCGGCCAGCCGCGTCAACTCGTCGAAGGCCTCCTCCGGCTCGGTATCCATGATCGCGTACTCCCGCAGGGCATGGAGCCGGGCGGATTCGTCGGGAGCATGCATGTGGCTACAAGCGATTCGGAGGAACGTGTTACGGCACAGTGGCGGAGATGGTGGGACAAAGGCACACCGGCCCCGTCCTCCCTTATCGGTATGAGCACGGCCCTCTCTGAGCCCTGCTCGGCACGGGATCCGCCGTTCTCACGGCGGCAGGAGCAGCGGATTAGATGACCTGGAACGTAGCCACCAACTGCTGCCAGGCCTTGTCTTCGTCCGCCTGCTGCTGGACGGCGGATTCGTTGCGATGCTCGATCAGCAAAGGCGCGCCACCGGCCCGCTCCAAGTGCGAGAGCACGAACTGCTTTTTTTGGTCCGCGGAAAAGCCGGTCATTTCGGCCAGGCTTTCCCAGTCCGCTCCGCTGATGGTGTACTTGGCAAGCCATCCCGGCGTCAGGCTGACGGTCTGGAAATCCATTCCGGGCAGAGCGCGTTTCGGAGCCGCCTCAGTCAGGGCGCTCAGGAAATCGGCGAAGTTGTCGGAGTTGATCCTGCTGCTGGGCCGCACATGGATGAGGAGTGCCTGCGGCTGGAGAAACGCACCCAAATGGGCGTGGACGGCAACGGCGGCAAACGGAGTCCGGCTCAAGTTGCCGCGCACGGGCTGATCGACCAAAAAGTAGTTCACTACGACCAGCGCCACGATCAGGCCAGCCAGACCGAAGAAGCCGATGCGGAGAATCGGAAACTCAGGCGGGTGATCCTCCGCCATCTTGGAGAAGTGGGTGCGGGCATGGGCTTGCACCTCGGGCTGGGCGGCCGGAACGCTGCTCGCCCTCACGGGCCGGCCCGCCTGGGCCACCTTTTGGGGTTGGACCATGGGCAGGGGCACGACGGGGACGGCCGGCGCAGGCGCGGCAAACTCGGGCAATTGCGCGAGGGGCACCCATTCGCTGCGCTCGGCCGACCAGGCCCAGTTATCCAACCCGATTTCGCCGCGCGCGACAGCCTCGCGGACCGATTCCAAGTCGAGCTGGCGCGTTTCCTGGGTGCCGGGCACAGCCAGGAAGAGAAGCGGCGCGGCGTGGTCGGGCATAATACTTAGACGCAATTTCATAGTCGAAGTTGCTCGAAATTCCCAGCCGTTTTCTTTCGGTGGAAGATATTGACAGTGAGGATGAAGCTTAGAAAAAATGCGGTCGCCAACATCATCATATTGGCGCTGAAATGTGCTTGGCTCATGTGGGTTTGCCCTGAGGGCTTGGGGAAGAGATCGCCGACGGCACTGGCTCCCGGCACGCCTTCGCCTGGTCGGCGCTGGGTCTGGTAGGCGGCGCTCTCTCGAGCGCCGGTCGGTGGCGGACGCCGGTT
>CAZZYY010000001.1:20359-43448 GCA_964658475.1 uncultured Candidatus Methylacidiphilales bacterium | reverse complement strand
AGAGCGCCGGCTACCTGTTTTTTGTTCGGAGGACCTTGCGTGTGAGAAGGGGAGGTTTCGGTGTAAGCTGATCCATGTTTCGCCGTTCCTGGGTCGCCCTGCTGCTGGTTCTTTCCTTTCCCGGGCTCCCGGCGCGATCGTATTCCCTGCACGCGGACGTGCTTGTCTTCGTCCCGGCTTACGAGGGATGCCAGCTTTTCGACGATACGCTCAATCCGCCGGGTGATCCGGCCTGCGTCTGGGGCAATGTCGACACGTTTCTCTCCTCGCGGCTCTACTTCTCCCTGCGGATGCCGAATTCGCTTCGGCCGAAGACGATCCGCGCCGTGGGCCCGGTGGACGTGTACGGCCATTTCCTTTCCAGCATGATTTCGGGTGACGACGCCATTCCGGGTTTTGCCCCTTACACGCCGGGCGCGGACTTTTTCATCTTCGATTACGATTGGCGGCAGGACATGGGGACGGTCACTGCGCCGCTCCTGGGGCGCGCGCTGGAAGGCTATGCCGCCAGGCATGCGGCGCGGACGGGAATCCCGGCGGATCAGACTCGTTTCATTCTCGTGGCGCACAGCATGGGCGGGTTGGTCGCGCGGACGCTGCTGGCGGAGCAACCGTCGTGGGCGGGGCGCGTGCGGGCGCTTTATCTGGTCGGCACCCCGAATGCCGGATCGGTCAAGGCGATCAAGACCGTGGTCTACGGACCCGACAGCCTGAAGGCGCATGCGCACGGCTTTCCGGGCGTGCTGCTCGATCTCATTCCCACCAGTGTCGACCAAAACGTGACCAAGCTGACGGGCATCACGCGGCCCAGCCTGTACGAACTGCTCCCGACCGGCGACCCCCATTGGACCCGGCTGATCGCCGGCCGACAGGAGCGCGTGTCGGATGCGTTTGCGACCGAACCGTGGCGCCGCTACTGGCCATCGGCGGGGCTCGAGCAGCGGATTTTTGTCGATGGCTGGCTGAAGCCACGCGAAGCCGAGGGGCGCAAGTCGATCGATTCGGCCAGCTGGCTTTTTTGTCGCGACGACTCCGCGCTTGATCGGCTGATGAGCCAGGCCCGCGCCTGGCGTGCCGCCCTGGGCCCGCTTTCGCGCACGGCAAGGCTGCTGACCGGGCCGGACGGTGGCAGCCGGCTGCGGCTGGTAGCTGGCATTGGGCTGGCCACGCCGACCGGCGTCATCACGGAGGGCGACCACGATTCCAGTCGCGGCACCTATCTGGAGGACGGGGCGGAAGGTGACGGAACGGTCGAGCTGGCGCGCGTGCTGGAAGGCACCTCGCGCGACGCGCCCAACGTGAAGCTGCTGCCCGGTGTGACGCACGGGAAGTTGATGGGCAGCGATCGGTTCATCGCTTATCTGCGCGCGCAACTCGTCGGCGAGCGGCTGGTGGATGGGGCCCGCTGATCCGTGCGCGCGGGGCCGACCGGTGGGAGGGGAAAATCGTCGCTTTCGCATCATCGCCGCGCGCGTAGGCTGACGCATGAAAGCGGAGGAGATCTTTTCCCGCGTGTGCGCCTTCCTGCCGGTCGAGCTGCGCGGCCTTCAGCGGAGGCTGGACCAAGCGGGCCAGGGCAAGCTTGACGCGGCGGTGCACGATGCCCGCAAATCGATCAAGAAGTTGCGCGCGGTTATGCGGCTGGCAAAAACCATGGCGCCGGAAAAGGCGCTGGCGTCGGTTGACACTCCGCTGCGCAACGCCGCGCATGTGCTGGGACCCGCGCGCGATCATCTCGTGCGGCGCGAAACGGCGCGACGTGTCTGCCGCCAGGGCGAACCCCGACCGCCTGAATCCGCGGCGCCGCCGATCCGGCCGCTTTTGCAGCGGGCGCGGGGCGAATTGCTGAAGGCGTCCGCGGCGCTGGTTCTGCTGTTACAGGAGGGGCTGGATGCGAAAGGCGCGAGGAAAGGGCTGCGCAGGATTTATCAACGCGCCCGCAAGGCAAGGAAACGAGCGGCCGAGCGGCCGACCGACGAGAATCTCCATGCGTGGCGGCGTCGGGCGAAGGACCTCCTCTACGTCCTGGATCTTTTGGAGGGGCCCCAGGGTCCGGTGAAGAAACTCCAGCGCCTGACCCAACTCCTTGGCGAGGATCATGATCTTGCCACCTTCCTCGTGCATCACCGCGCCCGCGCGGATGCAGACGAGTTCGGTCGACTTCTTCAACGGGCGCAGAAACGCCGCCTTCCGCTGCAGCGGAAGGCGTTTCGGATCGGCGAACGGGTGTTCTCCGATGGGCCGCGTGCATTTGTCCGCCACGCTTTGAAGTGATTTACGGGGATGAAAAAGGAAAGGACAAGACTGCCTTGATCAGATTCGCATGACGTTTGGGGGGGCAAACGCAGGAATGTTGTTGAGGTTCATCGTACTGCAGGCGACAGGATTTATCTAGTTCGCTCAGCTCTGTCCAAATGGCGGCCGGCAAGCAACGGTAAAGAAGCTCCCGACAAAGTGGGCCCTATAGGATTCGAACCTATGGCCTCCTGATCCGTAGTCAGGCGCTCTAATCCGCTGAGCTAAGAGCCCATCAATGCCTTCCGGAAAACGGAAAGGGAGGGTGATGATGGGTCAGCCGAATAAGAGGGTCAAGGGGAATCGCCGCCGATTCGTTGCCGGGTGTGACCGGGAGGCAACTTGCGCGGGTGGGGTCAACGCGCATACTGGATGATCTGTGCCGAGCTTCCGCGTCGATCTGCATAACCACTGCCAGGGCGATCCACTCGATCCGCTGCATCACTCGATCTTCGAGCACATCGACGTATCGAAGAAGGCGGGGCTCGACGCGATCGCGATGACGTGGCACCGGCGTGTCTGCGAGGACGAGTCGGCCTTTGCCTACGCGCGCGGACGGGGCTTGCTGTTGATCCGCGGCATGGAAGCGGAGATCGACCGCAAGCACCTGGTGGTGCTGGGCGTGCGCGAAGGCGATCTGCCCGGCGAGACCACGTGGGATGAAGTTCGCGCCCTGCGCGCGCGCAAGCCGGGTGTGCTGGTGTTTGCGCCGCATCCGTTTTACCCGCACCCGGCGTGCCTGCAGCAGCGCTTGAACGGCAATGCCGACTGCATCGACGCGGTGGAATGGTGCGCGCTGCATTTCCACTGGCTGCCAAGCCGCGTGAGTCCGAATCTGCGCGCAGCACATTGGGCGCAGCGGCACGGGAAGCCGCTGCTGGCCTGCTCGGACGCCCACTCGGTCGCAGCCATTGGCCGGAATCCGAGCACGGTGGAGGCGGACGAGTTGACGGAGGAGGCGATTCTCGCCGCGGTGCGGGCGGGGCGCATTTCGTTCCCGCGCCACGGCATGGAGGTGGGGCCTTTCCTTTACAGGACGACGGAAGTGGTGCTGGCGCAGCGGCGGCATCTGGGCCGCTGGGCAGTCCGGCGGCTTCGGGGGGTGCGCGGCGCATGAACGCCGGAACGCACCGGGAAGCGGCCCTCCTCCTGCTTGGCCATGGGTCGACACTGAACGCCGATTCCAGCGCGCCGACCTGGCAGCATGTGGAGGAGTTGCGCCGGCGCGGACTTTTCGCGGAGGTGCAGGTCGGTTTCTGGAAGGAGGAGGCCAACTTTCGCCAGGCGCTGCGGCAGGTGCGCTCGACGCAGGTCTACGTGGTGCCGAACTTTATCAGCTCCGGCTATTTTACCGAGCAGGTGATCCCGCGCGAGCTGGGCCTGAACGGACCGGTCACGAGCATCGGGGGCAAGCAGGTGGGCTATTGCGCGCCAGTCGGGCTTCATCCAGCCATGACCGACACGCTGCTGCGCAAGGCGCGCGAGGCGGTCGACGCCAGCGGCGCGACGATCGCCGAGCCGGCGCGGACCGCCTGCCTGTTTATCTGCGGTCACGGCACGTCGTTGAACGATAACTCCACGAAGATCATCCACGAACGGGCGGCGGAGATCCGTGGGCGCGGGCTTTTCGCCGATTGCCAGGGCGTGCTGATGGAGCAGAAGCCGTTCGTGAAGGATTGGCGGACGCTAACCGATTGCGCCGACGTGATCGTGGTACCGTTCTTCATCTCGGATGGACTGCATTCCTATGAGGACATCCCGGTGCTGCTGGGGCTGACCCACAACATCCGCGAGGCGACGTTTGCCAACCCGCATGTGGAGGGCGCGCGGCGGCTCTGGTACGCGAACGCGATCGGCACGGCGCCGTTTCTGGCGGACCTGATCGTTGCGCAGGTGGTCGACTTTGAGCGTGACCATGGGCGCGCGATGCGGCCGGCTGGAGGCAGCGTGGCCGCGCCGCCCTCCGGGTTTCTTCCCACGGCTTCCCTGCCCTGGCGCATGGGGCAGATCCGGATCGATCTTGGTTACGAACTGCGCCACGTGGACGATGCGGGGCGGGACAATCTCCGCGAACTCGCGTCGCTGGCGGAGATTCGCGAACTGGTGCGCCTGGACGAGGCGGGGAACTTCCGGCCCCTGCGCGCCGCGCCGACCTTGCGGCGCGGCTGGCGTTATCACGCACCGGACGAGGGCGCGCTGCGCGATGCGCTCGATTATTTCTATCCCGCCGAGGTGGCCAATGCCGAACTCTGGCGCGCAAAGAATCTGCCGATCACGCCGTGGCGCGAAACGGCCGAGCGACAGACCGGGCGGTTTCGAATCGTGCGGGAACTCGACGAACCGGGGCTGCGCGACCTTGTCGCCACCATCTGCGAGCGCCAGTGCCGGAAGCTGCGTCTCTGGTCGCCCGCGGAGGAGTCTGCTGTGGATGAAGCGGGCGCGATTCCCCTGCTCTGCCCGGAAGCCTGCAACTATTTCGTGGGGAAGGCGCGCGAGAAGCTGAAGGGTCCGGACCTGGAGGAGTGATCTTCGCTCGGGCATCCAGCGCCGGCGTGATCGCCACGTCCGCGGCTTGTGCTCACGCGGACGCGGGATAACATTGCGCGACGATGCGTACAGGAGCAGTCCGGTTGATCTTATGGCTGCTGGTGCTTGGGGCGACGTCAGGCACGGTCTCGATGGCATCGGCTCCGAAAAGCGCGCATGCACCGCATCGCAAGCGCATCGCGGATCTGGCCGACACGATCGACGGCAACGTGATCCTGAGCAAGTTCGCGAAGCTGGTGGCGGCCTCGGACATGGGCACGTTCTATAGCAGCCGCGGGCCGTTCACGCTCTTTGCGCCGACGAACTCTGCGTTCTCCAAGCTGCCGCCCGGGATGTTCGACGACCTGCTGCGGCCGGAAAACAAGGCGCAGCTTCAGCGCATCGTGCTTTTCCATCTGGTCAACGGGCAGGCATGGACGGCGAAGGATTTGCGGATGCAAAAATCGCTGGTCTCGTGCGAGGGCACGCCGCTGGAGGTGAAGACGACGAAGGCCGGGACGCTGTTCATCCACAAGGCCAAGGTGCTGCGCAGCGATGAGCATTGTGCGAACGGCATGCTCGATGAAGTCGACTCTCTGCTGATGCCGCCGCAGCTCGTGCTTCAGGCAGGGCCGCCGGCGGATGCGGCCACGAACGCTGCGCCGGCGACAAACGCGCCGGCGCCGACGGACACAGCCCCGTCATCGGCAGAGACGAACGCTCCGGCGGCGACGCCCGCGCCATCGACGCCGTAGATTTGGTTATGCGGCGCTCGAGCCAAATCGCGCTTCTTGTCTCTCCTGCGTGATTCCGCCGCCGGCGACCTTCGGAGATTTCTCGCCACGAAACGACTTAGCCTGCCGTGACGTCGCGGACGAAGCTTTCCGCGGCGGCGCGGATGGTGGCGCCGACATCCGCGCGGGCGACGGCGAACTTGGGGCGGAACCAGGGAAAGGCGCCAACGAGGTCGGGCGTGACCAGGATTTGGCCGTCGCAGCCCTGGCCGGAACCGATGCCGATGGTGGGAATGCCGACGGAGCGGGTGATCAGCGCGGCGGCGTCGGGCTGGACCAACTCCATCACCAGCGCGAAGGCCCCGGCGGCTTCCACCGCCTGCGCGTCGGCCAGCAACTGTTCGCGGCCTTCCTCTGTCTTGCCTTTGACCTTGTAGCCGCCTTCCTCGTGGATCGACTGCGGGAGCATGCCGATATGGCCCATCACCGCGATGCCGGCACCGCGGATCGCCTCGATCTCCGGCACGACGCGGACGCCGCCCTCGAGCTTGATCGCCTGCGCTCCGGCCTCGACCAGCACGCGGGCGTTGGCCAGCGCTTCCGCGGGCGTCTCGTAGGTATGAAACGGGAGGTCGCCCACGACGAGCGCGCGGGTTTTGGCCCGGGCGACGGCGGCGACGTGGTGGCGCATCTCCGCGAGCGTGACCTGCGTGGTATCGGGATAACCGAGCACGACCATTCCGAGGGAGTCGCCGACCAGGATCAGGGGCACGCCGGCCTCGTCGAGGAGCCGGGCGGTGGGATAATCGTAGGCGGTGAGGGCCGCCACGCGCTGGCCGCGCGCCTTGATCCCGCGAATCCAGTCGGGCGTGATCATCGCATCCACGGCGTCAGCCCAGCGGGTCGCCGCTGCCTGGCGAAGCGGCCTTCGGCACAATGCCGCCTTCCTCGACTTCCACCTCGAGCTCGTGCTCGAGGAACGCATCGTCGGAGAGCAACCGTTCCGCGCGAAGCCAGTTCTCCAGAGAGCGGTCCGAAGGACAGCCTTCTCTTTCCCACAGTTGATAGGCGAGCGTTTCGATTTCACGGGTCCGGTCGTGCTGGTCCATGGCTTATCCTAGGCCCGATCCGCTTGTCATGCGAGCCGCCAAAAGCTCGCGGATCGTTCGCGTCTGGCCGGGTAGGACGAGGTCCGGTTCGAGTTCCGCCAAGGGCTGGAGGACGAACGCGCGCCTGGCCAGTCTCGGATGGGGAAGGATGAGACCGCCTTCCTCGAGGGCGACAGTGCCGTAATAAAGGATGTCGAGGTCGAGCGGGCGCGGGGCGTTGCGTTCGTGTTCAGCGGCGCGCCCGCGCTGGGCCTCGAACCCCTGCAGGCGCGCGAGCAGCTCGTGGGGGGAGAGTCCGGCGGGCTCGACTTGCAATTCGGCCACGGCGTTGAGGAATGGCGCGGAGCCGGGCGGGCAGTCGACGGGCGCGGTCTCGATGATGGAGGAGCGGCGAATGGGCTGCGCGGAGAGGATTTGGAGAAACTGGAAGCCGGCCTCCAGTTCCGCGGCGCGGTTGCCGAGGTTGGAGCCGAGGGCAATGCCGACGGGGGTGAGCATCCTCCAGTTTAGGGGGGAGCCTGGGGTGGACAAGCGTCGAGGCGAGGGCGGGAGTGGGGCGCGTTGCAACGGGTGTGATGAGGGAGTGCTTTGGGGTTTTGTCCGGTGCCCGGAGGTCGCCGGCTACCATGTGGCAGCCGACGCGGTTCCAATCCGTGTTTAGTCGGATGGTTATTCGCTGCCGACCGCCGCTGGGGACAGCGGCGGCTACCGGGGCCGGGGCCCGTTATGTAACGGTACCAGCTGTTACCAAGTGGTATGAGCGGTACTTATACCGCTACACCGGGCTAGGCTTTCTTGAGGCTGTTGACGATCGCGGCGAAGGCTTGCGGCTCGTTCACGGCGAGGTCGGCGAGGATCTTGCGGTCGATGTCGATCTTGGCCTTGGTCAGCGCCTCGATGAAGCGGCTGTAGGTCATGTCGAAGGTGCGGACGGCGGCGTTGATGCGGGCGACCCAAAGGTTGCGGAAGTTGCGCTTGCGCGTCTTGCGGTCGCGGTAGGACCAGTACTGGCCCTTCATGGTGGCGTCCTTGGCGTAGCGGAAAAGCTTGCTGCGGCGGCCGCGGTAACCCTTGGCTTTTTGGATGACCCGCTTGCGGCGTTCGCGGGAGGCGGGGGCGTTGGTGGCGCGTGGCATGGTGGTGTCTCCGGAAAAAAAGTTTAGGCGAACGGGAGGTTCGACTTGATGCGGTAGGTATCGGTCACGTCGGTCTGCTTGGACTTGGCGAGGTGACGCTTGCGCTTGCGGTTCTTGCTGCCGGCGAGGTGGCGGCGGCCGGACTGAGAGGCCATGACCTTGCCGGTGCCGGTGATCTTGAATCGCTTGGCGACGGATTTCTTGGTTTTACGACGGGCGATGGGCTTGGGCATAACGATCCTGATTTTACGAGTTGCCGTTCAAAGCCGGGGCGGGCTCGGCTGGAGCCTGCTGAGGCGTGGAATCGTGCGATTCCTCCTCCTGGGCCGGCTCATCCTCCTCGGAGAAGCGGCGCACCCTTTTTCGGACGGGCAAGGGTGATAGCATCAAGTTGATGCTCTTGCCAATCAATTTTGGTTCGGAATCGGCGACCCCGATCCCGGAAAGGTCCTCGCGCATGCGGCGGATGAGGTTCATGGCCAGGTCCTGGTGCATCATCTCGCGGCCGCGGAGCTTGAGGCCCATCTTGACCTTCATGCCCTTCCACATGAACTCCTCGGCATGGCGCATCTTCACGCCGTAGTCGTGGTCGTCGATGTTCATGTGGAAATTGAGCTCCTTGAGCTTGCTGGCGGAGGAGTTCTTCTTGGTGTCCTTTTCCTTCTTTTCCAGGTTGTACTTGTACTTCCCGAAATCGAGGATCTTGCAGACGGGCGGATTGGCTGCGGGGTTCACCTCGACCAGATCCAGGCCCAGCTTGCGCGCTTCCGTCATCGCCTCGGCCAGGCCCATCACGCCGAGCGATTTGCTCTCGGCGTCGACGATGACCAGGACTTCGCGGGCGCGGATTTTGTTATTGGCGCGGATGAAGGACTTGTGGATGGAGATAATGCCTCTGGGGTCTGGGGTTACTGAAGAAAAGGGATGCCGGAATGCATCACAGCGAACGCTGCGAGATTTCGCCCAGCAACTGGTGAAGGAACTCGGGCCAGGGACGGGCCTCGGTTGCGGTTAGTTTACGGCTGCGCACAGAAACTTGTTCACTTCGAAATTCGCGGTCACCAAGCGTTAATATGTAAGGGACTTTGGCAAGTTCGGCAAGCCGAATTTTGGCCCCCAGCTTCTCGCGAGACCGGTCCACTTCCACCCGGACATCGTGAGCTTTGAGCTCACGTTCCAGGCGGTCGGCGTACTCGCCCTGTTCCTCCGTGACGGTGAGGAGCCGGACCTGTTCCGGGGCCAGCCAGACGGGGAAGGCGCCGGCAAAATGCTCGATGAGGCAGCCGATGAAGCGTTCCATGCTGCCGAAGGGGGCGCGGTGGACCATGACGGGGGTGTGCTCTTTGCCGTCGGAGCCGGTGTAGGAGAGCCCGAAGCGCTGCGGCAAATTGTAATCGACCTGGACGGTGCCGAGTTGCCATTCGCGGCCGAGCACGTCCTTGACCACGAAATCGATCTTGGGGCCGTAGAAGGCGGCTTCGCCGGGTTCCTCGCTGAAGGGAACGCCGAGGCTGGCGGCGGCATCGCGGCAGGCTTTCTCGGCCTTGTCCCAGTTGGCAGGATCGCCGGTGTACTTGGCGCTATCGGGATCGCGCAGGCCGACGCGGACGCGGTAATCCTTCATGCCGAGGGTCTGGAAGACGGTCTTGACGAGGCCGAGGCAGCCCATGACTTCGGCGGGCAGTTGCTCCTCGGTGCAGAAGAGATGCGCGTCGTCCTGGGTGAAGGAGCGGACGCGGGTCATGCCGCCGAGTTCGCCCGACTGCTCCCAGCGATAGACGGTGCCGAATTCCGCGAGGCGGATGGGCAGGTCGCGATAGGAGCGCTTCTGGCTGGCGAAGATCTTGATGTGATGCGGGCAGTTCATCGGCTTGAGCAGGTAGCCGCTGATTTCGCCCGTATCGAGGAGGTTGGAGAGCTGGCCGCAGGTGCAGCCTTCGTCCGCGAGTTTGTCGAGGGTTTCGCGCTCGACGATGGGCGGGTACTGCGATTCCTTATAGTAAGGGAAATGGCCGCTGGTGCGGTAGAGGCCGAGCTTGCCGATGTGGGGGGTGAAGACCTGGCTGTAGCCCTGGCGGGTGAGTTCCTTGCCGATGAAATTTTGCAGCTCGGTGCGGATGATCGCGCCCTTGGGCGTCCAGAGGATGAGCCCCTGCCCGACTTCGTCGTCGATGTGGAAGAGTTGCAGCTCGCGACCGAGCTTGCGGTGATCGCGCCTTTTCGCCTCCTCCAGCATGGTGAAGTGGGCTTCCATCTCGGTCTTGTTCTTGAAGGCGGTGCCGTAGATGCGCTGGAGCTGCGGGTTGTTCTCGTCGCCCTGGTAGTAGGTGCTGGAGACGTGGGTGAGCTTGAAGGCGCCGACGTTGCCGGTGCGCATGACGTGGGGGCCGGCGCAGAGATCGATGAAGTCGCCGTTGGCGTAGAGCGAGATTTCCTCGCCCTCCGGGATGCGCTCAAGGATATCGAGCTTGAACTTGCTGGGTTCGGGGCGCGTGCTGAGGGCGGCGAGGCGGCCTTCGCGGCCGAGGCGGAGGGCCTCGTCGCGCGTGACGACGGAGCGGGTGAAGGGTTGATTGGCCTTGGTGATGGCTTTCATCTCGGCCTCGATCTTCTCGAAATCGGCGGGGGAGATGCGGTGGGGGAGATCGACGTCGTAATAGAAGCCGTTCTCGACGGGCGGGCCGGCGGCGAGTTGCGCCTCGGGCCAGAGCTTGAGCAGGGCGGTGGCGAGCACATGCGCGGCAGAGTGGCGGACGCGTTCCAGGTCGGTCATGGGGAGAGTGATAGTGCCGAAAGCGGGGAGCGAATCAATGGCGGAGGAGGGTGGCGGTGGCGGAGTGCTGTGCGGTGGGAGGGATTTGAGACAGAGAGAGCCGTTCACGTGGGCGCGACGGCTCAAGCCGTCGAATGCACCTTACGTTCCCAAGTGCAACTTGGGAACGAGGGGAAATCCGATTCCGCCGCTAGTGCGGCTCCGGCATCGGGCCGATGCCGGCTACCTGCGGAGGTTTTCGTCTTGCCGCGACCTCAGCGCTCTTCGGGCGGTGGTTGGTTGCGGACGCGTGTTCTACTCGGACCGGCGCTCGGAGAGCGCCGGCTGTCTTCCCTCGGCTTCAAAAATTCCGCGCGGACCACTGGGGGTCTTTCATGGTGCCGCTGGCGTGGAACTCGAAGATCTTGCTGACGGGGTAGGCGAGGATGCCGAAGAGCGGGACGCGGGTGTTGACGCGCATGTTGAGGTCGAGCTTGTCGGCGATGAAGTTGTAACTCCCCTCCCCGATGAGGGCGAGGGTCTCGCTGGTGATGTTGAGGTCGTCGGTGCGGATGAAGCCGTTGCCGATGGTGAAGGTGCCGTGCGCGGCGTCGGCGGCGGAGAAGCCGGGGATGAGCGGCGTGAGGGAGCCGAGCAGCGGGATGCCGGTGATGTCGCCGTCGTCCACGCTGGCGTCGCCTTTGCCGGCCATGGAGTTCATGACGCCGAGCGTGCCGGTGAACTTGCCGTGCGCGTCCATGACGCCGGTCGACTTGCCGTAGTTGAAGCTGCGGACCATGAACTTCTGGAAGTCGACCTTGCCGAGCTTTAGGTCAACGGCATAGGCGGCCGGGGTCTGGCGGAGATCGAGATCGAGCGTGCCGGCGAGCGTGCCGCTGTAGAAGCCGCACTGCTTCATGTCGACGGACATCTTGCGGTTCTTGAACGTCATGGTGCCGACGGGATGGTTGAAGATGTAGGGGATGTGGAAGAGGGTCCAATCCATGTCCGAGTGGCCCTCGACGCTGACGGTGAGGTTGGTGTCGAGGTTGACCTTCTTGTCCTGGAGGTCGACCAGACCGTCGGCGTGGACGAGCGGGGGCTTGGCGAAGTGGTAGGGCTTGGTGTACTCGGTGAATTTCGGGCCCATGATGGGCGCGACCTGGGCGACGTCCATTTGCGAGACGAGGTTGTGCAGCTCGACGTTGCGGTTCTTGAAATCGTAGACGATGCGGCCGGTGCCGCCGCCCTCGGGCCGGTGCACGTCGAGGTTGGGGAGGTCGAGCCGGGAGTCGGCGAAGGTGAAATCGGATTGCGCGGCGTCGAAGGTGGCGTTCTTGTAAGTGAACTTCACGGCGTCGAGGTTGCCCTTGACCAGCCAGGCGGCGGTTTTGAGGGCGGTGCCGGTGGCGGTGCCGCTGATGCGCGGGCCGCCGGCGGGAAAGGCGCAACTGGCGAGGAAGTTATCCATGCCGGCGCCGAAGACGCCCTTGAGGATGGTGGGATCGAGCGTGGAGGTGATCTTGCCGGTGAGGTGCGGCGGGTCCTGCGTGCTGTCGAAGAAGAACTCGAGATCCACCGTGCCGGCGTTGCCCGCGATCTTGAGGCCGGGGATGAGCAGCCGCTTGCCGTCGTAGGCGAGCGGGATGGTGAGCTGCGCGAAGGCGACGTGGTTGAAGCTGAAGTTGCGCCAGTCGAGATCGGCCTGCACGTCGGCGTGGAAGCCGTTGCGCAGGTCGAAGAGGACGCGGCCGGTCATGGCGGGGGCGTCCTCGGGGAAGTCGAGGCGGTCGAGCGCGTTGCCAAGGGCGCCGGGGAAGGCGGGCGCGAAGGTGGTGAAGTCCATGGAGGAGGTGAACTGGAGGACGGCGGAATGCTCGCCGAGGTTCCAGGCGCCGTAGGCGGTGAGCTCGCCGCGGTCGAGCCCGACCTTGAACTCGTTGAGGTTGACCACGCCATCGCCGAGGGTGCCGTGGATGCCGAAGTCGCTGACGGGCGCGCCGCGCCAGGCGAGGTTTTGCCCGTCGATGGAGAACTCGGCGCGGCCGCCGACGAGGTCGCGAGTGCTGGTCTCGAAATCGAGCTCGACGTCGAGCGGCTGCGGGCTGGCGATGTCGGCCAGGGCCTTCTTGACGGAGCGGAAGATGTCCTCGCGCGCCTGGATCTGCTGCGGGGTGGCCTTGGGGCCGGGTTCGAAGCCCTCGTTGTGGATGATGCCGCGCACGCCGATCTCGAGATTGAGGAAGCGGGCCTGCGCGTCGTCGATGCGGATGTCGCGGCCATCGAAGGCGAAGTCGGCGTTGACGTTTTGGAACTCGGCGGTTTCGTCGGGGCCGATGGGGAGGCGCACGTCGGCGTGGGAAATATTGGCGCTGTTGACGATGCCGCGGCCGCGCCACCAGCTGAGCCAGGCGACGCCGATGCGCACTTGGTCGACGTAGAGCAGGGTCTCGCTGCGCGAGGCGTCGCGGTAGACGGTGACCTTGTCGGCGAGGAGCGCGCCGGTGGGCGAGAGCAGCAGGCGGTCCATGGCCACGGGATAGGGCAGGACGTGGCGGCGCTGGATTTCTGAAAGCAGGTAGTTCTTGGCGGAGAGCGGCAGGCCGAAGAAGCGCAGCCAGATGAAGGCGATGACCACGGGCGCGGCGATGAGCCCGAGGGTGCTCCAGCCGATGCGGCGCGCAATCCGGCGCAGGCGCTGGCGGGTTTCGGCGATCACGCCCCGACTATACGACCTGCGCGGGTGAAGGCGATTTTTCGCTGTCGGCGACCGGCGCGGCTAATGGGTGATGGCATATACGTAGATGTTGATCATCATCTGCATGCATTCGGTGCAGTGTTCCTGGTTCTTGATGATGCCGGCCCAGCCGCACTGCAGGCCGCTGACGCTGAGGATGCCGACGAGGCGGTCCTTGGAGTAGATCGCGGTCATGCCTTCCACGGGCCATTCGTCGAGGTCGTCGATGCGGGTGTTGGGCAGGCCGTGGATCATGTCGAAGCAGTTGTGGAAGACCTCGTGGTCGTCCGGAATGGGCGTCATGCGCAGGTTGGGAATCACGGTGCTCAAGGCCTGGGTCTGGGTGGCGATAAACTGGTCCTCGCGGGGATTGACCTGCGGGGCGATGCAGGAGTCGATGAAAAGGAAGCCGCCGCGCTGGATGTATTCGCGCACGTTGGCCAGGGCCTGCTGATCGCAAAAGCCGAGGCCTTCGGAAAAGAGAAAGGGGTAGGCGCACATCTGGTTGAGGTCGTTGACGTCGGCCGCGCGCCAGGTGGGGTCGATGTTCAGCGTGGTGGAGTCGCGGATGTACTGGAGGAGGAAATGGTCGCTGGAGGCGTGGCGGTTCCAGCTGGGGCTGGGGGTTTTGAGGCGGGCCCATTCGACCTTGCCGCCGGCGAGCGGGGCGGCGGGATCGGCCGCGGCTGGGAGGGTGAGGAGGGCCAGCGCGAGCAGAAGGGCCTTCCACATGGCGCTTATTTAGCCTGAGGGTTGGGGGGAGGCAAGGTTTCGCCGTTTGGGGCGAAGGGCGTGGGGACGCGAGTAGCCGGGGTCGGCTCGGGGCGAGTCGCGGAGGGAGTCGGGGCGGCGCTGCTCGGGTTCTGCGATCTGGGAAATCTTTCGCGGGGGCTGGGTGGTTCGACGCGCTTTGTTGAGGCGCGGGGGAGACGTTGCGCCTGGGCGGGCTTTATTCGCGCACTCCGGCGCTCAACAGGTAGCCGGCGTTCTCCGAGCGCCGGTTGGTTGCGGACGCGTGTTGTACTCGGACCGGCGCCGGCTACCTGACGGAGCGCGGACATGGCATCCGCAAGGCACATCTTCAATTCTCGTTCTACAATATCGGGTGTCGGACTTTCATTCTCGTTGGGATCGGCCCGGTGTTGGAATGACGGGTTGTGCCATCGCGCCGGCGGGCCGGGCGTGGGCGGAGGTAACAGGTAGCGGGCGCCTTCCGAGTGCCGGCTGGTTGCGGACGCGTGTTGTACTCGGACCGGCGCTCGGAGAGCGCCGGCTACCTGACGGAGCGCGGACATGATATCCGCAGGCACATCTTCAACTCTCTTCCTAAATCCCATTTCCGATTTTCGCGGCGCATGCTAGCACAGCCGTGTGCGCCGCCGCGTTCTGAACCTGGCCCTGACGCTGCTGGCTGTTTTCTCCTGCCTGGGCCGCACGGAAGCGGCGACGCACGTGCTGATCGTCTCCGGCCTGGCGGGCGATCAGAAGGAAAGCGACCGGTTTCAGGCGCTGGCGCAACGGTTCGCCGCGGCTTTCACGGCGCGGGGCATTCCGGCGGCGAACATCGAGAGCGTGGCCGATCTCACCGCCGATTTGTTCAAGGCGCACGTGGCGCAGCTGGCGCCGAAGCTGGCGCCGGCCGATTCGTTCTGGCTGATTCTTCTGGGCCATTGCGAGGTGCGGATGGATGGACCGGTGTTTCAGGTGAGTGGGCCGCGCCTGCATGCGGACGATTTCAAGGCGGCGCTGGCGGGCCTTCGCGCGCGGCAATACCTGATCCTGACCCCGGAAAGCAGTGGCGGCTATGTTGGGTTACTGGCGGCGCCGAACCGGATTATCCTGACTGCGACGGAGCCTGCCGGCGAACTGAACGAGACCTACTTCCCGGAGGCGTTCGCCGGCGCGCTGGAGGACACGCACAACCGCTCGCTGCTCGAGCTGGCGCGGGCGGCGGCGCATTCCGTGCACGCCTATTACGACCAGAACGGCCTGGTGCTGACGGAGCACAGCATGCTGGGCGATCCCTCGCAGCCGCAGCCGCTGCTGGAGCCGTTCGACAAGACGACGGGTCCGCTCCTGGCCGAGCAGGCGACGCTGCCGGCGTCCGGCACGGCCCCGCTGGCGTCGGATCAAAACGCGCTCCCCCCGCCTCCGCCGGAGACGACGCCGCAGCCGGGTCCGACGGACGCGGCCCGTCATCCGGCCGATGCGGAGACGCGCGCGCTGCTGGCGCAGGCGAAGGCGGCGCCCGATGACGGCTCGCCCGCGGTCATCCTGAAAAAGGAGCTCAACTGCCTGGTGAACGGTGACCAGAGCCAGGTCATCACGGCGCACCAGGTCGTGGCGATCCGCAAGGCGTCGGGCGCGAACTGGGGCGACCTGGAGTTCAGCTCGACGCTGGCCAGCGCGGTCACGATCGAGAAGGCGCGCACGATCTTTCCCGACGGCACGTGGGTGGAGGCGGGCGAGGATGCGCGAAGCGAGATCCAGTCGGGCGATTATCTTGCGGAAAAGAAAATGGCGGTGCGGATGCCGGCCGTCACGGCGGGCTGCCTGCTGGACTATACGGTGCGCACGGAGCAGTCGCCGGATGCGCAGGTCTCGGGCGTCTACCAGGAAATTCCGGTCGCGGAATCGCTGCCCATCGTGGCGTGCGACCTGACCCTGCGCGTGCCGAACGACCAGTCGATCCACTACAGCCTGCGCCATCTGCCCGGCGCGCCGACGGTGCAGAACGGCACCTACTCGCAGGCCCTGCACTGGAGCTGGAAGAACCTCGCGGGTTGCGAGCACCTGCCCTACGACCCACCGCTGCGGGACGTGCAGGGCATGGTGCTGCTTTCCTCCTATAAATCGTGGAACGACTTTGCGGCCTGGTTTCACCGGATTGCCGCGGGCAGCGATACGTCGGGCCCGGCGGTCAAGGCGCGCGCGGCGGCCGACACGGCCGGGCTGACGACGCCGCGGGAGAAGCTCCGCGCTCTCTTCAACGATGTCTCGCGCATCCATTATGCGGCGATCGAGATTGGCGTCGGCGCGTTTCGGCCCCACACGCCGGAGGAGGTCCTGGCCACCAATTACGGCGACTGCAAGGACAAGGCCAACCTGCTCATCGCGCTGGCGAAGGAGGTGGGAATTACCGGCGAGTTTGTCCTGCTCAACCGGACGAGTTCGACGGACCGTTCCTTTCCCGGCTTTCAGTTCAACCACGCGCTGGCGTTCTTCCCCGAGATCGATGGCGGGCTGTGGCTCGACACCACGGACGAGATCACCGCCTTCGGCCAGCTGCCGCCCGGCGACGTGGGCCGGGACGGGCTGATCATGACCGGCCCGCAGAGCCCGCGCTTTGCGGTGGTGCCGGTGCCGCCGGCGCAGGCCACGCAGCTGCGCGAGCATCTGGAGCTTGATCCGACCGGCGCATCGCCGAGCCGGCTGACGCTTGCCACCCAGGGCCTGAGCGACTACACGCTGCGCAGCGCGCTGCGGGGCCTGACCGGGCGGCAGGCCGATCTCTTCTTCCGGCAGCGGCTGGGCGAACTGGTGCCGGGGGCCACGCTGCGCGACTACACGGTGAGCGATCTCGACCGGCTCGATCTGCCGGTGCGGGTCACGTGCACGTTCGACCTGCTGCCGGGCGCGGGGGCGGAACTGGTGCGGCACACGCCGCTGCCGCTGCAGCTTCTCGACACTGTCGCCGCGCCCGGGCGGACGCTGCCGCTGGTGATCAACGACGGCCAGCCCTTTTTCCTCGAGCAGGCGGTGGACGTGGCCGGCGGCTCGACGGCGGCGGCCAAAACGAGCGATCTCGCCGCGCCGGGCGCGACTGGTTCCGTGGCCGTTTCCACGAATGGGAAATCGCTCACGCGCGTGCTGCAGGTGAACATGACGCAGCCGACCGTCGCGGCCGCCGATTACCCGGCTTTCCGCACCTTTGTCCAGCAGCTCGAGCTCCACGTCCTCAACACCCCGACCCCCTAAGCCGCACCCATGCAAACCGAGATTTCACCCGACATCGCCGCGATCGAGCGGCTCCGCACCGCCACGCAGAACCTGCGCACGCAAATCGCCCGGCGCATCGTCGGCCAGACGGCGGTGGTGGACGACATCCTCATCGCGCTGCTGGCGCGCGGCAACTGCCTGATCGTGGGCGTGCCCGGCCTGGCCAAGACGCTGCTTATCCGCACGCTGGCGGAGATCCTCGACCTCAACTTCAACCGCATCCAGTTCACGCCCGACCTGATGCCGAGCGACATCACGGGCACGGAGATCATCGAGGAAAATCCCGCCACGCACGAGCGCAGCTTTGTCTTCGTGCCGGGGCCGCTCTTCGCGCAGATCATCCTGGCGGACGAGATCAACCGGACGCCGCCGAAGACGCAGGCGGCGCTGCTGGAGGCGATGCAGGAACAGCGCGTGACCGTGGCGGGCAAGACCTACGTCCTCGAGCAGCCGTTCTTCGTCCTGGCGACGCAAAACCCGATCGAGCAGGAGGGCACGTATCCGCTGCCGGAGGCGCAACTCGACCGCTTCATGTTCAGCCTCAAGCTGGGGTATCCCACCTTTGCGGAGGAGGTGGAAATTCTTCGCACCACCACGGTGGACGACCAGCCGGCGCTGCAGCAGGTGATGGGCGCGGCGGAGCTGATCGAGTACCAGAAGGTGATCCGCAAGATTCCCGTGCCGCCGAGCGTGGCGGAGTACGCGGTGCGCCTGGTGCAGGCGACGCGGCCGGATCCCATCGCCATCCCGCCGCTGGCTGCGGTGCACCGGTACATCCGCTGGGGCGCGGGGCCACGCGCGAGCCAGTATCTCGCGCTGGCGGGCAAGGTGCTGGCGGTGCTCGATGGGCGGTACAATGTCGCGGTGGAGGACATCCAGCGCGCGGCTTATCCGGTCCTGCGGCATCGCATCATCGCAAATTATCATGCGGAGGCGGACAAGCTTTCGACGGACGACCTGATCAAGCGGCTGATGGCTGCCATCTGAGTATGGGCGGGAGGAACGAATCGGCGGAAAAGGGATTGGCTCGCCCTTGGGATCAACCCGGTCCTGGCACGAGCGGCACGGCTTCGTTTTCCGGGCGGATTCCGCCGCTGCTGCGGCTCCGGCATCGGGCCGATGCCGGCTACCTTCGGAGGTTTTCGCGCGGGCGGTCTTTAGTCTGGGGCGGAAGCTTGTCGAAATTCGGACGCATGGGCTCTTGTGCTGGTGGCGACTCATTTTTCTAACATGAACTCCGGCCTGCTCGACCTTGATCTTCTGCAGCGGCTGGAACCGCTGGAGTTGCGGGCGCGTTATGTCGTGGAGGGTTTTTTGACGGGGCTGAACCGCAGCCCGTTCCGCGGCTTCAGCGTGGAGTTTGCGGAGTACCGCCATTATTTTCCGGGCGACCCGCTCCGGCTGGTGGACTGGAAACTCTACGGGCGCACGGACCGGTTTTACGTCAAGCAGTTCGAGGAGGAGACGAACCTGCAGTGCCACATCCTGCTCGATCTCAGCGGCTCGATGAATTACCGCAGTCGCGCGGGACTAATGACGAAGATCGATTATGCGCGGACGATGGCCGCGGCGCTGGCCTGGTTTCTGCGCCAGCAGTGGGACGCGGTGGGGCTGACGCTGCTCGGCGCGGAGGGAATCGATCACCTGCCCGCGCGGATCAGCGCTTCCCACCAGCGGCAGGTGATGAACAACCTGGAAGGCGCGGCGGCGGCGGGGGAGATCGATCTGTCGCGGGACGTGCAGCGGTTTGCCAATCTGCTCCACCGGCGCTCGCTGGTGCTGCTCATCTCGGATTTCTATGAGCCGCCCGACGCGCTGGCCGCGGCGCTGAAGCGGCTGCGGTACGGCCATCACGAGGTCATTGCCCTGCAGATCCACGATCCGGCGGAGATCGCCTTTGACTTTCGCGAGAGCAGCTTCTTTCACGATCTGGAGACGGGCGAGCGGCTGGTGATCGATCCGGAGTCGATCCGGCGCGATTACCGCAAGGATTTCCAGGCCCACCAGGAGGCGGTGGCGAAAACGATGCGCGACTACGAGGTGGACCTGACCTCTTTTCGCACCGACGAGCCGATGGAGGGCGCGCTGACCGCGTACCTGGCCAAGCGGGAGGGGCAGCGATGACCTGGATGCTGCTGGCGCCCGGTTTCCTGCTCGGCGCGCTGGCCATCTCGCTGCCGGTGCTGCTCCATTTCCTCCGGCGCCAGCCGACGGAGGTGAACACGTTCCCGACGCTGATGTTTCTTGCGCGGTCGCTGCGGCGGAAGGCGCGCTTTCACAGCATTCGCCGCTGGCTGGTGCTGCTGGCCCGCTGCGCGGTGCTGGGCCTGCTGGCGCTGGCGTTCGCGCGGCCCTTTTTCGCCCGGCCGTTTTCCTCGAGCACGGCGGCGCTGATGATCGTGCTGGATGATTCGTGCAGCATGGGCGCGGACGGGCAGTTCGAGAAAGCGCGCGCGGCGGCGCTGAAGGCGCTGGACCAACTGGGCACGGGCGATCTGGCGGGGCTGGTGGTGGCCGATTCGCGCGCCCGGCTGGCCGTCCCGCTTGGCCATGACCGGGACGCGGTGGCGCAGGCGTTGCGGGCCGCGAAGCTCTCCTACGCCGCCAACGATTACGACAGCGCGTTGCGCCTGGCGGACGCGCAGCTGGCCGCCTCGCCCTGCGGGACGAAGAGGATCGGGCTCTTTGGCGACCGGCAGGAACTCGCGTGGCAGGACGTCGATTTCAAGCGGCCGCTTTCGACCGGCGTGCAACTGAACGTCGCGCCCGCGCCGGCCCGCACGATCGACGATGTCTCGGTGGATGCGGTGAAAATTCCCGGGCTCTTTACCGGTGCAAACCAAGGCATGACGGCCACGGTCACGGTCCACAATCGGAGCGAATTTACCGTCCAGCGGCGCAAGCTTCATCTCGAGCTCGACGGCCGGGAGGTTGCCACGGCGAACCTCAGCCTGCGGCCGGGCCAGACGCTGGAGGTGGCCGTGCCGTTTCGCGCCGGGGCGCTGCAGCCGGCGCGCGGCCTGGCGCGGCTGGATGCGGACGCCTTTCCGGTGAACGACACGCGCTACTTCGCGCTGAATCCAGCCCTCCCGCTGCGCGTCGGCGTGCGTCCGCCGGGTGGCGCGGGCGACGTGGATCTGCTGGCAGTGGCGCTGGCGCCGTCACCGGACTTCGTCGCGTTCCGGCCGGTCCCGCTGGCCACGGTCGCGGACCTGACCACCTGCGATGCGTTTGTCCTGCGGCCGGGCGAGACGATCGACCCGACGCTCGAGGCGGCGGTGGTGGACGCGATCCGCAACGGCAAGCCGGCGCTGGTTTTCGCCGACAGCAGCCACGCCGCCGAGCTCGCACTGCAGGATCTGGGCATTCCGACCTCGTCGCGTTCGGTGATCGACGATCCGCTGCACTTCGGCGGCATCGACTTCACCCGGCCGGAGGTGGCGCTCTTCGCCGATCCGGCGCATGGGGATCTCTTCCAGGTCCGGTTCACCAATCCGCCGCTCCTCGAGCTGCCCGACACCGCGCGGGTGATCGCGAGTTTGGAGGACGGCACGCCGGCGATCGCCGAGGTCACAGTGGGCCACGGCGCGGTGCTGGTGGTGGCGTCGGGGCTGGATCGCGCCTCGACCACCTGGCCGCTGCAAAGCACCTTTCTTCCGTTTTTGCAGGAGAGCCTGCGGCATCTGGCGGGGCGGGACGCGCCGGTGAGCCAGATTCTCGTGGGCGAGGCGGTGCCGGGCAGTCCGGAAGGGGTGAGTTCCGACACGCCGGGGATCGTTGCGACCACGCAGGCGGGCGCGCCGCTGCTGGTGGCGGTGAACCTCGACCCGGCGGAAAGCGACCTGGCCACCTGGACAAACGACCTGCAGATCGCCCGGCTGACGACCGTCAAATCGGAATCGCCAACGTCGCCCCTTTTGGCCACCATGCACGGCGAAGAGGCGGAGCGGCACCAGCGGTTCTGGTGGTACGCCCTCCTCGCCGCGACGCTTTTTCTTTTTCTCGAAATCTTCATCGCCAACCGGACTCCGCTTTAACCTTCCACCCCCCCTCGCCCGCCATGCATGCCGTCGACAAGGAAATTCTGCTGGAACGCCGGCGACTGGCCGGACAGGTGCTCGCGACCACGGCCTCGGTGGTGCTGGCCGGCCTCGCGCTCGGCCAGGGCGTGCTTTATATCGTCTGGCTGGCGCGGCTGACGCTGAAGTGGAACGGGTCGGCGGCCTCGCCCGCGCATCCGTGGGCGGCGCTGCTCGCGCTTGCTTTGGTGGGGCTGCTCCTCGCGGCGTGGCGGACCCGGCAGGCCTGGCGGGAATCGGCGCTGCGCGCGGGCCGGCTGCGCGACGAACGGCTGGCCGCCTCCAAGAACCGGCTGGAGGCTTCCGCCGAGCTGGGTCAGTCGACCGAGGCGCTGGCGCACGCACAGCGCGAGGAGACGGCGGCGTATCTCGCCGGGCAGCCCGCGCGGCGCCGCAGCTACCTGCTCGGCCTGACGACGGCGTGCCTGGTTGCGCTGCTCCTGCTCAACGGCGTGCTGGCGACGCGGCTGGGCGCCCTTTGCCGCGGACCGGTCAAGTTGACGCCCGCGCTGGCGAAAAAGACGGAGCCGCCCAAGCCGCCGCCGTTCGCCCGGCTCGACATCGTGTCGCCCGAGTCGGAAACGCGCGCCACGCCGATCGAGGAGGTGGTGGTGGCCGGCAAGTCGGATTCGGACAATGGCTTCACCGCGCTTTCGCTGCACGCATCGCTCAACGGCGCGCCGGACACGACCCTGCCGCTCGATCCCAAGCTTTTCGCGAAGGGCGGGCCGACGAAGTTCGACGAGTCGATGCTGCTCGATCAGCTCAAGGCGCAGCCGTACGACGTGGTCAGCTATTATTTCCAGGGCATCTCGCGGCATGAAAAGCCGCTCACGGTTTCGAGCCAGATGCAGTTTATCGAGGTGCGGCCCTTTCGCGAGGACATCCACAAAACCGACCTCGGCGGCAACGGCGATTCCGATTGCTTTGCCAAGCTGACGTGGCTGATTTCGCAGCAGCTGATTATTTCCAAGCGCTCGTGGGTCATCGCGTCCAATCAGCTGCCGCCGACCGATCCGCTGATCGTCAGCTCCACGCGCGAGACGGGCACGGCGCAGGACAAGATCGCGGGCAGCACGAACGGGCTCTTCAAGGTGATGACCGCGAAGGGTTATCCGGCGGCGATCGTGGACCATGTCTCGCAGGCCGAGACGGCCATGCACGCGGCGGTGGATCAGATCCGCAAGCCGGCGCTGCTGGCGGCGAACCCGCTGCAGCGGCAGGCGCTGGGCGAGCTGGTGGCGGCGACCAAGGCGTTCGTCAAGGTGATGAGCGACAAGCGCGCCGCAGGAGTCAATCCCAACGCGGTCGAGGGTCCTTTCAAGGACAAGCAGAAGCTCCCGCCGCCGACCAAGGTCGCCACGAATCCGATGATCAAGCTGAAGAACCTGATCAAGCGCGAGCAGGACATCGTGAAGGATCTTGCCTCGTCCTCCACCCCGCTGCCGACGCCCGCGAATCCGCATGAGCCGGACACCGGCAATCACGATCCGCTGCTGGCCCACTCGGACCTCATTCCGCCGCCAAGCAAAGGAGGCGGGCCGCCGCCCGAGCATCCCGATCCGCCCAGCAATCCGCCACCACCCGGTGGGTCGTCCTCGGGCGCGCCGATGGCGGCCAATCCGCCCGCGCCGAAGCCGGGCCAGGACGTTCCCCCTGCCCCGCCGCCCGCTCCGCCGGAGCCCGGCACCTCGCCGCTGGCGACAGACAAGCCGAAGGGCG
>CAZZYY010000001.1:0-20259 GCA_964658475.1 uncultured Candidatus Methylacidiphilales bacterium | reverse complement strand
GGCTCCGCGCCAGGCGGGCCGAAGACGGCGCAGGACCAGGCGCAGATCGGCAAGGAGCTCGGGCAGATGCAGGATCAGCCTGGTTCCGAGGCAAAGTCGAACAACGCGCTGGCCGAAGCCCAGGCCGCGGCGCAGGCAAGCGCCGACGCGCTGGCCGCGGAGGATCGCCCGGGGGCGCTCAATGCCGCGCGCAACGCGGAGGCCGCGATGCTGCGCGCCCATGAGGCGATGGCGGCGGCGGCCGGAGAGCAGATGCGCGATGCGCTCGCCCAGGCCCAGCAACAGTTGCAGGACGCCGCGCGGGCCCAGCGCGATGCCGCAACGCCCACCGCCCAGGCGCAAATCGTCCAGCAGGCGCAGGCGGTGCGCGAGGCCCTCGATCGGCTGCGGCAGGAACAGGCCGCGATGGGCGATCCCAAGCTGGCCAGCCTGGCCGACAGCCTCCTGAGCAAATACGACGCGAGCGGCATCCCGCCGAAACTCGAGGGCCTGGGGCGCGGCCAGGGCGGTTCAATGGAGGAGCGGGCCGCCGCCGCGGAGATGATGAGCAAGTTTGCCGGCGTGATGGCCTCCAGCCGCCTGGCCATGCAATCCGAATCGAAGAATCTGGAGGACACGCTGGCACGCATCGACCGCGTGCAGCACAACATGGATCAGACGCGCGGCACACCGGAGGAGCAGGCGCAATTCGCGCAGGAACTGCAGGCCGACCTGGCCACTGCCGTCTCCGACGCCGACGCGCTGCTGCCGCCGGGCGATGGCGATGCGCCTGGCACCGCACCCGGTGCTTCGCCCGGTACTTCGCCTGGCGACGGGTCTTCCGGCAAGGTCGGAAAAGCGGACACGGACAACTCGTCCCTGCACCGCACCGCGCACGCCTATATCGACGTGCCCATCCATCCTGTCTCGCCCTCCGCGTTCCAGGGTCTGCGTGTGCCGCTGGCGGCGTTCCGCCAGGAGATCGAGCAGCGGCTGGAGGCGCTTCGCACGCAGGCGGAGCTTACCTATCTTAATCCCGACCAGAGTCCCGAGGCGTACCGGGCGCAGGTGGCCGCCTATTACGAACGGATCTCGCGCGAGGCCAAGGCCGCCGCGCCTGAGGCGGCGAAGCCTTCCGGGCCCTGACCGTCGGCATGACCGAAACTGTTTCATGGCAGTGGTCGTTCCCCGGCGGGACGACGGGGCTGGCGGCGGCCGTGCTTCTTGCCGCGATGGCCGTCGTCCTGGCGTATGGGCGCACGCTGCGCCTGCTCAGGCCGGGCTGGCGCTGGGCGCTTACCTTCCTGCGCCTGATTGTCCTGATCGGGTTGATCCTGTGCCTGGCCTCGCCCCAGCAGGTGCGGACGCGCTCGAGCAAGCACCAGGTGAAGAAGCCGGTCGCCGTGCTGGTGGACACCTCGGGCAGCATGGTGCGGCCGGATGCCCATGGCGTGACGCGCCTGGCGATGGCCCAGCAGGCGCTGGCGCGGATCGGCGATCCATCCCTGAAGCTCTACCGTTTCGGCGAGAAGCTGGAGCCGGTCGCGAGTGCCGCGGCGCTGGCCGCCGATCCCGAGCCCCGGCGCGAGACCCATTTCCTGGAGAGCCTGGGAAACCTGCTCTCGCTCGCGCCACCCGGCGGGTGGGGCGCGGTGATCGCGCTGACGGACGGCAATGATACCACCCCGGCGCCGGTCGAGCCGGTCGGGCGCCGATTTCGCGACAGCCAAACTCCGCTGATCCTTGGCGCCACCGAAACGGAGCTGCCCCAGGCCGAGTTCATCCACCTGGCGCAGGTCACGCTGCCGCCCAGCACCATCGTGAGGACCCAGTACCCGCTGGATGTCCTGGTCCAATCCGCGACGGCGGCGCCGCGCCGCGTCACCATTCGCGTGCTGCAGAACAACACCGCGGTGGGCGAGACGGAACTCACGATCAACCCGGGGCCGCACACGCAGAAAACCACTTTTCACTTCACCCAGGACACGGCTGGTCCCCAGGACTACCAAGTGCAATTGGTCGAGGAGGGCAAGTCGGCGCCCACCGACACGTTTTACGCCTCCACGCGCATCGGGAACCGGCCGGATCTTGACGTTCTCTATTTTGCCGGCGCGCTGAACATCGAATATCGTTTCCTTCGCGCTGCGTTTACGGAGGATCCGTCCGTCAAGATCGAGTCGGCCGTCCACATCAGCGCCGCCGGTCTGCGGCACCAGCTGCTCTTCGGGAGCGAGACGCGCGCTCACTTCGAATCCGGGGCGTTTCCGCACACGATTGAGGAGCTGGCGCCTTACAAGGTCGTGGTGCTCGCCGACGTGTTGCCCGCGCAGCTCGACGCGGACCAGACCAACGCGCTGCTGGAGTATGTGAAGCAGGGCGGCGGCGTGATCTTCCTCGTGGCCAATACAGTGGTGGCGAGCGATTTTTCCAACAGCGACCTCGAACAACTGCTGCCGGTGGTCTTCGAACCGAGGCCGGCCCAGGACACGAATGACGCCAGCACCACGAGCGAGGCGGACAATGCGGCCTCGTTGCGCTTTCAGCTCGACCAGGTGGGCAACACGACGGAGGAGGACGACGCGGTCAATCACACGACGGTGGCCCCGCTGCTGCAAATGAACTTCACGCCGGACGGGCGCGCCGTGCTGGGGAACCTGGGCCAGCAACCGGGCGAGCGGGCGCCGAAATTCCGCGAATATGCGGCGGTGCAGCGCGCGAAACCGGGCGCGATCGTGGCGGCGGAGCATCCCTCGGACAGCAATGCCTGGGGCAAGCGGCCGCTGCTGGTGATGCAGCATTTCGGCCAAGGTCGCAGTGCGGTGCTGGCTACAGACTCCGTCTGGCGCTGGCAACTGAGCCTGCCGAGCACCTCGCGCGCGTATCAGAAACTGTGGAAGCAGATGTTGTTCTGGATCGCGAACCAGAACAGCAACGCCCCGGTGATCGACCTGGCCGCGCCGAGCGCCAAGCCGGGCGAAACGATTCCAGTGAAGGTCACGCTGCCGAGCCTGCCCTCGGCCACGGCCTCGGAGCCGCCGACGCTGACCGCCTACACCGCTGACGGCTCCGCGCAGCAGGTTCCGCTAACGGCCGGCGCGGCGGGAGGGACCTTCATTGGCATCGTCTCGGCCCCGAACGGTCCTTGGCTGCGGCTGGAGGCAGCGGCGCCGGGGATGGGAAACGGGCTGGCGGTCCTGAACGTCCGCAGCGACACGACGAGCCTGGAAGACCAGCATCTCGTCCCAGACCTGCCGTCGCTCCGCCGCCTGGCCGAGGCGGCAGGCGGACAGGTGGTCAACGCTACCGCGCTTGGCGCGCTGCCTTCGTTGGGCATCAACACCGAGGAGACGGTGACGGAAAAGAAAGTGATCGATCTCTGGGACAGCGGCTGGATTTTCATCCCGCTGCTGGGCCTTTTCTGCGTGGAGATGCTGCTGCGGCGGATGCTAAAACTTCTGTAGGCGGGACCGCCGGCCGGGAACGACGCCTCGGTTGTCGCGGCGGAAACCGGCACGCGGGCCGGACCATCTTCAAGTGCGAGGGACGGTCTGGAAGGCGTTCATCACGGGCAAGGCGTTGCCGGAGTGGTCGAAGAGCGCGCGATCGCCCCAGGCGTTGAGCCAGCCGGCGCCTGGCCATGGGCCATTGTCGATCCACTCGCCACCCCAATAGAAGACGCCTTGGCCGTGGCCGCCGGGCGTCGCGGCGACGGTGCGAATGAGTTGCGCGAGGAAGGCCTCCTGGCCCGCGGGCGTGGCGGGAAAGTAAGCGCGCTTGGGGTCGCCTCCGCGCCAGTTGCAATCCGTCTCAGCGATGATGATATCCTTGTGATAAGTGGTGGCGAGAAACGCCAAGTTCTTTTCCAGGCCCGGCAGGGGTCCGTTCCAAAACGGATAATAGGAAAGGCCGATGTCGTCGAAGGGCACGTGCCGCGCTGTCAGGTGATCGAAGAACCAGCGGCTGACGCTTAGGTGGCTGCCACGATCGACGTGGATGAGGATCTTGATCGAGCCGTCCGGATCGGCCGCGCGCACGCCGCGGATTCCGGCCTTGAGAAGATCGGCAAATCGGTCCCAGCCCGCCTCCGAGGCGTTCCGGCCATCGGGCCAGAGCATGCCATGCGTGATCTCGTTGCCGACTTCCACCATGTCGGGCCGACAACCCGCGCGTTGAAAATCCAGCAGCGTGTCGCGCGTGTAGGCGAAGACCTTCTCCACCAACTGCGAATGATCGAGACCCTGCCACGCCCGGGGCGTGACCTGATGGCCCGGATCGGCCCAGCCATCGGAGTAGTGCAAATCCAGCAAAAGATGCAGACCCGCCGCCTTGACCCGCTGCGCCAGCGCCAGCGTATACGGCAGTGAATTGACCTGGCCCGCCGTGCCGTCAGGCTGCAGGAAAAGCCGGAGCCGGATGTAATTCAAGCCATGTTGCCTGCAGATCGCGATCGCGTCCTCGGGATGGCCCTGATCCTTGAACTGCACGCCGCGCGCTTCCAGAAAACCGAGCAACGACAAATCCGCGCCGCGAATGGGCAGAACCTGTCCATCGGTCGCAGCAGCCGCTCGGACCAAACCAGCACCGAGGACGAGCAGGAAGACGAGAAGCGGATACATCGCCGAAGTTGAAGGTTTGAGGCGGCTGTTTGGCAAGCCGAGTTCACCGCGAGTTTTACATAGCACCCCAAAGCAGCGCCAAAAAAATTTGATTCCCACCCCGGACCATGATTAACTCGCCCCTCCCCTGCTTTCCGGAGTAGCTCAGTGGTAGAGCGGTCGGCTGTTAACCGATTGGTCGTAGGTTCGAGCCCTACCTCCGGAGCCACTTGATAGTCAATTACTTACGCTCCGTAGGTGGGTCGAAATGGCCAAGTGCCAGCAGGAGTGCCAGCAAACGGCGGTTTTTCCGCACTAGCTGATACTTTGCCGGTACCCTGCGCGGGCGCGCAGGCCATTGATCATCGCGAAGTCTCCAAACATGAAAACATGGAGATCAATCGATGAAGAGCACATACCGTTTGTACCGGCGCAAGGGGATCTACTACACCCACGATGCCGAAACCGGAAAGCAGCAAAGCCTAGGCACCCGCGACAGAAAAGAGGCTGAGCGATTAGCGATGGCCAAGAACGAAGCGCGAGGCAACGGGCTCCTCAACTTCAAAATTGCAGAGGCCCATCTGGCAGCTCAAGACCCGGCCATGGTCAAGCGGACATGGCAGGACGTGATGGATTACCTCCTTTCTCGCGAAGGCGAAGTTAGAGAGTCCACCTTAAGGAGGGCCAGGATGGCTTACAAGAGCAAGCCGCTCGACCTCATCCGGCATAAGAAGCTGGTGCAAACCGTCAGCGACGACTTTCTAAAAGTGCTCAAGGCAGGCGGAACTTCGACCAATGTTTGGCTGCGCGTCCTGCATAATACAGCCCTGAAGCTGGATTGGCTTCTGCGGCGCGTGCTGGCGGAAGCCGCATGGCCGGAGGTGAAGTATGGCATCACCCGCGCCATCACCTGGGAGGAGCACTGCAAGATCATCATCAAGGAGAAGAACCTTGAACGGGCTCGATACTACGAGGTCCTGTGGCACACGGGCGGCGCACCGGTGGACATTGCCAATCTTACCGACGCGAACGTCAACTGGGATAGCCGGGTGCTCCAGTTCTACCGGCAGAAGATAACTGACCCGGCCAACCCGCCACCCCCAGCCTGCGTTCAGATTGGAGTTCAGTTGGAGAAGGTCCTACGGGCGTGCCCATCGACGGGCTTCCTCTTTCCCACAATCCAACGAATCGAGGACAAGCACCGTTCAGCCGAATTTCGGCGGCGGTGTCGAACGGTAAAACTGACTGGCCTCAAGCTCTACAGCTATCGGTACGCATGGGCCGAGCGAGCCAATGCCTGCGGTTATCCCGAGCGGTTTGCCATGAGCAATCTGGGGCACTCCAGCAAGGCGATTACTCGAGCCTATGCGAAGAAGGCGCGGGTGATTTGTCCCTCGCTTGAATCGGTCGAACAGGCGTTCAAGGAGAAGAAGATCGTGCCATTCACAGCCGAGCAAGCGGCGTAATCCTCCAAACAAAAAAATCGAGAAAGGAGGTACAAAACCATGAGCAAATTGTTCAACGAAAGTGGAAGGATTCAGCTGCTCGAAGAAGCCATCCAAGCCGCAAAGGCGACCCGGACCAAGGACGAAGTCCTTGAGACGCTAACTCGGGAAGAGTTTCCTTTGGTGGCCCGACGGGACCACCACGAGAAAGAATGGTCGGGTAATCGCGTGATTACCAAGATGGAAGAAGAGTTACTGGAACTAAAAAAGGCCCGGTAACAGGATAGTTGGTCGTGTAGCCCCGTTGGCCGTAATCCTAGCGGGGCTTCTCTTTACCATTTCGGGCTCCATGATGGTCATACAGCGCGTTGGTAATTCGCTTGAGCCAGCCTTTGTCGCGAGCTTTGTTAAGGACATCTTCAGCGCAGACGAACCTCTCCTGATTGCGTGCTGGGTCACCGATTAGTTCCAGCTCACCGATTGAGCAGAGGTGAGCCAAGTCGGTTTTGCTGACTCCGAGGATTGACGATGCTTCGCCCATTCCCATGCGTGCCGGAACCGGACTGACCTTGGTGAATCCGTTTTCGGTAATCTCAACCAGGAACTTCACGCCGCCTCCGTTTCCATCTGACACACCGCTTCGACGACCTCATCATGAGTACCCAAACGGCGATCGAACGGGCAGTGGAATCCATCGTCGCAGAGTGCTCTTCGATCAGGTGCTGAAGGACCCACTCCTCAGCAAATTTTGCGATCACGTAGTAAGCCAAGGCGGGCGGCCGGGCCCGGTCGAGTAGCCCCTTGAAGGCGAAGGACAAGGTGTGGGGATATTGCTGCTCATGCCATGCCTTGCAGATGGCGGGGAGGAGCAATTCAATCTCAGGTAAGGTTAGATTTTTCATGATTCTTTTTGTTGCGGCGATTTGCTCATGCGCCCACTTCCTTCACCTCGATTGCCGTGACGATGACCCCGTCCCTCGATTCACCGACACGAATGACAGCCACACGAGAACGGCAGATTTCCTTATGCAGCAGGTCCAGTGATTTTCCCCTGATCGTCAGATCGTGCGTGGCGAAGGTGATGCTCAGCACGTCGCCCTTTTGCTGGGCATGGATGATTTGAGCCAGGGGAAATCCCCAGCTCTCTTCTGTCTCCACCCGCAGCATGACGGGCAGTTCTCCCGAATCGAAAGGGTCGTAGCAGTCAGGCGTTTTCATTTGAATAACTGCGCGGGTTCAAAGGTTCGCTCCATGTTCCGAAGGGCAATCCCAAGGCCCCGCAGCAGTTGCCGAGTCGCCAGCGGGTTCAGTCCGCGCGCCAGCAGGGAAATTCCAACGCGGGCCGTCCCCCGTTCGAGGGGCCTGAACATGACATCCTGACTGGCAGGATTAGATCGCCGCCGGGAGAACAGGGCTGTTTCCAGCTTATCCAAGTCAACGCCGCCCCGGCCCATCGTCAGGCAGCGCCGGATGACCACATGCCCAGGAAGCTGCCTGCCCCGTGGCCGACCCGACAGCACGGCGGCAATCAGATCCTTTTCCGCCACTTGAACGGTCGGCCCCTTGCGCGGCGTGGCGCTAGGGGTGAGAGTGGCTAACTGCTGCTTTTCTGAGGGGGTAAGTTGTCCCCGCAGCAGGGCCAGGAAATCTTTTTCGGATAGATCAGCTTTTTTCTCCCGCGTCTTATGGGCGATGTCGCTGCGCTCCTTGTTGGAGAGCTTGCGCCCCAGCTTGGTTTCCCGCACGGACACCTCATGCGCGATCCTCTTTTTCCGTTTGCTGAACCGTTCGATTAAAGCCTTGGGTACACCGCGAATCTCGAAACCCGACTTGGTGGGTTCGAGATCATACCCAATGGATAGGAGGCCCTTGGCCAACTCATTGCGGTAAACCTCCGTGGCGGTAGGACTGCGGTCATACATGCGTCGGGGATCAAGCGCCATCAGCTTTCCGTCCCGGCCCTTGGTTACGTTGAAGACGCAGTAATGGCGGTGGAGCTGGCAATCAAGACTGCGGGAAGCATCGTGGTCGAAATAGGCGGCGGCAATGTTCCCGGTGTAACTCCGCTTGACCGTCAGGACATCCGCACCCTTCCTCTCCCGCACGCAGGCCGCCTTTTCCAGGTACTCCATGGCCTTGCTGGCCGCGCGTTGATGGCATTCCACCACCCGCTTGTCTCCCGTCACAATTCCGGCGATGGAAACACTCTTGGGAGCGGAGCAGGCAAAATCGAAATAGGCATTGCGTCCCTTCCGCAAGCGTTCAGTCAGCTTGCCTCCCGTTCGCGGATCATGGCCCGAGGCCAACTGGTCAAACGACTCTTTCCTAACCGTTCCGGTTAAGCCGACTTCCTCTGCCAGCTTCCCGAACCACCTGCCCTTATCAGTACCGCCTTTGGAGTAGTAATCATCCTTGGATAGGTGGCCCTCGAAATAAGCAGCGGCAGCGCGCCCGTTCTTCTGCTCTTTGATCGTGATCATGCGTTTTCATGTTTGGAGCGTAAGCAGACCTCTTAACGAGGAGACACTATGTCCTATCTCTTCGAGATAGGGATTCATGCCGCCGCTTAGGCAGCGGCTCATTCATTCGTGCGTGCTATGCGCAAGCATTCCCACGTTCAGCGAGAGAGGCATCGCTCCAAACATGAAAAGTGACATGAACTACGACATCATTCGGACACGGATAAAGACACTTGTTGAGGGGGCTAAGCGAAAACCTCATGGACGGATTGACGCTGTGCTGGAGCCTATCCGTGAATCACTGCTTGAGGCACGGCGAGAGGGTGTGCGCTTGGGCGAGCTGTATACCCTCATTCAATCCGAGGCGAAGGACATTTCACCCAGCAGCTTTGCCAAGTACGCCCAACGCCATTTGCAGGTGAAGAAGCAGCGCGGGAAACACTCCGCGAAGCCCTTAACCGCCAAACAAAAGCATGTGGAAAAACTAGCGCGCCAAGCCGGAGAGCTTGCACCAGATGCACCGCCAGCAAAGCCGTTAAAAGCCGAGAGCGAAAGAAAATTTCAGGACGAGCCCGAGCAACCGAGAACCCAGGCGGGAAAACCCCGGATTGCGAAAGGCAATTACTGAAATCGTAAAACTAAAACAATATGAAAAACAAAGCGTTAATTATTATGGCGGGGACGAAGGGAGGCACTGGAAAGAGCCTCACCGCGACCCTGATCTATTCGTGGTTGCAGGAGCAGGGCAAGCGTGTCGCGGCCTTCGACGGGGACAATGAAAATAGCACCTTATGCCGGTTCATTCCCGAAGCTGGTTTCGTGGACATGAGGCAACCCAATGCCATCGATCAAGTTCTTGAGCCGATCATCGCCGACAGAGCAGACGTGGTGCTGCTCGATTCAAGGGCCGGAACCAGCGACGAGATGCTGGATTGGCTGCGGTCCATTGGCATTGAGAACATTCAAAGGGAATTGGCCTGCAAGGTCACCATCGTGGCCACGGTGACCTCCACCATGGACACCATGGAGCAGTTGAAGCGGTGGAGCGATGAGCTGAAGGGCACGGTGCGATGGCTCGTCGTATGCAATGCCGTGGCCGGGCCGACCGGACTCTACGACAACAGTAAGCTCCGCAAGATCATTACGGAGGACTATCACGGGAGAGAAATCAATCTGCCTAAGCTCCCCGAGTTCTTGATGCACGTCCTCGATAAGGCGTCATTGACCATTCAAGCCGGAACCAAATCCGAGAAGGTGGACTTCTTCAGTCGTTCCCGATGCATGGGCATCATCAAACCGGCCTTGGAGCAGATTGCCAAGGTTCAGGATGTCATCCTGCCATGAAAGACCTACTCGAAAAGATACGGGCCGCCATAAGGGCCATGAACCCAAACGATCCGGCTTCGGTGATCTTGGGTGGGATGGCGACCATGCTCGATTCAATGCATGAAAGTATCGAGACAGCCGGTGGAAAGATTGATTCGATCCATGAAATGGGAATGACCCTGCGTATCGCCAGGGCGAGGAACTTCGTCGTGGTCCTGTTCGCCGGAATCGTCATCGGAGCGGCGGGAGCCGCCTACTGGATGAAGGGACATGGCTACACGGGAGAATTCTGGCAGCACGGGATACATGTTCACACGGAAGAAAATAGCGATCACCTCGCACTGGCCATTCAAGGCTCTAACATCGATGAGTACGCATACCTCAAAGACCCGAACGGCAAGGTTGTCGGCTTCAGGGTGACCTACTGGAAAACCACTCAGCCGCCGGAGATTCACCCATGAATTGGCTCACGCGATTTGAATCGTGGGTGGGGTATAAACCGAAACGTACCGATCCCTTGGACGAGGTTGTGCTGTTTTGGGACGGGCGAAGCAGGTGGACGGTACGCGATGCGTTTGAGGGAACGATTATCTTTGGTGCGAACGGTTCAGGCAAAACATCCGGCAGTGGGGAAACCATTCTGCGGGCTTTGATGAAAAAAGGCTTCGGCGGTCTGGTACTGTCGGTCAAGGGCGACGAATGGGGAACATGCCAGCAGTTGGCAGAGGAAACCGGGAGGACCGCAGACTTGATCCGGTTCACCTTAAATCCAAACGAAAAGTGCTGCTACAATCCCTTGGAGAATGAATCCGTCACCGAAAATGCCGTGCGGTTATTGCTCACCTTGGTTGATTTGGGGGCCATCGGACAACGCGCCAAAGACGACGACGGCTTTTGGAAGGATGAACTCCTAAAGCTCCTGCGTCACACAGTTGAATTGTTGCTGACGACCGAGGGACGAATCGACTTATACGCGATTGAAAAACTAGTGACCTCGACCGCCGCGACATCGGCCGAAGTTACGTCGAAACGCTGGCAGGCTGAATCTTTGTGCTGGTCACTCCTTGAAGCGGTTCGTCTGGAAACCGGAGGCAATTTTTCGATGAACATGGAACGGTGCCGGGATTATTTTCTGAAGCAGCTACCTGGTCTCTCTGATAAGACACGGTCGATTATTTTCAGCATGGTGACCGGGACACTGGATACGCTCTTGCGTGATCCAGTCTATTCCCTTCTCTTTGGCCGCAGTAATGTGACGCCGCAGGATGCCCTACAGCGAGGAAAAATAATCGTGGTCGATGTCCCGGTACTGGTGGAGAAAGAAATCGGATTGCTCACCAATATGATTTGGAAATTCTCCTTCCAAAGGGCAGTCAACGCTAGGAAAGTCGGCAAGCAAGGTAAGAACGTATTCATCTTTGGAGATGAGGCCCAATACTTCCTCACGCCAGCGGACACGGTGTTTCAGACCAGTGCGCGAAGCCTGCGTTGCGCCAGTGTCTATCTCACCCAAAATCTTCCCAATCTCTACACGAAGTTGGGCGAGCACTGCACGATGGGGATTCTACCTGTCCTGAAAACAAGAGTGTTCCACCAAAATGCCTGTATCGTGACCAACAAATGGGCTGCTGATAGTTTTGGCCAGCGACTCCAGCAGCGCCAAACGGAATCCACGGGAACGAACACCCAGGGCGTAGGGGTTTTTGGGGCGCAAAGCCAGTCTCAATCAACTAGTGTGAGTCGGGTTTACGACTATGTGGTCCGGCCCGAGCAATTCAAATCACTGACAACGGGAGGACCGGAGAACCGGGGAACAGTTGAGGGATATATTGAGCATTCTGGAAAGGCGTTCGCCACGAATGGTAAGGACTATCTTCGCGTGAAGTTCCGCCAGAGAGCCAAATAATGTCGCAGTTGTCGGATAGGGTTGAAGTCGAACACGCCACGTAAATCTCTGATGATCAGCTTGAACGATGTACAATGTCGCTATTGTCGGTAATTTATAAATCTAAGAGACCTTCACAATTATTCAAAGGCTTTTTCCAGAATCTCCATTTTTTGCGACGATTATCCGTATTCACCCATGCAACACAGGCTGCACCGGGGCTTGCTGCGAGTGATCTATCATGCATTTTGGGAAGATATTTGCCAATCGGTACCCTTGCCCCCTTTGCTGTTGCATCCGTTAGAAGCGGAAATGCAGGGGCGTTGGCAAGGACGATGCTGTATATTTCATCGAATTCCATATCTTTTCCGGAATGAAAGTCTGCGAGATATTCAATCAGCCGTATCAATTCAAGCTCTTTAGCGGATAGGCCTGGTGGAGAACTTGCTACCGTGACGGCGGGGGATGTTGTGGGGTCACCTAAACCAGCCACCTGAAGGATCCCGCCCACGACATTTGCCCACTCAGGGAAACTTGCGAATGTTGGGCCGGGTGGGCAGCCCGCAGCCCGCCAGTTTTCTACCAAGGCAGAAATGGCCGCCACCACAACACGGCGGTACTGGGGGCTTCGCAGTTCATCGTGCAAACTAACCCTCTTGAATACTCTTTTATTGGGGTCGGTAGGGGCGTCCCAAGGGATCATTATGTTGATCTCACGCGACCTCAATTTCAGATCATCCGATATGCCAGCTAAATCCCGCATATTGTAAGAAAGGCTGAATATGATCTCGATTGGCATATTCACAACGGTGGATGTACCCACGACACGATCAGACCAGTGTTCGGCGGTAATCGCGCCCTCTAAGCTGGAACTGGCAAGGTTTCCTTTGGAGTTGGCAAAGTGCATGAAACGAGTACCCGCCACTACGCTAGCCGTAATGCGACGCTTAATCTCTGCTTCATCTTCATCTAATGGCGCATCCTCTGTTGCGGTACCCTCGTATAAAATCGGGGTGATCTTTGCCATAAAATCCTTCCCGCTGCGTGGGCCTTCCGCTGAAAACAGCCAGCACGGCGTTCGCTTAAGCCAACCTATCATCGGCTGGCAGTAGGGAGTGATTAAACGCGCAAGGGCGCGAATCTTCCCCTCATCACTAAGTAGAAATTCTTCAAAGAGTTCCTCGAGAATGATCAAAGCATCTTTGTTGGCGTTGAATGCAGCATCTCGAGCAATCAACCGTCGATAGTACTTCTCTCTAATTGTTTTCCGTTCCGCGTCATTTACTGCTGCATCTAGTTCATGACGGCGTGATCGAACATCTTTTAGGAGAAGCACCCTCCTACGCACGTTTTGATCCAGGGCAACAAAGTGGGTTTGGTCTTCGTGGCAGTAGTAATGAACTTGATTGCCTAACGAATCTTCACACACCCTGAATCCTGCCTTCACCCAATCAATTGACGCAGTAAAACCTCCGAATCTACTTTTACGTTGCCGCTTGTGCGAGGCCGGTATTGAAAAATTAAGGATTCGATCCACTCGGGGCAGACAATTCTTCAGTTGTCTTGATGCGAGTAAGACCTTGGCCAGAGCTACCGTCATTGATTGGGTAACTCCATGGTTAGCCACAAAACGAATAATCTCCTCCAGTTCAGTGACGGCAACGGCGGGTGTTAACGGAACAAAGGCCAAATGTGTCGTTCCAAACTTTTGATAAACCTTGATTTCACCAACGAGCCCATATCGAACGCAGAAACGCCGGTAATTCTTATCGGTGGCCCGCCTCATTGCTTTGCCGACATCGATGGCGAAATCGATTGCAGCCTTCCCTCGGCCAGGTAGAGCTATGCGAACCTTGACCCATTTTTCTGCTGTCATGGTAAATTTTGAGTGGCGTTAAGACTACTTCGTTTAAAGCCAGCTCGTGCAAACAGCTCTTGAAACTTCTCTTTGTAACCAGCGGCGGTGGTGAATTGTCGTATCTTTTCAAAGCGCGGCAAAAGCTCATCTCGCTTGGTTTTAGGAAAACTGGCTATTTTATCGATCTCTCGTTCTAGGAGAAATACGGCCAATCGCACTTCATCGGTAGATGGTGCAACAAGCACGGAGGTCTTCACAATTTTCTGCCAAAATGATAGGAAGTCCGATCCTAACTCGTGGCGCACATCATCAATGCCTTTGGCCTGATCGAGCGGGATGCGAGGCAACACGACCCATACAGGGTACACAAGTTTAGCCATCCTTACTGCTGCTCTCGAAAAATCAACATTATGGCTCGTATCATTATCCCCCAAGTAAAGCAGTCGATTGGGTTTAAAAGCCTGCAATATTTCAGCAAGCTCTGGAATCAGAATGTGATTATTCTGAAAACTCCAAAATCCACCTATGGCAAGTGTCGGTATCCCCGCTTCAACTAAGGATAGGGCTTTTATCTCGCCTTCAACTATAACCAAGGAGTCATGGTAATTACTGTCAAACCCTTTGGGGACATAGATGTGAAGGCTCGTTCTGAACCGCTGAAGGTATTTTCTGGCCTTTAGCTTACCGTTTTTGTCAGGTTTCTCAACGGGGGTGTCAACACGGCAACGAGTGTAGGGGCGATCTCCGTCAATAATCGGATTACCTTTCCGATCATAGTAAGGAATTATGAAGCCTGGCCCGTCGTTAAAGCCGTACTTGTCTACCAATTCCTTCACATCGGGCCTGTGGATGCCATTGGCAGCCAATGTTTCCGCTGTTACGCCTCTCCGACTTAAGGGTTGATTTTTCCCAGTGGTCTCAGGAATTGCGGTAGTCTCGATATTGCTGGTCGAAGTAACCGATACCGGAGATCCTTCATGCATAATCGAGCTTGAACGAGTAAGACTGCCTTCCGCCGAGCCAAACTCATCATTGGCCGAGCGCGCAGCATAATCAGATGAAAGAGGTGGAATTACATCGTCCGCTTTCGATTCCGGCTGTGTGCTTGCCGCCGCCAAGCTTTCCGCCGTTGCCCCTTTTTGATTTAACGGCGGGTTAGGACCGGTGGTCTCGGGACTTGCAGTGATCTCGATATTGCCGGTCGAATCAACCGAAACCGGAAAACTACACTGAATTGGGCTTAAAGGGACGCGATTGCCTTCCACCGGGACGCTCACTTCGAAGGTCGGCTGTGCAGCATGATCGGATGAAAGCGGTGGGATTACATCGTCCGCTTTCGGTTGCGGCTGTGTGCTTGATTTGTCGGATTCACGAGGTGAATGGGAATTCATGGAAGCTGGAAGGACCAGAAATCAAAACTTAACAGGCACAACAACGACAACCAAGCGTGTTTTCAGGAGTCTTAATCTTTCGATTTTGTTCGCTCCGCTACGACAAATCCAGGGGTCAGGAGCTGAAAGCATCTCCCCAAAGCGCTCGGTCTCAAATTCCACAGCCTTGGCCTCATCCAGCATCGTCCCAGACCAACAGGCGCAGGGGAATAACCTTGACCCGAGAACGCCATAAGCTTTAATCCCGATCTTTGTCTGCCTCTTTATAGCCAACGGCTTAGCTATGCAAATTTATCTATATATCAATGGCCAGCAGGTTGGGCCTTACAGTATGGACCAGATTCATCAGCTGGTGGCGGCCAATGAAATTCCTATCGAGACGCCTGCTTGGAGCGAAGGTATGACCGAGTGGTCAACAGTGTCGGCAATGCTTAACCCACCGATACCCGTCCTCGCCCCGGAAGTCCCGACCGCTGCTATACCTGCTGTGGCAGCGCCAACATTGGACGTAGAATGCCGGAATCGCCGTGTATTTGGCGGCATTATCGATATGTGCATTCTGCCAATCGTCCTCTTACCGGTTATAGCAGTAATGGTTTGGCTCTTTCCCCACTACCATGGAACAGCGTACATCGGCTGGGTCCTGTGTGCTCCTGTCGTCGCTTGTTTCTTAAGCTCCCGATTTCAGGCAACACCAGGAATGATGTTGCTTGGAGTTATCGCCAGAACAATAGAGGGTGAGAGATTGGGATTTTTTCGGGCATTCCTTCGCCACATTCTCAGCATTGTTCCTCTTAGCTTGCTTGGATATATTTTGTGGAACTTCAATAAGAAGCGCCAGGCATTCCACGATATAGCGGTGCGTTCAATTGTTGTTCGGAAGCCAAAGGACTTTTCGACTGAGAAAGGCCCTTGGCTACTACTCTCCGCCTTGTTCATTCCCTCGATAGCGCTGAGCGTTTTCCTTCTAGGCTTTACCCCTATAGGTCAAGCGATGACCGCTACAGATGACAACTCTTCCGGTTCAGTGGCGGCTTCCGCTCCATCCCCCAGCAGCGCAAGCGCCACTGCGGATGCCGCGCCAGCTCCAGCTCCTGCTCCGCCTGCAAATCCACCTCCAGACACAGCGGTGGCGACACCTGCGGCCGCACCGGCACCAGAGACCTCCACACCCTCGGATGCTTCCCAACCACCAAACGATGACAACGTGTCTACCGTCAAAAACGGGACACTTGAGTTTGACAATACAGTCAAGATTGGCCCAGCGCTCGAAGGCTGCTCATTTTTGAAGAACGTCGCGTGGAAAAGCTTCGAGACAGATCAAGGTCGAAAGATCGTGGAGGCGGATGCGTCGGTGAATTTGGACGCGTATAAAAATACCGATTTAGGAGACGGCAGCAAACTTCCACCAGAATGGGTCGATGGAGCAGAAAAGGCCATGCCAGGACTTCAGGTGACCTACAGCGCCCAATTTGAACTTTCGCAGACGGACAATGGGATCACAGTCGGATATTCCGGTTATACCGTGAAAGGCCGTGCTAGCGATACGGGAAAGCCATTCGAACAAGACATTAAAGACACCGACGATTCAAAGAGCATAAAATCTGTATTCGCAAACACGCCAGATCCTCAGGTTGCAGCCCTAATAGTAGCGTTATCTCAGTCAAAGCCTCAAGCTACATCCCCTCAACCTTCCCCCTAAATCGGTTTATATGGCCCACTTTGCCATTTATGAGAGATGTGAAATTAAAAGCGGAGCTATCTCCGTTGAGGCGGCAGCAAAGATCCTAAAAGCTGCCCTCAGCAAGTACTACGATGAAGATGATATAAAAATCGGGCCAAAGGGCGTGATTGTTAAGGGCAATTTAAAAGCCTTATTTGAACGCGCTATAACAAAGGCCACAGTTCACCTTTCAATCGAAGACAGTGTGTTATCTTATCGCGTCGATGGAAACGCATCGCTAGGATTTTGGGCATGGATATGGTTCCTCCTAGGATTCTGCACGGGCTTCTTCTTCATCTGGTTTCTATGGGATGTGGTTGAATACATCGTCTCTAGAGACCGTCCAAAAAGATATTTTGAAGAGGCTTTCAAAGCTTTAGCGTTCAAAGTCGGGACTACCTCTGCTCCGTCTGAGAAGAAAGCAGCCAAGGCAATCCCTCCGGTGCCGTTACTAGCGGCTAAGCCCGTTATAAAAGAAATCTTCATACTGCGTGACGGAAGTAAATTTGGCCCTTATTCCATCGATCAGTTGCGGGGCTATATCGCTTCTGGGAACGCCCATTTGGAAGATTTGGCTTGGTACGAAGGCGCACCGACTTGGATTCCGGTATCCCAAGTGCCCGGCTTCCGATAGAGCAAGGCTATCCCCAGGGCCTTTGCTTCTGTGGTGCGAGCGATGATGCAGCCGTCATTGTTGGAGAGCACCACGGGTTTACCCTGAAGAGACGGGTTGAATACCCGTTCGGACGAGCAGTAGAAGCTATTGGCATCGATTAAGGCGAACATCTCGTGAACCTATCGAAATTGACTGACGCGGGCGGTGACAACTCCCCAAATGCAAAATTCTTGCCCTTCCTCGATGCGAATTTCAGCGAAGTCTTTGTTCTCGGAGAAGGTAAATCGCACCGGCTGCTCGTCGCAGACACTTGACGGTAAACTCTCCGTCTAAACAGGCGATGACCACATCGCCATTTGGGGAGCCGCAGATTTATCGACTATCAGGAGGTCGCCGTCCTGAATGGCGGCCTTTCTGTCACCATCCATGCTGTTGCCGCGCGCACGGACGAAGAAAAGTGGCGGGACCATTCCGAATCAGGAGATCGTTCAGATCCAGTCAGTCTCCAAATGATCATCGGCGGGACTTGGAAATCCTGCCGCAATGCGAGCGGACACCAAGGGAAACAGCCTCTCGCACCGTTGCACGGCTGGTAAAAAGGGCATTCGCAGGAAGTATCCACTTCTGCTGGAGGCGCAAGGATGAGTTCAGGGGGTTGTAGTTCTACCACGGTTATTTTCGCTCATTAACAGAGGAAGGTGTACCGAACGGTAGCGGTTCGCTATCACCATAAAAACCTTGCTTTGGTGCATGTTGGTGACACATTCTGCCTTTTGATGACACCCCGCAAAGCGGTCCAACGTACGCGACCAAAAAGGTTTTCGGTCACATTGACCGAGGCTGATTACGAGCGTCTAAAGCTGATAGCTGAAGGGCACCGTCCTCGCTTTACTCTTCAGTACGTTGTGAACTGGTCGATCCAAAAACTTCTCGAACGAGCCGAAGACAAACAGCTCTATCTTGAGCTGGGAAATCCCTTAGGGAGCAGCAAATGAAGATTTTGGACGGCAATTATATTGAGTTGGCCGACGCGGTCGCGGAAGCGGTGGTAACTCAGACCTCCGTGCGGGTTGCGCCTCATGATTTTTACAAATACCCAGCGAGGTTCACGCCCCTATTTCCAAGAGAGATCATTAAATACTTTTCGGAAGTTGGAGACACCGTCATAGACCCTTTTTGCGGCAGTGGGACAACGCTTGTTGAAGCGATCTCTAATGGACGAAAAGCTGTGGGGTTTGATATCAGTTCGTTGGCGGCGTTCTTGAGCCGGGTGAAGACCACTCCTTTATCACGTCGGGACACCAACGAACTTATGAGATGGTTGGAACAGATTGAAAAACTTACACCATCGCTTACTCAGCCTCCCAAATGCAGCGAACGAGAATACTACCAAAATAATGCCCCATTATCTTCGGTGCAGTTTTTCGATGCCGTCATCGAAAAGACTTTGCTTCTGCGCAAAGAACGGCAGAAGAGATTTGTACGTCTGATGTTACTGGCGGTCGGCCAGTGGGCTCTGGATTGCAAGACGTTTGAACCGGGCTGGGTTGAGCTCAAACAGTACTTTCTGAAGTTCTCAACAGAATCGATCCCTCGGTACTACGCCTTCATTACTGAAGCAGCGAAAGGGATTGAGATACCCAGGTGTAAGCTTTCCGGTCGTCGTCGAATAATCAATAGGGCATGCGAAAAGAGTCATTTTGATCAGCGCATACCGAAAACGTGGTTACCGGCCAAGCTCGTCGTTACGTCGCCTCCCTATCCTGGGGTTCACGTTTTGTACCACCGCTGGCAGGTAAAAGGTCGTCGAGAGACTCCGTTGCCCTTTTGGCTGGCGGCTACTCGAGACGGCGCTGGTGAGTCCTATTACTCGATGGGCCCAAGAAGCCAGCCCGAGCTTACCACTTATTTCGAGCGCCTTGAGGCCTCCTTTGCAGCAGTGCGAAAACTTCTGGCCAGCGACGCACTGGTGTTCCAGCTGGTCGCATTCTCCAAGCCGGAGTGGCAGCTCCCTCAATACCTCGAAAGAATGGCTCGCGCAGGATTCAAGGAACTTTTGCCTGCATGCGGCTTAAACTACTTGTCGAAAGACGGCAGAATTTGGCGAAACGTACCAGGACGGCGTTGGTATGCGAACGATCAAAAGCGAACTGCCGCGAACCAAGAGGTTCTTCTGATCCATACTCCTAACGATCGCCGCCCTGGCCATCGTGAATTAAACGTCTTCAGCTGAAGTGTCGGCCGTGGACTCCGTTTCTTCGGGGTCTAACGCTGCAAGGGAAGAAATCATTGGGAGCAAGACCGGAGCGATGGCTCGGGTGAACGATTTTATCCGTGACTCAATGGTATCTTCCATTGAATCGTCTTCCTTTTCTTCCTCTTCCGGTTTCTCAGCGGACTTTTTGCTATCTTCATGGAGAAGCGCAAGACCAAGTAGTACCAGGCTGTATTTGAATCGAGAGGCTAGCAGCGTAGCCGGTTCACCAGACGCTTTTTCTTCGGTTTTCAGGTACATGTTGTCCATGTTGACGTAAAAGTCGTAGACATCTTTGTCGCCATCCTTCGTCGAGGTTTCGTCCGTGATGACCGCTAGTGCGCTGTACTTATCAAAGCCCCGATCAGCCCAATCTTTCTCATAAACAGGGATGATGTTTGGTAGAGCGATCCCCATGGGAATTTCTCGCTCCTGTCCCGAAGTTTTCGACGGCGGGTCTTTACGTACGCCTGGTCGAGGTGGGACGTGTGGCTCAGATGGGCCTTTGACTTTTAGGTGAATCCGATTTTCAAAAGGCTGGTCTAGAGTCGGATCATTAACGCGGATCACGTAATCAAAGAGGTCGTGTTCCTTCGACCCATCGGGAAGTTCGACGGTCAAAGTTGCGATTCCATTTTGAAGCTTGGGCCCGACGGCGTTTTTAACCTTCACCTCTTTGTCACCGACGAGCTGAAGAATTTCGCACTCGCCGCCGTTCACGGCTCGTT